>JBPBQS010000271.1:0-50849 GCA_050920955.1 Janthinobacterium lividum | reverse complement strand
GCCTCGGGCTCAAGAAGTTCGGCGGCGAGACCGTGATCCCCGGCAACATCATCATCCGCCAGCGCGGCACGCGCTGGATCCCCGGCGCCAACGTCGGCCTCGGCAAGGACCACACGATCTTCGCGCTGATCGCGGGCATCGTGAAGTACACCCGCCGGGCGCAGGACCGGGTGCACGTCTCGGTCGAGCCGGGCGCCGTCGCGGCGGAGTAGTCCTGCCGCGCGGGCTGGGGCCAGGGGGTCGGCGCGAGCCGGCCCCCTTGTCGTTTGTGCCTTGTGGAAGAAAGCAAGGTTGAGGCTCTGCCTCAAACTCCGCCAAGGGCTGGGCCCTTGGATCGCCTTCTCTTAAGTAACGGGTTTCCAAAGGCCTCCAGGCCTTTGGCGGGTTTGGGCAGAGCCCATGCTTGCTTCCCTGTAGGCCAGTGACGCCATGAAGTTCCTCGACCAGGCCAAGATCTACGTCCGTTCCGGCGACGGCGGCGACGGCATCATCGCCTTCCGGCGCGAGCGTTTCATCGAGTTCGGCGGCCCTGACGGCGGCAACGGCGGGCGCGGCGGCGACATCATCGTCGAGGCGGTCCAGAACCTGAACACGCTGATCGACTTCCGCTACACGCAGCATTTCCGGGCGCGCAAGGGCGGCAACGGGTCGGGCTCGGACCGCACGGGGGCGGCGTCCGACGACGTGCTGATCCGGGTGCCGGTGGGCACGCAGATCATCGCCGACGACCACGAGACGCTGATCGCGGACCTGGACGAGCCGGGGCGCCGGATCGTGCTGTGCCGGGGCGGGGACGGCGGGCACGGCAACGCGCACTTCAAGACCAGCACGAACCGGGCGCCGCGGCGGGCGGACAAGGGGTGGCCGGGGGAGGAGCGCTGGATCTGGCTCAGGCTGAAGCTGATCGCGGACGCGGGGCTGGTGGGGCTGCCGAACGCGGGGAAGAGCACGTTCCTGGCGGCGACGACGGCGGCGCGGCCGAAGATCGCGGACTACCCGTTCACGACGCTGCACCCGCAGCTCGGCGTGATCCGGCTGTCTGATACGGAGGAGTTCGTGCTGGCGGACATCCCCGGGCTGATCGAGGGGGCGCACGAGGGGGCGGGGCTGGGGGACCGGTTCCTCGGGCACGTGGAGCGGTGCGCGGTGCTGCTGCACCTGGTGGACGGGGCGCAGGGGCAGGTGGTGCGGGCGTGGCGCACGGTGCGCACGGAGCTGGAGTCCTACGGCGACGGGCTGGCGGAGAAGCCGGAGCTGATCGTGCTCAACAAGGCGGACGCGATGACCTCGACGGAGCTTTCGCGGCGCAGGAAGGCGCTGGAGAAGGCGTCGGGGCAGGAGGTGTTCGTGATGTCGGGCGTCTCGGGGCTCGGCGTGCGCGAGATGCTGCGCAGGATACAGGACGCGGTGACGGCGTTCCGGGCGCAGGGCGGGTAGGCGGCGTGGGGCCGGGCCGGGGGGCTCGGGGGTGACGGTTGCGGCGGCTTCCGGGGCGACGCTGCACGCGCTGTTCGAGCGCCAGGTGCTGCGGGCGCCGGATGCGGTGGCGGTGGTCAGCGGGGGCACGCGCACCAGCTACGCGGCGCTGGACGCGGCGGCGGACCGGGTGGCGGGCCGGCTGCGGCGGGAGGGGGTGCGGCCCGGCGAGGGGGTCGGCGTCTGCGTGGAGCGGGGGGCGGCGCTCGTCGCGGCGCTGATCGGGGTGCTCAAGGCGGGGGCGGCGTGCGTGCCGCTCGACCGCATGCATCCGCCGGCGCGGCTGCAGCGCATGTGCGCCGAGGCCGGGGTGCGGTGCGTGGTGTCCGACGGGGACGTGCCGTTCGGCGACGAGGCCGGGGTGCGCAGGGTCGAGGCGGCCGAGCCCGGGGAGGACGGCGGGGGCGCGGCCCCGGATCGCGGCGAGGCGGGCGGGGCGGGGGCGGCGGCCTACGTGCTCTACACCTCCGGCTCCACCGGGCAGCCCAAGGGCGTGGTGCTGTCGCACTTCAACGTCGTGCGGCTGTTCGAGGCCACGCGGGGCTGGTTCGGCTTCTCGGAGCGCGACGTCTGGACGCTGTTCCATTCCGTGGGCTTCGACTTCGCGGTGTGGGAGATGTGGGGGCCGCTGCTCCACGGCGGGCGGCTCGTGGTCGTGGACGAGGCCACCACGCGGCATGCGAACCGCTTCCTGCGCCTGCTGGAGGCGGAGGCGGTGAGCGTGCTCAACCTGACGCCGTCGTACTTCCGGCTGCTGTCGTCGGCGCGCGCGCTGCTCACCGCGCGGCTGGCGCTGCGGGTGGTCGTGTTCGGCGGCGAGGCGCTGCGTTTCGCGGAGCTGGGGCCGTGGATCGCGGCGCGCGGCGACGAGGCGCCGCAGCTGGTCAACATGTACGGGATCACCGAGACCACGGTGCACACCACCTACCGGCGCATCCGCGCCGCCGACGTGGGCGTCGGGCGCAGCCTGATCGGCGTGCCGCTGCCCGACGTGACGCTGCACCTACTCGACGACGCGCTGGCGCCGGTGGCGGACGGCGAGATCGGGGAGATCCATGTCGGCGGCGACGGGGTGTCGTGCGGCTATCTCGGCCGGCCGGATCTCACCGCCGAGCGTTTCCTGCCGGACCCGTTCGCGCCGGGGCGGCTGATGTACCGGTCGGGGGATCTGGCGCGCAGGCTCGGGGACGGCGAGGTCGAGTTCCTCGGGCGGCGCGACAGCCAGGTGAAGATCGCGGGGTTCCGTGTCGAGCCGGGCGCCGTGGAGGCGGAGATCAGGAGCCTGGCGGGCGTTGCCGACGTCGCGGTGGTGGCGCGCGAGGACCTCGGCCGCACGCGGCTGTTCGCCTACGTCGTGCTGGACGGGGCCGACGTGGACGCGGTGCGCGGGCAGCTCGCGGCCAGGCTGGCGCCGCACATGCTGCCGTCGGCCTACGTGGCGCTGGCGGCGCTGCCGCTCACCGTGAACGGCAAGCTGGACCGGGCCGCGCTGCCGCCGCCAGGGGGCCGGCAGGGCTGAGGCGGCGGCCGGGGCCATGCCGGAATGGCGCGCGACAGGGCGGGCAGGCGCTTGGCGGTACTGGGTTAAGGAGAGCGGATTCATGTCGGACATGGGAGGTTTCCATGTCTGGGGAACGTCTCATCGGATTGGATGCATGACGTGTTTCGTGTCGTGTCTCTCGCCGGGATACGATTTTGGTAAAGAAACGTGTCCGGGCGCCGTTTAGCGTGTGGATTTGAGACGTAATCCATGAGGTGATGCGCCTTCCAGGCCGCTTGGCGGGCCTGGCGCGGGCCACGTGGTTGCCGGCGGATCGCCAAGGGAGGACCGACCGGATGGTGCAGGCAAGCGTTCGGACGGGGCCGGTCGGGGATGCGGTGCTCGGGGATGTCGCCAGGCTCCTGGGGCGCAGCTTCAGCGTCGAGGGGCTCGTCAGCGGGCCGGACGGCGTGACCGCCACCGTCGGGGACGACGTGTCGGACGACCGTCTGCGGCAGGCCGTGACGCGGGTGCTGCGGGTTGCCCGGCACCTGAGCGAGGAGGAGGTGTTCCGCAGCGAGCCGGAGGGGTGGAGCGGGCACGACGCGCAGCCGGCGCTCGAGGCCGCGGGCGACGTGCAGCGGCTCGGGCCGGGGCTGTTCGCGTTCAGCGGCGGCTTCCTCAGGGTGCGCGGGGCGCTGGACGCGCTGCTGCTGCAGGTCGCGGCGCGGCAGGGGGCCCGGGCGCTGTCCTATCCGCCGCTCTGGCCGGTTCCGGTGCTGCGCGACATCAACTATTTCCACGACTTCCCGCAGCTGGCCATGGTCGCGGCGGGCGTCGGCGGGGATTTCGCCTCGCGCAGCCGGTTCAGCGAGGCCTGCCGGAAGGGGTCGGGTGCAACGACGATCGCGTGCACCGCGGAGAACGGCCTGGCGCCCGCGGTGAACGCGCTCGCGCCGACCGTGTGCGACTGCTGCTACTGGCTGCTGCGCGGCCGGGGCGACGTGGCCGACCAGGTGCTGACGGTGCATGGCAACGCGTTCCGCAACGAGGCCAGCGAGTCGGGCTCGCTCGACCGGCTGAGCGCGTTCACCATGCGCGAGATCGTCACGATCGGCAGCGAGGCCTTCGTGCTCGCGCGGCGCGCGGCGCTGCTGGAGGAGCTGAAGCGGCTCGCGGTGTCGCTGGGCCTGCGCGCCAGGATCGCGGCGGCGGACGACCCGTTCTTCTGCAACGACGCGCTGCAGAAGAGCCTGATGCAGACCGCGGCGCAGCTGAAGTACGAGCTGCGCGTGACGCTGTTCGGCGAGCACGAGATCGCGGCGGGCTCGCTCAACCTGCACAACGACTATTTCAGCAGGAGCTACGACTACACGGCGGCCGACGGCACGCGGCCGTTCAGCGGCTGCTTCGCCATCGGCTGCGAGCGGCTGACGTTCGCGCTGTTCTGCCGCCACGGCGCGGACGTCGCGCAATGGCCCGGGCCGGTGCGCGACCTCCTGGGGCTGGCATGAGCGGCGAGGCGCCGCCCGTCGCGCGGGACGGGGGGATCGAGGGCAGGCTGGCGGACATCCTGCGCGAGGTCGCGGGCGATCCGGGGCTTGTCGTGGAGCCGGGCATGGCGCTGGACGGCATTCCCGGGTGGGACTCGGTGAGCCTGGTGGGCGCGATGCTGCGCATCGAGGACGAGTTCGGCATCGAGTTCCAGGCCAACGAGTTCGTCGCGATCCACACCGTCGGCGACGTCGCGCGCGTGGTCGCGTCGATGCTGGACTGAAACGGATTCCGCCGGTCCGGGGCGGGGCGTCGCGTGCGGGTGCCCGTTGCGGCGCCGTGTGGCGGGCGCGGGTCGGCGGCGCCTGAACGGGAGTGCGTGCCATGGTCGGCAGGGATCACCTGGTGATCGACTTCACCGACGAGGCGGACTGGGTCGAGCACAGGGGCGGCGGCTGGTCGTTCGCGGAGACGGGGGGCGCCTGGACGGAGGGGCACGCGAGCGACCTGCTGGTGCCCGAGCCGCCCGACGCGCCGTGCCACACGCTGCTGCTGCGCGTTGCGCCGTTCCTGGGCGGCGGGGTGGCGATGCAGCGGCTCGTGGTGCGCGTCGACGGCACGCAGGTCGGCGCCTTCGACGTGGGCGGCCCGCAGACCGTGTCGTGCGAGGTGCCGGAGGCCGTGCTGAGGCGCGACGGGGCGATGCGGATCGCGTTCGAGCAGCCCGATGCGATGCGCCCCGCCGACGTGGGCGGGTCGGAGGACCGGCGCCTGCTGGGCTTCATGCACGAGCGCCTGGTGATGCGGCGCTCGACCGTGCCGCAGGGTGCGCCGCCGGTGCCGTCGGCGGCGACGGCCGCACTCCTGGGCCGCTTCGAGAGCCTGGGCGACACCTGCGAGTTCAGCTTCCTGCAGCGGCGCCACGGCGTGGAGCCGGTCGGGCTGTTCCGCTTCGCCGGCATCAGGCTGCACCGGCTGCTCGAGGGGCTGGACGACGATTTCGCGGGGCTTCGCGATCCGGAGATGCTGACGGTGATGAGCGCCGGCAGCGAGGGCAGCCGCGACATCTATCATCGGCGCTACGGCTACATGTACCACACCGTCCAGCCGGAGGAGGCGCTGCGGACCGCGGACTTCCGGCGGCGGGAGGCGGCCAGGCTCGGGTTCCTGTGGCGCATCCTCAAGGGGGACCTGCGCGCCGCGGCCAGGATCTTCGTCGTGCGCTCCGTCGACGACGTGTCCGAGCGCCACCTGCGGCTGCTGCTGGCCAGGCTGCGCCGTTTCGGAAACGTCACGTTGCTCTGGGTCGTGGAGGCGGGACATGCGGCGCAGGTGGGGCAGGTGATCCACCTGGGCGACCGTCTGCTCAAGGGGCACGTCGCCTACCTGACCACGAGCAGGGCGTACGATCTGGACGAGACGGGCTGGCTGCAGGTCTGTGCGGAGGCGGAACGGATGGCGGCGCGGCTGGAGCCGGTGTCCGGGGCGGTGCCGGCGTAGGGCGGGGTCAGTAGCGGAAGGCGATGCCGACGTAGGGGTTGTAGTCCGGGGCCGCCTTGGAGACGCCGAGGTAGAGGCCGGCGTCGAGCTGCAGGTTCGGCGTCACCAGCCATTGCAGCGCGGGGCCGAGGGTGTGGCGGGGGCCTACGGCGTGGTCGGCGGGGAAGTCGAGCGCCAGGCCGAGCGAGGCGGTGAGGGAGGGGACGAGGACGGAGCGGCTGACGTTGAGGATGATCTGCGGGTCGCCCTCGTAGCCGGGCTTGTTGAGGTTGCGGATCAGGTTGAGCGAGGGCTCGACGGTCAGCGAGAACTGGTGCGGCAGGGCGGTGATGAAGGGCATGTTGAGGAAGAACTCGGTGGTGCCGTTGCCCACGCCGGGGGCCGCGGTGGGCACCTTGACGAAGCCGAGGAGGCCGAGCGCGCGGTCGCCTTGGTCGTTGCCGAACAGGTTGATCTTGCCGCCGAGGAACAGGTCGCCGGCGCCGCGGGCGCGCTGCACGCCGGTGGCGGCGCTGCGCATGGAGAGGCTGTTGTAGAGGGTGGTCTCGACGTCGAACTCGACGTTGTTGGTGAGGCCGAGCTTGAGGTTGGGGGCGCCGAGGGTGGTGGCGCGCGAGGTGGTCGCGGTGGGCGACCAGCGGTCCCAGGCGTAGTTCCAGATGTCGCTCTCGAACTGGAAGTGGCCGGCGTCGACGGTCAGCGGGCTGTGCGATTTGCCGGGGCGGTCGGGGCTGAAGGGGCGCATCTGGTCGTCGGGGGTGGGGTTGAAGAGGGTGTAGGCGTTCTTGTCGTGGAGGCGGCCGGCGCTGTCGGTCACGTCGTCGGCGCCCTGGCGGACCTGCTGCGACACGGGGGCGTTGGCGTTCTGCGCGCGGGCGGGGGCGGCGCACAGGAGGGCGGCGGCGAGGCAGGCCGCGGCGGGCAGGGCGGGCATGGCGTGGGGGGGCATCGTCGCTGTTCCTGTCGTCGTCGTCCGGCTCGGTCGCGTGCAGGGTCCGCCTGTCCGGCGTCGCGTTCAACCCCAGGGTGCAGACCGCGCTCCCTGTCGAGGTTTCCAAAGGCGCGCCTTTGGCGGAGTTTGAGGCAGAGCCTCAACCTTGCCTCGCTTCCAGGAGCCTCACGCCATGACCAATGCCGCCGCCCGCCTCGTGGCCGTCGCCGCCCTGCTCGCCGCGGGGGCTGCCTCCGCGCAGGAGGAGCCGGTGCGGCACGAGTTCACGATCGCCGATTTCGCGACGGAGGGCGGCGTGGTGCTGCCCGAGGCGCGGGTGGTGTACGGGACGTACGGGACGCTGAACGCGGCCGGGGACAACGCGGTGCTGCTGCCGTCGCACTACATGGCGGACCTGCACGGCTACGACTGGCTGATCGGGCCGGGCAAGGCGCTGGACCCGGGGAAGCTGTTCCTGGTCACGACGGAGATGTTCGGCAACGGGCGGTCGTCGTCGCCGAGCAACACGGCAGAGCCGCTGCACGGGCCGCGGTTCCCCGCGATCGCGATCCGCGACGACGTGGAGGCGGCGCGGCGGGTGCTGGTGGACGGGCTCGGCGTGCGGCACCTGCGCGCGGTGGTGGGCTTCTCCATGGGGGCGCAGCAGGCGCTGCAGTGGGCGGTCAGCCACCCGGGGTTCATGGACCGCGTGGTGGCGACGTCAGGCACGGCGAAGACGTACGGGCACGGCGTCGTGCGGCTCGACGGGCAGATCGCGGCGATCGAGACGGACCCGGTGTTCGCGGGGGGCGAGTACGTGGCCGAGCCGGTGCGGGGGATCGAGGCGACGGCGCTGGTGTGGCTGGGGTGGCTGTACTCGCAGGAGTGGTGGCGGCGCGAGCTGTGGCGCGGCGAGCAGCCGGCGGGCACGACGCTGAAGGACGCGGTGGCGCGGATGACGCGGGAGTTCTTCGAGGGGCGCGACGCCAACGACCTGATCGCGCAGATGCGGACCTGGCAGGCGCACGACGTCGGGCAGACGGCGCCGTTCGCAGGCGACCTGGCGGCAGCGCTGGGGTCGATCCGTGCGCCGGTGCTCTACATGCCGTCGGCGACGGACCTGTACTTCCCGGTCGAGGACGCGCGTTACGAGGCGGCGTTCATCCCGCGGTGCGAGCTCGTGCCGATCCCGTCGCTGTGGGGGCACCCGGCGGGGGCGGGGGCGAGCACAGAGGACGCGCGGTTCCTCAACGAGAGGATCGGGGCGTTCCTGGAGAAGAAAGGTTGAGGCGCTGCCTCAAACTCCACCAAAGGCTGCGCCCTTGGAACGCATCCCTTAAGTGAGGCCAGTCCAGGGCGGCTCGCCCTGGCGGGTTTGGGCAGAGCCCATGCTTGCTTCTCTCAGAACCGTGCCGTTGCGCTGGCGAACACGGAGGTGCCGGCCTGCGTCCAGAACAGCGGCGTGCCGGCGGCGAGCGTGTATCCGGCGAGGCCGTCGGGCTTGCGGCTGTTGAGGAGGTTGAAGGCCTGGAGGCGCAGCGCGAGGGGCGTGGGGCCGAGGCGGAGCGTGGTGCCGGCAGAGGCGTCGAGCTGGCCGTAGGGGGCGATCCACTGGGTGCGGCCGGTGTCGCCGTAGGAGCCGCCGGTGCGGCGCTCGATCAGCGAGGCGGTGAGGCGGTCGCGGGTCAGGAGCAGGCCGGCGGACAGGGTGAACTGCGGGGTGGAGGGGGCGGGGCCGCCGGGGGAGGAGGCGGTGGCGGCCTGGTGCGACTGGTTGAGCGAGCCGCTGGCGTAGAGGGACAGGCCGGCGCCGAGGGACTGCGTGGCCTCGGCCTCGGCGCCGCGGTAGGTGACGCGGCCCTCGGGGAAGACGGTGGCGTTCCCGGCGATCGTGCGCACGCCGACGGCGTCGTCGAACAGGATCGCGTAGAGGTCGGCGCTCGCGGCCAGGCCGTGCGAGCGCCAGGCGGTGCCGAGCTGGAAGTTCCAGGTCTGCTCGGGGGCGATGGGGGCGGTGCGGGGGTCGGTCACGTCGAAGAGCTGGAGCTGGGGGGCGAGGAAGCCGCGGGCGGCCTGGGCGTAGAGGCTCCAGCGCGGGGTGGGGCGGAGCAGCGCCGTGAGGGAGGGCAGGGCGGCGCCGAAGCCGCGCGACACGCGGGTGGGGAGGCGGGTGCCCTGCATCACGGGGGCGTCGATGTCGCGGGTGGACCAGGCGCCCTTCAGGCCGGCGGTCAGCGTCAGCCAGGGGCGGGGGCGCCAGCCGAGCTGGGCGTAGGGCTGCACGGTGAGCAGGCTCTCGTGCTGCAGGCGGTCGATGGACTCCGAGCCGGGGGTGCCCGGGACGGCGGGCAGCACGGGGTTGGGCGCCCCGCCGGCGGACAGGTCGACCTCGACGGAGCTGCGGGCGTTGGTCTGGCGCTCGGCCCACACGCCGGCCTCCAGGGTGAGGGCGGCGGGCAGGGTCTGCACGGCGCGCAGGATGGCGCCCCAGGCGCGCAGGCCGTTGCGGAGCGACTGTCCCGGGACGTCGTCGGGGGAGAGTGCGGTGCCGTTCGGGGTTTCGCCGTTGGGGTCGAGGCCCTGGCGGAAGCGGCGCTCCAGGCCGTAGGTGTAGAGCGTGTCCGACAGGGTCAGGGCAGGGTTCGGCGTGGCGGCGAGCGTCGCGTAGGCGATGTCGGTGCGGTAGGCGGAGGTGTTGTAACCCGCGTAGGCCTGGGAGCGGGGGTCGGCGTTCAGGGCGGTCGAGGGGCCAAGGTTGGCGATCTGCGCGAGGGTGGCGCCGGGGGGCTCGTTCTGCGTCGTGCGGCTGGCGTTGGCGGCCAGGGTGAGGGTGGCGTCGGGGCCGAGCGGGACCACCAGTTTGGCGAAGGCGGTGGCGCGGCGCTGGGCGGCGAGGGCAAGCGCGCCGTCGGACCGCGCGGATTCGAGGTCGAGCACGCCGGTGGCGCCGCCGGGGAGCAGGGCGGGGCCGGAGTCCAGCAGCACGCCGCCGGAGCGGGTGGCGAAGGAGCCGAGCGAGACGGTGGGCGAGATCGTGGGCGCGGCCGCGGAGGGCGCGATCGAGCGCAGGGCGATGGTGCCGCCGAAGGTCGCGTCGCCGAGGGTGGCGGCGCTGCCGGGGCCGCGGTCGACGGTGACGGAGGCGAGGTCGCGGGCGACGAAGTAGGCGGAGCTGTGGTGGGTGAAGTCGTCGCTGTCGGCGAAGGGGATGCCGTCGAAGGTGACGTTGTACTGGCCGTCGACGAAGCCGCGGATCGCGAGGATCTGCGCCTCGCCGAGGCCGGGGCCGTTGGGGCTGACGTCGATCACCGAGGGGGACAGGCGGATCGCGTCGTCGTAGCTGCCGGTGGGGGCGACGAAGCGTTCCAGGGCGGCGCGGCTCGTCACGGAGGTGGGCTGCGTGGCGTCGAGCGGCTGCGCGGTGGGGGAGTCCTGCGCGCTTGTGGTGGCGTGGACGGGGGCGATGGGGATGGCGGGGTCCGCGGCGGCGGGCAGGGGGGCGGCGGCGAGCAGGGCGGCGCAGAGGCGGGGGAGGCGGGGCACGGGCGGGCTGTAGCGTGGCGGGCGGGGGCGGTCGCGTGATGGTACGGTGACGGAAGGAAGGCCGGGCCCTGCCCGAACCCGCAAAGGGTCCGAGAACCCTTTGATCCTATTTGCTTAAGTTGTGCGTTCCAAGGGCGCAGCCTTTGGCGGAGTTTGAGGCGGAGCCTCAACCTTGCTTCACTCCGGCCCCAGGGACCACGTCGCCGGCGGGGTGCGCAGGAGCGGGATCTGCCCGGCCGCGACGGTGCCGTCGCGCCAGGTGAGCGGGAGCGAGACGGCGGCGTCGGGCTGCGCCATGAGGCCGAGGACGGCGTGGGCGACGCGGGCGGTGCCGGCGCCGATGGTGCCCGCCTTCGCCAGGGCGTCCAGGGCGGCGTCGTAGCCGGAGAGGCGCAGCGTGGCGGTGGCGGAGGGCTGCAGCGCGCCGTCGAGGGTCAGGGTGGCGGTGCCGCTGGCGGCGAGGTCGCCCCAGCGGGTCTCCAGGCGCTGCACGACGACGCGGCCGCCGCCGTCGCGCCAGGCGGCGGCGGTGGCGGCCGGGGTCGGGCGGAGGGCGAGCGGGCCCTCCACGGCGCCGGCGAGGGACAGGGTGCGCAGCGTGGCGGGCAGGCCGGGCAGCGCGACCTCGGTGGCGTCGAGGCGCACCGTGGCGGCGGAGGCGTCGCGGCCTGCGCCGGGGTGCAGGGCGAGGGACAGCGACAGCGCGCCGGTGGCGGCGGACGCGCCGCCGGGCAGGGCGACGTGCAGGGCCGAGGCGGTGACGGCGGCCTCCGTGCCGGGCGGGGCGTCGCGCAGCGGCACGGCGATGCGGGCGTCGGCGGCGTCCACGGCGACGTCGGGGAGGGGGGCGAGGCGCAGGCGCTGCGGGCCGCGCGGCAGGAGCAGCAGGGTCGCGGGGCGCAGCGGGGAGACGCGCAGCTCCAGGCGGGGCACGGACCAGTCGAACCAGCCCGGCGCCGCGACGGCGCCCGGCGCCGCGACGTCCGGGGGGCTCGACAGGGCGACGTCGGGGAGCACGAGCGCGGCCTCGAACGGGAAGCCCGTCCAGGCGGCGGGGCCGGCGCGCACGGTCCAGCCCTCGCGTTCGCGGGCGGCGGCCCAGTTCCGCACGCCGGCCTGCAGGCGCCACTCGGCGGCCAGCCAGGCGGCGGGGACCAGGAGCACCGGGAGCAGGGCCAGGAGGAGGAGGCGCCTCATGGCGGCAGCGTAGCAGGGGGCGGAGGGGAGGAGGAAGGGCAGCAAGGCCTTCTTTTTCTGAAGAAAAAGAAGCAAAAGGACTTTGCAAATTTGGAGTTTTTGCTCGGGAGTTTGGCAGAGAGCCAATTTGCCGAAGTTCTTTGGTTCTTTCTTTCAAGAAAGAACTCGCTTGCTTGCTTTCTATGCCGGGGCGGAGCCGAGGAAGCGGGGCAGGTAGAGGCGCACCGTGGTGCCGGCGCCGGGGGTGCTGTCGAGGCGGACGTGGCCGCTCGACTGGCGGGCGAAGCCGTAGATCATGGACAGGCCGAGGCCGGTGCCCTGGCCCGACGGCTTGGTGGTGAAGAACGGGTCGAAGGCGCGCGTCGCCACCTCTGGCGTCATGCCGGTGCCCGTGTCGGCCACCGCCACCATCACGTAGTCGCCGGGCACGCCGTCGCCGAAGCCCGCAGTCACCGGGCCCCGCGCGGTGGAGCCTTCCGCGAGGGAACCGGCTGCCGTGCCGGGCGTGTCGTGGCGGCCGGCGGCGTCGAGGCGGGCGTTGGCGGTCTCGATGCGCAGGACGCCGCCGTCGGGCATCGCGTCGCGGGCGTTGATGCACAGGTTCAGGATCGCGTTCTCGAGCTGGTTCGGGTCGCACAGCGTGGGCCACAGGCCGGCCTCCTGCGTGCAGGACACCGCGATCCCGGCGCCGGCGGTGCGGCCGATCAGCTCCTCCAGCCCGGCGACCAGGCGGTTGGCGTCGGTGGGCTCGGGCTCCAGCGTCTGCTGGCGCGAGAAGGCGAGGAGGCGGTGGGTGAGCGCCGCGCCACGGTTGGCCGACGCCATCGCGGACTCGGCCAGGCGCCCCAGCTCGCCGGTGCGGCCCTGCGCGATGCGGCTCTGGATCAGCTCGATGGAGCCGATGATGCCGGTCAGGAGGTTGTTGAAGTCGTGGGCGAGGCCGCCGGTGAGCTGGCCGACGGCCTCCATCTTCTGCGACTGGCGCAGCAGGGTCTCGGTGTTCTCGCGCTCGGCGATCTCGTCGAGCAGGCGGCGGTTGGCGTCGTGCAGCAGGGCGCCGGCGCGGTGCTGCGCGGTGAGGTCGGTGACGACGGCGCACAGCGCGCGCCCGCCGCCGCCCAGCTCGCTGAGCGAGAGCACGGTGGGCACGAGGCGGCCCGCGCCGGCGTGGAGCGAGAACTCGCCACGCCCCTCGCCGCGCTGGAGCAGGCGCTCCAGCCGCGCCACGTCGGCGGGCGGGACGAAGCGCTGCAGCGGGCCGCCGACGATGTCCTCCTGCGGCGCCTGGAGCAGCTCGGCGAGCGCGCGGTTGCAGAACAGCACGACGCCCTCGGCATCGAGCGTGAGCGCGCCCTCGCCGATCCGCTCGATCAGGCGTCGGTACGGGCGGTCGTCGTTCTCCAGCGTGTAGATCGTCGGGCCGTCCGAGCCGCCCACGACGAGGGCGTCCACGTCGCCCTGGCGGATCGCCTCGATGGTCTCCTCGGCCTCGCGCAGGCGCTCGCGCAGGTCGAGCAGCTCCTCGCGCAGGGCGTCGGGGGAGGGGGCGTCGGGGAAGGGCACGTCGTCCGGGGGGGCGGGGGTCATGGCGCAAGGCCCAGGGCTGCGAGCACGCGCGCCTCGTCCGACAGGTCGCCGATCAGGCGGCGCACCGGCAGCGGCCGCAGGCGGATCAGCGTGGGCGCCGCGACGATCTGGTGCATCCTGGCACCTTCCGGGTCCTGGTAGATGTCCACCACGGCGAGGCTGTAGCGGCCGGGGATGCGGGACTCCAGGATGCGGCGCGCGGCCGCGACGGTGCGCCCGGAGCGCGCGGTGCTGCCGGCGACGTAGAGGCGCAGGACGAGGGAGGCGGCAGGCTCCTCCGCGGGGAGCGGGTCCGCGCCGGGCTCTGCCATGCGCGCTCAGCCGGCCGGACGGAGGTCGAGTCCGACCAGCACGCGCTCGGTGTCGGACAGCGTGCCGATGATGCGCTTGATGGGGGTGGGCAGGTGGCGCACCAGCGTCGGCACCGCGAGGATCTGGTCGCCGGCGGCGAGCTGGGGGTGTTCGAGCAGGTCCACCACCTCGATCGTGTAGCGGCCGGCCAGGTGCTCGTCGCAGATGCGGCGCAGGTTGGAGAGCGCCGTGGTCGAGCGCGCGGTCTTGCCGGCGACGTAGAGGCGCAGCGTGTAGGCGCCGGCGTCCGCCTCGGCGGCGGCGGCGGCGCGCTCGGCGGCCGTGTCCTCGCGGTAGGCGTGCGGGTCGGCGGGCACGGAGACCTCGGAGGCCGAGGCGTCCAGCGCGGAGGCGTCCGGGGTCGGGACATCCGGGGTCGGGGCGTCGGGCTGCGCGCCGGCGCCGGGTGCGAAGGGGGGCGGGGCGCTCATCGGGCGTGCCCGCCGGCGCCGCGCAGGGCGGCCATGCCGCGCCGTTCAGCCTCGCGCGCGGCGTGGCGCTCGGCCTCCAGGCGGGCGATCTGGTGCAGCTCCTCGTCCTCGGCGTCCAGGGCGGCGCGCAGCTCCTCGAGCTGGCGCTCCAGCCCGGCGCGGCGCTGCGCCAGCTCGCGGGTGCGCTGCTCGGCGTCCCGGTCGCGGCCGCGGGCGTCCTCGCGGTCCCGGTTCTCGCGCGCGAGGCGGGCCGAGCCGGTCAGCACGCCCTCCGCGCCGAGGTAGGCCGGGACCAGGCGCACGCCCTGGTCCGTCATCTGGAACTCGCGCACCAGGTTGGAGTGGCTCATGCCGCGCGACTTGAGCACGTAGAGGGCGCGGTTGCGCTCGCCGTTGCTCTCCAGGTTGACCACGGACAGCCAGGTGTCCATCAGCGACGACATGCCCTGCTCCGTGTGGCCGGCGGGCGCGCCGCCCGGGATCAGGTGCGTGGCCAGCGCGGTGATGCCGCGGCTCTTCAGCAGGTCGATCATGCGCAGCAGCGTGGCGTAGACGTCCGTGGCCTCGCCGCGCAGCGAGGAGACGGGGTCGACGACGACCACGTCCGGCCCGAAGGCCTCGATCTCGCGGTGCATGCGCGCGAGGTGCATCTCCAGCCCGTACAGCGTGGGGCGCGCCGCGTGGAAGCGCAGCAGGTCGGCCGACACCCACGGCGCGAGGTCGAGGCCGATGGAGCGCATGTTGCGCGCGATCTGCTGCGGGCTCTCCTCGTAGGCGAAGTAGAGGCAGCGCTCGCCGCGCCGGCAGGCGGCGTCGACGAAGTGGCAGGCGAGGCTGGTCTTGCCGGTGCCGGCCTCGCCCGAGACCAGCACCGAGGAGCCGCGGAAGAAGCCGCCGGCGCCGAGCATGGCGTCCAGGCCGGCGACGCCCGAGGAGAGCGTGGCGTCGCTGGTGCCGTGCTCCAGCACCGCCGCGGTCACCGGGAGCACCGAGATGCCCTCGGCGTCGATCAGGAACGGGTACTCGTTGGCGTCGTGCGCCGAGCCGCGGTACTTCACCACGCGCAGCCGTCGCGTGGTGATGCCGGCGCTGAGCGGGTTGTCGAGCAGCACCACGCAGTCCGAGACGTACTCCTCCAGCCCGTGGCGGGTGAGGCTGCCCTCGCCGCGCTCTGCGGTGATGATCGCGCTGACGCCCTGCTCCTTGAGCCAGCCGAACAGGCGGCGCAGCTCGGCGCGCAGCAGCGCGGTGTCGCTCAGCCCGGCGAACAGCGCCTCCAGCGTGTCGAGCACCACGCGCTTCGCGCCAATCGTGCGGATCGCGTGGCCGAGGCGGATGAACAGGCCCTCCAGGTCGTACTCGCCGGTCTCCTCGATCTCGGAGCGCTCCACGTGGACGTGGTCCATGACGAGGCGGCCGTCGGCCACCAGCGCGGGCAGGTCGTAGCCGAGCGAGGCGACGTTGCGCGCGAGGTCCTCGGCGGACTCCTCGAAGCTCATGAACACGCCGGGCTCGCCGAAGACGGTCGCGCCCTGCACCAGGAAGGTCATGGCGAACAGCGTCTTGCCGCAGCCGGCACGGCCGCACACCAGCGACGGGCGGCCGCGCGGCAGGCCGCCCAGGGTGAGGGCGTCGAAGCCGGCGATGCCGGTGGGGCACTTGGGCAGCGTGTCCGCCGGGGCGGCCTGGTCGGTGGCGCGGTGCATCGTGTCCCCAGGCTGGCGAGGCGGCTGGCAGGGCGGGCCCGCGGGCGGAGCACCGTCTTCTGTCCTAGCGGCCGGGCGCGCGGAAGGGAAGCGCCGCAACCATGGGTTACGTCCGGCGGCGAGACGATGCCCCGGGTCGCGCGCAAGACTCGCCTTCGGGAACGTTCGCGCGACGTGCGCAACGTGCGTGCGGGGGGGGAGCGCGGGCGCCGGGCCCGCGGGTCCCTGCCGCGCGCCGGTGTGGTAGCGTCGCGCAAAGACCGGGAGGACGGGGATGGACATGGTGGCGCCAGGGATTGGCGTGGGCGCGGGGACGGAGGCGGCGACGCTGGCGCGGGTGTCGCGCCGGCTGCTGCCGTTCCTGTTCGTGCTGCTCGTGGTCAACTACCTCGACCGGGTGAACATCGGCTTCGCGGCGCTGCGCATGAACCGCGACCTCGGCTTCGGGCCGGCGGTGTTCGGCTTCGGCGCCGGGGTCTTCTTCGTCGGCTACGCGCTGTTCGAGGTGCCGAGCAACCTGGCGCTGCATCGTTTCGGGGCGCGGCTCTGGCTCGGGCGCATCATGGTGAGCTGGGGGGTCGTCTCGGGCGCCATGGCGCTCGTGCAGGGCGAGGCGAGCTTCTACGCGCTGCGCTTCCTGCTCGGCGTGGCGGAGGCGGGGTTCCTGCCGGGCGTCGTGTACTACCTCACCGACTGGTTCCCGGCCGAGCGGCGCGCGCGCGCCATCGCCGGCGTGGTGGTCGCGATCGCGATCTCGCCCGCGATCGGCTCGCCGCTGTCGGGCGCGGTGATGCAGGGCGCCGACGGCGCCTGGGGCCTGCACGGCTGGCAGTGGATGTTCCTGGTCGAGGCGCTGCCCGCGGTCCTGCTGGGCGTGGCCACCCTCGCGTGGCTGCCGGACCGGCCGCGCGACGCGGCGTGGCTCGCGCCCGAGGAGCGGGCGTGGCTGGAGTCGACGCTGGCGGCGGAGCGCGCCGCGCTGGCGCCGGCCGCCCACGTCGGCGTGGGCGCGCTGCTGCGCATGGGGCGGATCTGGCGGCTGGCGGCGATGTTCTCCTGCCTGCTCACCGCGTTCTACAGCGTGCTGCTCTGGCTGCCGCAGATCGTGGCGCAGCTCGGCGGGCAGTCGGACCTGCGCACCGGCCTGCTCGCCGCGATCCCCTGCGCCTGCGCCGCGGTGGCGATGCTGGCGCTCGCGCGCAGCTCCGACCGCACCGGCGAGCGCCGGCTCCACGTCGCCGGCTCGCTGCTGGTCGCAGGCCTCGCGCTGCTGGCCAGCGTCGCGGTGCACGGGCCGCTCGGCGCGTTCCTGCTGCTGTGCGTGGTCGCGGCAGGGCTGTGGGCGGCGCTGCCGCTGGTGTGGACCATGGCCGCCTCGTTCCTCACCGGGGCCGCGGCGGCAGGCGGCATCGCCCTCGTCAACACGCTGGCGCAGGTCGGCGGGTTCGCGGGGCCGTGGATGGTCGGGCTGATCCGGCAGCGGACGGGAAGCTTCGGCGACGCGCTGCTGGTGCTCGGCGCGTTCGCGCTCGTGGCGTCGGCGATCGCGGCGAGCCTGCGCGAGGATGGCGCACGGTAGGGAGGGCTCGTTAGGCTTCGGCAAGGGTCAGGGAAGCAAGCACTTCTTTTTCTGAAGAAAAAGAAGCAAAAAGACTTTGCCCGTTAGGGGTTCCGTTATGCGGGCGGGTCCGGGCGCTGATGCCCCTCGGGAAGGGGCGCGGGGCCCGCGGGATGCGTCTCGTCGCGTGCGCCGTGGCGAAGGTCGTGCAGCAGGCCCGCCCGGTGCAGCCGCCAGCGCGGCGTGGCGGCAAGGACTTGCCACGCGCAGGGCAGGCCGTTCACACGGAACGCCCCGTCGCCGCAGCGGGTCGGGATCGGCGGCTCGGCGATGCGCTGCCGCGCGGACGGCAGCGGCAGGATGATTTCGGTGTCGAAGCGGAGTCCGCCGCTGTTGCGCGCGAAGGCCGCGCGGCGCAGCGCCGCCGTGGCGTACAGGCGACGGGGAGTGCGGCAGGGAGGAAGCAAGGTTGAGGCGCTGCCTCAAACTCCGCCAAAGGCTGCGCCCTTGGAACGCGTCACTTAAGTAAATGGGATCAAAGGGTCCTCGGACCCTTTGCGGGTTCGGGCAGAGCCCGACCTTGCTTCCGGTGTCAGGCCTTGAGCACGGCGCGCAAGGCCGTGGCGACCAGGCCGACGGCGAGGACGCCGGCGGCCCAGAGCGCCACGAACCAGAGCAGGCGCCGGGTCAATGGTAGTGGGTCTCGGTGCCCACCTTGCCGCGGAACACCCAGTAGCTGTACGCGGTGTAGAGCAGGATCGTGGGCACCAGCACGGCGGCGCCGACGAGCAGGAACATCTGGCTCGCGGGCGGGGCGGCGGCCTGCCAGATCGTGATGGACGGCGGCACCATCATCGGGAACACGCTGATGCCCAGGCCCGCGAAGCACAGCACGAAGATGCCGAGCGCGCAGGCGAAGGGCGTCGCGTGGTGCTCGCGCTTCAGGCCGTGCCAGAAGCCCCAGGCGAGCAGGGCGACGAGGACCGGCACCGGCGAGGTGAGCGCGATGCCGGGCCAGCCGAACCAGCGGTCGCGGAACAGCGGGTTGAGGAACGGCGTCCACAGGCTCACCGCGCCGATCAGCGCCAGGGTGGCGATGCCGAGGACGCGGGCGTGGCGGCGGCAGCGGTCCTGCAGCGGGCCCTCGGTGCGGAACACCAGCCAGGAGGCGCCGAGCAGCGCGTAGCCGATGACGACGGCGAACCCGCACAGGATCGAGAACGGGGTGAGCCAGTCGAACCAGCCGCCGGAGTAGGAGCGGCCGGTGACCTTGATGCCCTGCAGCAGGCCGCCCAGCGCCAGGCCCTGGAAGAACGCCGCCATGGTGGAGCCGAGGAAGAACGAGGCGTCCCAGCCGAAGCGGCCGAGGCGCGAGGTCGCGCGGAAGCGGAACTCGAAGGCGACGCCGCGGAAGATCAGGGCGAGCAGCATGCCGATGATGATCGGGTAGAGCGCGGGCATGATGGTCGCGTAGGCCAGCGGGAACAGCGCGAACAGGCCGCCGCCGCCGAGCACGAGCCAGGTCTCGTTGCCGTCCCACATCGGCGCGATGGAATTCACCATCACGTCGCGCTCGGGCTTCTCGTACTCCACGGCGAACAGGATGCCGACGCCGAGGTCGAAGCCGTCGAGCAGCACGTAGGCGAGGACCGCGATCGCGATCACGCCGGCGGCGACCAGCGGCAGGATCGGGCCGCCAAGGGTGGCGGCGAGGCCGGTGAGGGCGGGCGCTGCGGTGTCCATGGCGCTCACTCCGCCGGCTGGGGCGTGGGGCCCGTGCGCGGGGGGCGGGGGGTGCGCGGCGGCGGCTCGGCGATGGTGGTGCCCCTGTCGGCGAGGCCGGCGGAGGCGGGGGCGGCGCCGGCGGGGCCGGGGGTGATGCCGGCGGTGCGGGTCGGGATGCCGGTGGGCGGGCCGCTCTCGCCCACCTGGGGCGGCTGGGCGGCAAGGCGCAGGAGGAAGATGAAGCCCGCGGTGTAGACGATCGCGTAGACCACGATGAAGGCCAGGAACGAGGCGGCGAGGCCCGGGGCGGCGATCGGCGAGACGCTCTCGGTGGTGCGCATCAGGCCGTAGACGGTGAAGGGCTGGCGGCCGACCTCGGTGGTGATCCAGCCGAGCAGCAGGGCCGCGAAGCCGGACGGCGCCATGGCGATCACGCCCCACAGCAGCAGGCGGGTGTCGTAGAGCCGGCCGCGCCAGCGCTGCAGCGCGGCCACGGCGCCGACCAGGAGCATCAGCATGCCGAGGCCGACCATGGCGCGGAAGGTGTAGAAGATGATGCCGGCGTTGGGGCGGTTCTCCGGCGGGAACTGGTCGAGGCCGGGGACCTCGCCGTCGAGGCTGTGGGTCAGGATCAGCGAGCCGAGCCAGGGGATCGCGATCTGGTGGCGGGTGACGCCGTCCTTCATGTCGGGCACGCCGAACAGCAGCTCGGGGGCGCGTCGCTCGGCGTGCCAGGAGCCCTCCATCGCGGCGAGCTTGGCGGGCTGGTACTTGAGGACCTCCAGGCCGCTCGCGTCGCCGACCAGGATCTGGATCGGGGCGACGATCACGGCCATCCACATCGCCATGGAGAACATGGTGCGCGCGGCCTCGTTGGGGCGGCCGCCGTGCTTCCGCTCGCCGAGGATGTGCCAGGCGCCGACCGCGCCGACCACGAAGGCCACGGACAGGAAGGCGGCCAGCATCATGTGCGGGTAGCGCACGAAGACGCTCGGGTTGAACAGGATCCGCAGCCAGGACTCGGGCATGAAGGTGCCGTCGGGCGCGATGGAGTAGCCGGCCGGCGTCTGCATCCACGAGTTGACCGAGATGATCCAGAAGCCGCTCAGCAGGGTGCCGAACGCGACCAGGCAGGTGGCGGCGAAGTGCAGGCGGGGGCCGACCTTGGTCATGCCGAACAGCATCACGCCGAGGAAGCCGGCCTCCAGGAAGAACGCGGTGAGCACCTCGTAGCCCATGATCGGGCCGATCACCGGGCCGGCGCGGTCGGAGAAGGCCGACCAGTTGGTGCCGAACTCGTAGGACATGACGAGGCCGGAGACGACGCCCATCGCGAAGCCGATGGAGAAGATCTTGAGCCAGTACTTGAAGACGTCGAGGTAGACCTGCTTTCCGGTCTTCAGCCACAGGCCCTCCAGCACGGCGAGGTAGCTCGCCAGCCCGATGGAGAAGGCGGGGAAGACGATGTGGAAGCCCACCGTGAAGGCGAACTGCGCCCGTGCCAGGTGGAAGGCGTCGAGGCCGAACATGGAGCCGCTCCTGATCCGGCGGCGCAGCCCAGGCCCGGAGGGAAAGGCCTCCGGGACGTGCCCGCGACCGCCCTGCGTTGCGGCCCGCGGTCATGCCGGCGGGCCGTGTTCCTGCCGAGGAATATACGCGCTCGGGGCGGGAAATGCGAGGGCGGGGAAGCAAGGTCGGGCTCTGCCCGAACCCGCCAAAGGGCCGAGCCCTTTGGAAACCATTACTTAAGGGATGCAGTCCAGGGACGCAGCCTTTGGCGGAGTTCGAGGCCCAGGCTTGAGGGAGGGCCTCAGCCCTGCTTCCTGCGCAGCAGCCTCGCATCGGGGTACCAGGCCGTCCGCCCGCCCTCCATCCAGCGCCAGTCGGCGTGTTCGGGGAGGATCACGGTGGTGGGCGCGCCGAGGGTGGCGGCGAGGTGGGCGACCATGGTGTCCACGGTGAGCACCTCGTCGCAGGACGCGATCAGCGCGGCGGTGGCGAGCACGTCGCGGTCGTCGTCGCCGGGGTTGGCGAAGCGGGCGTCCGCCTCGGCGCTGGCAGGGCCGCGCTGCAGGCTCACGGGGGTGGCGCCGTGGCACTCCGGGCGGGCGAGCAGCCAGGCGAGCGGGACGGAGCGCGCGGGGTTCCAGTCGCCGGCCCGCCAGCACAGGCCGATGCGGCGGCCGGCGGGGCGCGCGGCGGGCGGGGGCAGGCGCGGGGCGAGGGGCGGGGGGACGCGGCGCAGGGCGTGGGCCAGCTCCATGATCTCGATGTCGCAGGCGGAGGGCGGCAGGGGGCGCGCAGGGTCGAACGGGTGCCACGTGCAGGACAGGCCGGGGAGGCGGGCGAGGAGGGGGATCAGGGCGGGCTGCGCCTCCACGGCGAGGCTGGCGCCTCGGAGAAGGGGGAGGAGCCTGGCGAACTGCAGCGTGTCGCCGAGGCCGTGGTAGCAGCGCACCAGGACGTCGCGGCCGTCGGGGGGCGTGCCGTCCCAGACCCAGCGCAGGTGGTAGGGGAGCGCGGGGTCGTCGCGGGTCGCGGGGTCGCGGGCAGCCAGCGCCGCGTTGGCGAGGGACCAGGCGTCGGCGAAGCGGCCGGCGCGCATGGCGGCGTCCCAGGAGTCAGGAAGCAAGGTCGGGCTCTGCCCGAACCCGCCAAAGGCCTGAGGCCTTTGGAAACCCGTTACTTGAGTATCGGTTTCCAAAGGCGAGCCTTTGGCGGAGTTTGAGGCGGAGCCTCAACCTTTCCTGCCTACCCGGCCTCGTGGCGCGTCAGCGAGTGCCAGTGGCGCCCGGTGCGCTCCAGCAGCTCGTCGGCGCCTTTCGGGCCGTAGGAGCCGGCGGGGTAGTCCTCGACCTTGGCGGTGCCGTCGGCGGCGGTCTTCAGCGCGGGCTCCACGGCGGCCCAGCCGGCCTCGATGTTGTCGGCGCGCTGGAACAGGGTGGGGTCGCCGTGCAGGCAGTCGAACAGCAGGGTCTCGTAGCCGACGTTGGGCTCGACCTTGAAGGCGTCCTGGTAGCGGAAGGCCAGGTCGACGCCGGCGAGCGTCATGGTCGGGCCGGGGTGCTTGGCGCTGATGGAGAGCGACAGGCCCTCGGTGGGCTGGATGGAGAAGACCATCATGTTGGGCGAGAGCTTGTCGACGGGGGTGTCGCGGAACAGGGCGTAGGGGGCCTGGCGGAAGTGGACGACGATCTCGGTGGCGCGGCCGCCGAGGCGCTTGCCGGTGCGGACGTAGAAGGGCACGCCGGCCCAGCGCCAGTTGTCGATCTCGAACTGGAGCGCGACGTAGGTCTCGGTGGCGCTGTCCTTGGCGACGCCGGGCTCGTCGCGGTAGGCGACCATGGGCTTTCCCGCGATCTCGCCGGCGGTGTACTGGCCGCGCACGACGTTCCCGGGCTTCACCGGGGAGATGGCGCGGATGACCTTGGCCTTCTCGTCGCGCACGTCCTCGGCGTCGAAGCTGTTGGGTGGCTCCATGGCGATCATGCCGAGCATCTGGAACAGGTGGTTGGGCACCATGTCGCGCAGCGCGCCGGTGGGCTCGTAGAAGGAGCCGCGGCCCTCGACGCCGACCGTCTCGGCGGCGGTGATCTGGACGTGGTCGATGTGCTCGCGGTTCCACAGCGGCTCGAAGATGCCGTTGGCGAAACGGAGCGCCATGATGTTCTGGATCGTCTCCTTCCCGAGAAAGTGGTCGATCCGGTAGAACTGGTTCTCCTCGCCGTGGGTGAGGATCTGCGCGTTGAGCGCCTTGGCGGACTCCAGGTCGGAGCCGAACGGCTTCTCGATGACGACGCGGCGGAAGGTGTCGCCCTCCTGCTTCAGGAGGCCGGCGTTGCCGAGCTGCTCGACCACGCCGCCGAAGAAGCGCGCGGCGATGGCGAGGTAGAACAGCGCCGAGCCCTTCACGCCGTCGCCGAGGCGCCTGATGTCCTCGGGCTTCGTGAAGTCGCCCTGGACGTAGCTGAGGCGCTGCGTCACCCAGCCCCAGGCGTTCTGGTCGATCTCGGGGACGTAGAACTCGGCGGTGGGGTCCTTGGTGAACTCCTGCATCGTGTCGGACAGCTCCTTGCGCCAGGAGTCGTCGTCGCCCTCGGTGCGGTCGACGCCCACGATGCGGAAGCCGTCGTCGAGGAGCTTGCCCGACGCCAGGTTGTAGAGCGCGGGCATCAGCAGGCGCTTGGTCAGGTCGCCGTGGGCGCCGAAGATCACCATCGTGCAGGGCGGCGCGGGGTGGGCTGCCGCCGGGGCGGTGGCGGACTCGGGGTGGGACGTGGTCGGCGGCGGGCTGGGCTGGGCCTGGGCGGAGCCGGTGTCGGGAGCTTGGGTCATGGAGCCTCGTGCTGGGCCTGAGGGGACGGCCATCCGGTCCGCCGGCCCGGGCGGTCGGGGGGCCACGGGCGGGTCGTTGCGGTCAACGGCCCGCGGCGTCGGGAGTTTGCCGCTCAGGCCAGGCGGTCGGCCAGCGCGGCGTTGCCGCCCATGCCGCGCGCCAGGGCGGACGCGGTGTCGCCGCGGTCGTCGCGCAGCGCGGTGCTGGCGCCGGACTCCAGCAGCAGGTCGACGATCGCGGTGCGGCCGAAGGCGGCGGCGACCATGAGCGCGGTCTGGCCGGACTCGTTGGCGGCGTCCACCGCGGCGCCGGCGGCGACGAGCTGGCGGGCGACGGCCTCGTGGCCCTTGAACGCCACGCCGAGCAGGGCGGTGCTGCCGCGGGCGTCGCGCGCGTCGACCGCCACGCCGCGCGCGAGCAGCAGGGCGACGGAGCCCTCCTGCCCGGCATAGGCGGCGATCACCAGCGGCGGGAAGCCGCGCGGGTCGGGGGCCTCCGGGTCGATGCCGGCGTCGAGCATCTGGCCGGCGAGGGCGACGTCGCCCTCGCGCAGGGCGTCGAGGAACAGGGCGGCGATCTGGTCGGGGGTGTAGGCGGGGTCGGACATGGCGGGAGGATGCGGCGGGGGGGGGGGGCCAGGCAAGGCCGGGCTCTGCCCGGACCCGCAAAGGGCCCGGGGCCCTTTGATCCCTTTACTTAAGAGGTGCGTTCCAAGGGCGCAGCCTTTGGCGGAGTTTGAGGCGGAGCCTCAACCTTGCTTCCCTTTGCTGCGGGTGCGAGGGTCCGCGTCCCTGACCCTTGCTGGACTGGACACCGCATGGCCGAATTCGACAACGTCGTGCAGGCGCTGTGGCGGGGGCGGAGTCCCTACGAGGGGTTCGTCGCCGACCGGTTCAAGCCGGACGCGCAGGGCTGGAACTCGGACCACCCGTTCCTCTCCGACACGCTGCGCCGCGTGCGGCCGAAGCTCGTGATCGAGATCGGCGTGTGGAAGGGCGGGTCCACGATCCACATGGGCTCGGTGCTGCGCGACGAGGGCATCGACGGGGTGGTGCTCGCGGTCGACACCTGGCTCGGGAGCTGGGAGCACTGGCAGGAGGACGAGTGGTTCCCCAGCCTGCTGTGCCAGAACGGCTACCCGAGCATGTACTACACGTTCCTCACCAACGTCGTGGCCGCGGGCGTCGCGGGGCAGGTGCTGCCGCTGCCGCAGGATTCGTTGAACGCGTCGTTCGTGGCGCTGTACCGCGGGCTGCGGCCGCAGGTCGTGCACATCGACGCGGGACACGATTTCGAGGCGGTGATGGCGGACCTCAAGCGCTGGTGGCCGCTGCTGGCGCCGGGCGGGGTCATGATCGCCGACGACTACGACCCCGACGGCAAGATCTGGCCCACCGTGCGCGACGCCGTGGACGCGTTCCTGCGCGAGACGCCGCACACCGACTTCGAGGCGGTGCCCTACAAGGCGCGATTCACCAAGCCGTAGGCCGGGGAAGGCCAGAGGCGCTGCCTCTGGACTCCGCCAAAGGCTGCGCCCTTGGAACGCATTACTTAAGTGAATGCCGGTCCAGGGGCGGCTCGCCCCTGGCGGGTTTGGGCAGAGCCCATGCTTACTTCGCCTTCGGCGGCGCGATGCGGAACAGCGCCCAGGGGCCCTTCTGCGTGCTGCCGTGCTCGTGGAACTGCGCCATGTCCTGGATGTGCGAGGCGGTGACGTAGATCGCGCCGTCCGCGCCCTCGGCCAGGCTGTCGGGCCAGCGCAGGCGCGGGTCCGTGGCGACCGTCGTCAGGGTGCCGTCGGGGGCGCGCATGCGGACGGCGTTGTTCGCCGGGTCGGTGATGAACAGGGCGCCGGCCGCGTTCATCCACAGGCCGTCGGCGACGTTGGTGGTGCCGAGCGTCTCGACGCTGGCGGCCGCGTCGGCGGTGGGCGAGAGCAGGGCGGCGGTGGGCGCGCGGTAGAGCGTCGTGCCGACCAGGTCCTGCCAGTAGAGGTACTCGCCCTTGGCGTCGAGGGCGATGCCGTCGGCGGCGAAGGCGGGGATGCGGTGGTCGGGGCGGCGCAGCTCGTGGCCGTCGGCGTGGGGGACGACGCCGGGCTGCGGCTGGGTGCGCGGGTCGCCGTCGAGCACGCGGCGCGCGGTGCCGGCGGCGACGTCGACCACGACCAGGGCGCCCTTCTGGCCGGAGTCGGTGAGGTAGGCGTGGGCGCCGTCGGGGGAGACGCGGACGTCGTTCATGTAGCTGCCCTGCGGCGCCACGGTGTCGTCGAGCAGGATGGTTTTGACGACCTTGTTGGTGGCGAGGTCGATCTTCACGAGCTTGGGGCCGCCGGGCTTGGTGAACTCGTTGCCGGGGGCGGCGGGGTCGACCACCCACAGGAAGCCCTGCGGGTCGACGGTCACGCTCTGCACGCAGACGAAATGGTCGGCCACGGAGGAGGGGTGGAGGTTGCTCCAGCTGTTCCAGGCGGCGTCGGGGTAGGGCCTGAGCGTGCCGTCCTTCATCACCTCGGCGACGGAGACGGGGACGTCCTTCTCCCAGCGCGGGAAGTTCACGAAGGTGCGGCCGTCCTTGGCCACGGCGACGCCGGTGACCTGGCCGTCGAAGGCGTGGACCTGCTGCAGGGGGGGCGGGGCGGCGAGGGCGGGGGTGGCGAGGAGGGCGAGGGCGGCGGCGAGGAGGGGGCGCATGGGGGCTTTCGTGAAGGGAGGAAGGCCAGGGCGTCGCCCTGGACCCACCAGGGGCAGCGCCCCTGGACCGGCATGACAGGGAAGGGCGCGGCGGCTAGTCGGGGACGTCGGCGAGGGTGGCGGGTTCCTGCGGGGCGGTGCCGTTGCGTGCGTGGCGGAACGCGGACAGCGCGGCGTAGGTTCGCAGGCGCGCGCGCATCAGCGAGCCGAGCGGGCGGTGCGCGGCCAGGCTGTGCGCCGGGCGGAACGACATCGCGTCGTCCATGAAGGCGCGGCGCGCGGGGGCGCAGGCGTCCTGGGCGGGCAGGGTGATGCGGGCGACGGTGACGTAGGGGCTCTCGGACTCGGGCCACTGCACGGAGGCGTCCTCGACCGGCATGGCGGCCAGGTCGCTGCAGAGCTGGGCGCGCAGCTCGTAGGTGGCGCCCCCGTCGCGCAGGAAGGCCTCGGTCGCGTGGCGCAGGGCGTCGGGGTCGGCGGCGACGGGGAGCGAGGTTTCGGCCAGGGCGAGCTGCGCCGGAGAGGCGGGGAAGGCGGCGACCTTGGCCACGTAGTCGCCGAAGCGCAGGGGCGCCTGGCTGTAGTAGGTTTCGGCGAGCGGGTGGACCGGGGGGTGGCCGAAGAAGTCGAGCGTGCCGCTGGGCGCGCCCACCGCGCCGAGCACGGCGTTGGCAGCGCGCGCTGCGGTGGCGGCGGCGGTCTTGAGGGCGGCGGGCAGGGGGGTCGCGGCCTCCAGCTGCTTCATGCTCTTGAGGAAGCCGGCGGCGTCGGGCTGGGGGAAGGCGGGGCCGGAGGCGAGCACGAAGTCCTGGGTGCGCGCGTCGTGGCCGGGGAGCATCGCGCCTTCCACGCCGAGCACCTTGATCGCCATGCCGCGGTGGGTGGCGACGCTGTCGGGCAGGATCTCGCCGGGGCCGGTAGCGAGGCGGACCAGGACCTCGTGCGTGCCGGGGGCCGCGAAAAGGCCCTGGCGGTAGGGCTCGGGCAGGTTCGGCAGGATCTCCAGCGTGCCCTTGAGCAGGCCGTGGCTCTTGGCGTGCGAGGCGCGCACGGCGTGGCCGTGGCGGGCGGCGACGATCCCGCTCTCGCGCGTCATGGACGCGATGATCTCGTCGATGGCCTGCGGCTCGCCTTCGGGGACGTGCTCGATGGAGTCCTGGTAGCGGACGAAGCTGGTCGCGGTCATGGGCGGTCTCCCGGAGGAAGGAAGGCCAGAGGCGCCGCCTCTGGACTCCGCCAAAGGCTGCGCCCTTGGAACGCGTTCCTTAAGTAGTGCCAGTCCAGGGCGGCTCGCCCTGGCGGGTTCGGGCAGAGCCCGACCTTGCCTGCTAGAGCAGCTTGTCCAGGGTGATCGGCAGGTCGCGGACGCGCTTTCCGGTGGCGTGGAACACGGCGTTGGCGATGGCGGCCGCGGTGCCGCAGATGCCGATCTCGCCGAGGCCCTTGACGCCGAGCGGGCTGGTCTTGCTGTCGGGCTCGTCGACGAAGATCACGTCGATATCGGTGATGTCGGCGTTCACCGGCACGTGGTACTCGGCGAGGTTGTGGTTCATGAAGCGGCCGAGGTTGGGGTCGTTCAGGGCCTCCTCGTGGGTGGCCATGCCGATGCCGAAGACGACGCCGCCGATGATCTGGCTGCGCGCGGTGCGGGGGTTGAGGATGCGGCCGGCGCAGATCGCGTCGACGATGCGGGTGATGCGGAGCTGGCCGAGCATCTCGTCGACGCGGACCTCAGCGAACACGGCGGAGTGCGTGTAGGACGAGTAGCCCTTGGCGACCGTGGCGTCGGGCTTGATGGTCTCCTCGGCGTGCACGGAGTCCACGCCGGCGGCGGCCATGGCGTCGGCCAGGCGCAGGCGCACGGCGCGGTCGGCGGCGAGCGCGATGTGGCCGCCCTCGAACACCACGTCGTCGGCGGAGGCGTGGGCGAAGCGGCCGCCGGGGGCCTTCGCGGCGTGCTTGAGGAGTGTGGCGCGCACGGCGTAGCAGGCGGCCTGCACGGCGGCGCCGGAGGAGGCGGCGGTCCAGGAGCCGCCCTCCAGGGGGGCCTCGGGCAGGGTGGTGTCGCCAAGCTTCACGGTGACGGCGTCCATGCCGAGGCCGAGCGCGTCGGCGGCGATCTGCGCCAGGATGGTGTAGGTGCCGGTGCCGATGTCGGCCGTGGAGTTGGCGACGACCAGGCGGCCGTCGGCGGTCAGGGTGGCGGAGGCGGAGGTCTTCTGCACCTTGGCGTCCCAGGCGCCGGAGGCCATGCCCCAGCCGATCAGCTCGCGGCCCTCGGACATGGAGCGCGGCTCGGGGGTGCGGCGGGCCCAGCCGAAGCGCTCGGCGCCGAGGCGGTAGGCGTCGCGCAGGGCCTTGCTGGTGTAGGCCTTGCCCTCGTTCTGGTCGGACTCCGGGTAGTTGCGCAGGCGCAGCTCCAGCGGGTCGACGCGCAGGGTGTGGGCGAGCTCGTCGAGCGCGCTCTCGAAGGCGAACTGGCCGGTGGGGGCTCCCGGTGCGCGCATGTCGGCGGGGGTGTAGCGGTCGAGCTTGACCAGCTTGTAGTCCAGCTCGACGTTGTCGCACTGCGCCATCAGGCCGGTCCAGTTGACCACGACCTCCTGGTAGTCCTCGAAGGTGGAGGTCTCGGCGATGGCCTCGTGGCGGATGGCGTTGAGCACGCCGTCCTGGCGCGCGCCCAGCTCCACGGTCTGGATGGTCTCGGGGCGGTGGCCGAAGGTGAACATCTGGTCGCGGGTCAGGGTGACTCGCACGGAGCGCTCGAGCTGCAGGCTCGCGAGCACGGCCAGGTAGAGCTGGTACTGCGGGCGCAGGCCGGAGCCGAAGCCGCCGCCGACGTAGGGGGTAACGACGCGCACGTCCTTCGCGGACAGGCCGAAGACGCTCGTGATGTAGTTCTGGGTGTTGTTCACGCCCTGGATCTTGTCGTGCACGGTGAGCCTGCCGCCGCCTTCCCAGACGACGGTGGTGGCGTGCGGCTCCATCGGGTTGTGGAACTCGGCGGGCTGGTAGTACTCGCCCTCCACGCGGATCGGGCTCTCGCCGAGCACGCCGGGGGCGTCCCCACGGGGCTTCGGCGGGGGCGTGATGCCGGAGCGCTTCTTCGGCGGCACGTAGGCAGTGCCGCGGGACGCGTGCAGGTCGGTGTGGTGCTCCTCCGCCGCGTAGGTCGCGGTGACGAGGGTGGCGGCGTGGCGGGCGGCCTCGAAGGTCTCGGCGACGACGAGGGCGATCGGCTGGCCGCTGTAGAGGATGCGGTCGTCGTACAGGGCGCGGAACGGCGAGCCGGGCGGGGCGACCTCGTCGCGGAACGAGGCGTCGCGCCAGGCGGTGCGCTTGCGGTTCTCGTGGGTGAGCACGTCGACCACGCCGGGGACCGCGCTCGCGGCGGCGGTGTCGATGGCGGCGATGCGGCCGCGGGCGATGGCGCCGGAGACGACCACGCCGTGCAGGAGGTTGTCGGCGTGGAACTCGCCGGCGTAGCGGGCGGCGCCGGTGACCTTGGCGCGGCCGTCGACGCGGGGGACGGGGGCGCCGACGAAGGGCTCGATGGTGGCGGACATGGGCTGCGTCCTTGTCTGGGCGGGCGAAGGCAAGGTTGAGGCTCTGCCTCAAACTCCGCCAAAGGCTCGCCTTTGGAATCCACTACTTAAGTAAGGCCGGTCCAGGGGCGGCTCGCCCCTGGCGGGTCTGGGCAGAGCCCAGTCTTACTGGATGCGTTTCTCGCTGGCCTGCTGCGGGGTGGCGTCTGCCGCCTGCTGCAGGGCGCGGACGATGGCGCGGCGGGCCAGCTCGATCTTGAAGGCGTTGTGCTCGTGGCCGGTGGCGCCGGTGAGGAGGCGCTCGGCGGCGAGCGCGAAGTTCGGCACGGAGGGGAGCTTGCCTTCGAGCATGGCCTCGGCGGAGGGGTCGCGCCAGGGCTTGTGGGCGACGCCGCCGAGCGCGATGCGGGCGGTGGCGATGCGGTCGCCGTCGAACTCCAGGGCCGCGGCCACGGAGACCAGGGCGAAGGCGTAGGACGCGCGGTCGCGCAGCTTGAGGTACGTGTAGTGGCGCGCGAAGCGGGGGGCGGGGAGGTCGACGGAGGTGATGATCTCGTCGCGGGAGAGGGCGGTGTCGCGCTCGGGGTGCTCGCCGGGGAGGAGGTGGAAGTCGGCGAAGGCGATGGAGCGGGCACCGAGCGGGCCCTCGACCTGGACGGTGGCCTCGAGGGCTGCGAGGGCGACGCACATGTCGGACGGGTGAGTGGCGATGCAGGACGCGCTGGCGCCGAGGATGGCGTGGAGGCGGTTGACGCCGCCGATCGCCGGGCAGCCGGAGCCGGGCTCGCGTTTGTTGCAGGGCGTGGCGGTGTCGTAGAAGTAGTAGCAGCGGGTGCGCTGCAGCAGGTTGCCGCCGGTCGACGCGGCGTTGCGGAGCTGGGCGGAGGCGCCGGCGAGGATGGTCTCGGCGAGCAGCGGGTAGCCGCTGGTCACGCGGGCGTCGACGGCGATGTCGCTGTTCCTGGTGAGCGCGCCCAGGCGCAGGCCGCCGTCGGGCAGGGGCTCCACGCGGTCGAGGCCGGCGACGCGGGTGATGTCGACCAGGCGGGTCGGGCGCTCCACGTCGTACTTCATCAGGTCGACGAGGTTGGTGCCGCCGGCGATGAAGCGCGCGCCGGGGTCGGTGCCGATCTCGCGGATGGCGCCGGCGACGTCGGTGGGCTGAGCGAGGGAGAAGCGGTTCATTGCGCGGCCTCCTGCAGGCCCTGGCGTTCGAGGACCTGCTCGATGGCGGCGACGATGTTGGGGTAGGCGCCGCAGCGGCAGATGTTGCCGCTCATCTGCTCGCGGATCTCGGCGGCGGTGCGCGCGCGGCCCTCGGCGACGAGGGCGGTGGCGGAGCAGAGCTGGCCGGGGGTGCAGTAGCCGCACTGGAAGGCGTCGTGGTCGATGAACGCCTGCTGGATGGGTGACAGCGTGCCGTCGGCGGCGGCCAGGCCCTCGACGGTGGTGACCTGCGCGCCGTCGTGCATGGCGGCGAGGCAGAGGCAGCTGTTGGTGGCGCGGCCGTCGATCAGCACGGTGCAGGCGCCGCACTGGCCGTGGTCGCAGCCCTTCTTGGAGCCGGTCAGGGCGAGCTCGTGGCGGAGGAGGTCGAGGAGCGTGGTCCAGGACTCGACCTGCAGCGCGTGGGCGCGGCCGTTGACGGTGAGGGTGACGGCGTGGCGGGGAGGCGCGGGGGCCTGGTCGGGCATGGGGGAGTCCTTCCGGCGTCGCGCAAGGCCGGGCCGGCATGCGTCTGCGGTGCAACGCGGCGGTGCGCGCGAAGGCGCGGCGGCAGGGGGACACGATCGGGTGACGAAGGAAGGCCGGGCTCTGCCCGGACCCGCCAAAGGCCTGAGGCCTTTCGAAACCCGTTACTTAGGAAGTGGATTCCAAAGGCGAGCCTTTGGCGGAGCTCGAGGCGGAGCCTCGACCTTGCTTCCTGGCGGGTTGGGCCGGGCGGCCCACATGCGGGCGATGGACAAGCACCCCTTGATGACACGCGCGGCGGGCCTCGACCGGCTGGCCGCGTTCGCGCCGCATGCCGGGGCCTCGTACGGGCACGGGCGGAACACGGATTTCGGGCCGGACTCGGAGGGGGCGACGTCGGCGCTGTCGCCGTTCCTGCGGCGCAGGCTGGTGACGGAGCGCGAGGCGGTGGAGGCGGCGCTGGCGGTGCCGGGCGCCTCGGAGCGGTTCGTGCAGGAGGTCTTCTGGCGCACCTACTTCAAGGGGCACCTGGAGACGCGGCCGGCGCTGTGGGACGACTACCTGGCGCTGGCGCGCGACGGGCAGGAGAAGGTGGCGGCGGGGTCGGGGCTGCGGCGCGTCTACGAGGACGCGGTGGCGGGGCGGACGGGGATCGACGGGTTCGACGACTGGGCGCGCGAACTGGTGGAGCACAACTGGCTGCACAACCACGCGCGGATGTGGTTCGCGTCGATCTGGATCTTCACGCTGCGGCTGCCGTGGGCGCTGGGGGCGGAGTTCTTCATGAGCCACCTGATCGACGGGGATCCGGCGAGCAACACGCTGTCGTGGCGCTGGGTGGCGGGGCTGCACACCAAGGGCAAGGCGTACGCGGCGCGGGCGGAGAACATACGCCGGTTCACCGAGGGGCGGTTCGATCCGCGCGGGCTGGACGAGGACCCGGTGGCGCTGGAGGAGGAGCGGGACGTGAAGGCGGTGCCGGTGCCGCGGGCGGACGCGGCGCCGTCGGGGGAGGTGGCGCTGCTGCTGCACCTGGACGACCTGAACCCGGAGAGCCTCGACCTGGGGGCGGCGAAGGTGGTGCGGGTGCGCGGCGTGGTGGCGCACGCGGACGGGGCCGTGGAGCGCGTGCGGGCGGCGGACCGCGAGGCGATGGCGGACGCGCTGGCGCGGGCGGGGGCGCATTTCGGGTGCGAGGCGGCGCTGCTGGAGGGCGGCGCGGTGGCGGAGGACTGGGCGGGCGGGCTGCCGGGGGTGGCGGCGTGGGCGCCGGTCGGGCCGTCGGCGGGGGTGCTGCCGGCGTGCGCGCGGGTGCGGCGGGGGTGGGACAGCGCGACCTGGCCGCGGGCCACGAAGGGGTTCTTCCAGGTGAAGGCGGCGATCCCGCAGGTGCTGGCGGCGGAGGGGATCGCGGGGTGAGGGAGGACGGCCGGGCCCCTGGATTGCCTTCCCTTGGAGCCCATCCGGGAGGTCCATTCTCGTTCCGAGGGGCTTGCGGCGCGGCGCCCGAGCATGAGGAGGCGGCCTTGCAGGCGCGGCGTTCGCAGTCGCGGCACGGGCGGCATCGTCGCCGACAACGCGCTCGACGGGCGGGAGGCGCCGCAACGCCAAGCGCAGCAGGGTCTCGGCACCATCGCGGCCCTGCACGTGGGCCGGGCGCATGGGCAGCCGGTCGAGAGCACGTGGAAGATCGTGTTCAGCACCTCGCGCCCTGTCCGTCCTGCGAGGCCGCCCACCCTGCTTGGCCAGGGGTATGGGCCGGGCGTCCGGGTCCCGCCCGGGATCGCCCTGGTCGTCCGGGGTGCGCGGACCGCGACGGTCGGCCGCTCGACAATGCGCGGGCTTCCACATGCGGCGCTTTTCTGACCAGCGCGAGCATGGGAACCACGATCGACTCGCCCGAATCGACTTCTTTCCTGACGGGCTCCCGGAACAACAGGTTGACGGCATCCTGAATGCCCTCGTTTACCTGATAACGCTTTTGTAACTGAAAATTGCCAGAATAGCGCATCCGGTCTGGAGCAGCGCGATGAGCATGATTCGATCTTCCCGGGGCAGGCAACTTGGCATCGTTCCGAGGCTGTTGATCGCCTCCCTGGGCGCAGTCATCGTGGCTGTTGTCGTGGTCCAGCTCTGGACTCTCCATCTCGTGCGCGCGCAGCAGATGGTGAGCGCGCAACACCAGCTCTCCAGCGACATGCTGCTGTTGCGCCACGTCCTGGGTGGGCCGGGATCATGGCGGCTGGACGCCTCGGGCGCGCTCCTGCTGAACGATCGTCCGCCTGCTGCCGCCGAAGCGGTGCGGACGGTGCACGAACTCTCCGGCGCCGACGTGACGATCTTTTCCGAAGGCAAGAGGATCGCCACGACCCTGGCCGGCCCGGATGGCCAGTCCCTGGTCGGAACGCAGCTGGCCAGCGGCCCGATCCGCTCCGAGGTCCTGGAGCATGGCCGGACCTTCAACGGCCCGGGCATGATCGCAGGCGTCAACTACCTCACCGAGTACATGCCGATCCTGGACGACCAGGGTCACCCGATCGGCATCCTGTTCGCGGGAATCAAGATGACCGAGGCGTCGGCGGTGATCCACGAGATCGTCCAGGAAAGCCTGCTGATCGGCCTGCTCGTGATCTGCGTGGTCGGCGCGATCCGCTGGATGATGCTGAACGCCTCCATGCGGCCGCTGACCGCGCTGGCCAGCTCCGTGCGACAGATCGCGAACGGCGATCTCGAGATCCCGACGCCTTGCGCCGATCGCACCGACCAGCTCGGCGCCATCGGACGCGCGATCGAGACCCTGCGTCTGGATGCCCGGGTCGCCCGCGACAACGACAATCGCGCGGCTGCCGATCGTACCGCGCGCGACCGCAGCCAGGCGGCAATGGACCAGCTCACGCGCGACTTCGCCACCACCATCTCCGGCGTGCTGGTCAAGCTCGGGCAGTCGGCCGACGAGGTGCGTCGGTCGGCGACCGACATGACGCAGGTGGCGAACCGCACGCGCACGGACATGTTCAGCGCGTCCGGCGAGGCGGAGGTCTCGGCCCAGAACCTGTCGTCCGTCGCGGCAGCCACCGACGAACTGACTGCCAACGGCAACGAGATCAACCGCCAGGTCGACCAGGTCTCGGCCGCCACCCGTTCCGTTGCGGTTCAGGCCCAGACCACGGTGCAGACGGTGGAAGGCCTGGACGAGACCGCACGCCAGATCGGCACGGTGGTGGAGCTGATCAACCAGATTTCCGGGCAGACCAACCTGCTGGCCCTCAACGCCACCATCGAGGCCGCGCGCGCAGGCGATGCCGGCAAGGGCTTCGCCGTGGTGGCAAGCGAGGTGAAGCAGCTCGCCGCCCAGACCCACCAGGCGACGGCGCGGATCAGCCAGCAGGTCGGCGCGATCCAGGTCGCGACCGCGCAGGCGGTTTCAGCGGTGCGCGACGTCTCCGGGGCCATCCAGCAGGCCGGGCAGGCGGCGGCCACCATCGCCGCCTCGGTTGGCGAACAGGGTGCGGCGACCCGGGAGATCGCGCGCAAAGTGCAGACCGTGTCGCAGACGACCGCCACCGTGACCGACGCCATGCGCGGCGCTTCCGACCTGGCCGGCCAGTCCGAAGAAAGAAGTCGCTCCGTGCTCGCCACCGCCGGCCAGGTTGCGGAAGTCACCTCGACACTTCGGGCCGAAGTGGATGATTTCCTGGCTGCCACGGCGACAAGCTGGCAGAACGGCGATCGCCGTCGCTACGAGCGAATCAGCGGCGAGGGCTTCGTCGCCACGCTGTCCTGCACCACCCATGGTTCCGGGCGCGGCGACATCGCGGACATCTCGCTGGGCGGTGTCGCGGTGCAGTGCGACTGGCCATGCGACATCGGCAATCTGACACTCGTCGGTCTTCCAGGCTCGGACCATCCTGTCACCGCCCGCGTCGTCAGCTCGGAAAACCATCTGCTGCACGTGGCATTCAGGCAGGACCAGGACTCTCTGGCACAGATCGGAAAAGCGATCACGCTCATCGAAGCCCGCAGGGCGCACCCCACGTCGCACGCTGCCTGAGAGCCCGCCAGGAAAGGGGTTGAGTTGGGTGAGTCGGTTGTGATTCCCTCCTTGGCGCTGGCCAGGAGAGCGTTGCATGTGGAAGCCCGAGCGTCGTCGAGCGGCCGACCGTCGAGGTCGTGGGGCTTGAGGCGGAGCCTCGGCTTCCTTCGGTGAGCGATCATTTCGACGGCGAGCGGTTCTTCAACCCTGGCGGGCGGCGCGGCGGGGGCAGCCTGCTGCGGGTGCTGCGCTGGCAGATGTCGGAGCGGGGCGCGCGCTGGGCTACGCAGCCGCCAGGGCCCGTGTTTCCGCCGCCACCCGACGCGGTGCTGGGCGGGCACGCCGCGCTGAGCTTCGTGGGGCACGCGACGTTCCTGCTCCGGTTCGGGGGCGTCGTGGTGCTGACGGACCCGGTGTTCTCGGAGCGGTGCTCGCCGGTGTCGTGGGCGGGGCCGCGGCGGGCGCGGCCGCCGGGGCTGGCGCTGGACGCGCTGCCGCCGGTGGACGCGGTGCTGCTGTCGCACAACCACTACGACCACATGGATCTGGCGTCGCTGCGCGCGCTGGCGGCGCGGGGGACGCGGCGGGCGATCACCACGCTCGGCAACGCGGAGGCGCTGCGGCGCTGCGGGTTCGAGCGGGTGGACGCGCTGGACTGGTGGGACGAGGCGTGGGTCGGGGCGGAGGGGGGCGTGCGGGTGACCGCGACGCCGGCGCGGCACTTCAGCCGGCGGGGGTTCGGGGACGGCAACAGGTCGTTGTGGGCGGGGTTCATGCTGGACGCGGGCGCGGGCGGGCGGGTGCTGTTCGCGGGGGACTCGGGGGCGGGGGCGCACTGGGGGGAGATCCGGGCGCGGCTGGGGGCGCCGGACCTGGCGCTGCTGCCGATCGGGGCGTACGAGCCGCGGTGGATGATGGCGCCGGTGCACATGAACCCGGAGGAGGCCGTGGACGCGCACCGGGCGCTGGGGGCGCGGCGGTCGGTGGGGATGCACTTCGGGACGTTCCAGCTCACCGACGAGGCCATCGACGCGCCGGAGCGGGCGCTGGCGGCGCTGGGCGTCGCGGCGTTCGACACGATGGGGTTCGGGGAGACGCGGGTGGTAAGGCTCGGGGCGTGAGCCGGGGGCGGCAGGTGCGCCAGGAAAGCAAGGAAGCAGTTCTTTCTTGAAAGAAAGAACCAAAAAACTTTGCCCATAAGAAATCAGGTCGACGTTTAAAGCTTTCTTATGGGTAAAGTCTTTTTGCTTCTTTTTCTCCAGAAAAAGAAGGCTTGCTCGCTGTCTTCTACCCGACGGCGCGGTGCAGGGGCACGTAGGCCGCCAGGGTGGCGCGGGCGGCGTCCACGGCGGGGCCGTGCAGGGCGAGGGGGGGCGCAGGCGGTCGGGGTGCTGATAGGCCGGGCCGGGCGGGGCGGTCGTGACACTTCGGCCAAGATGCCGGGCGGGGCCTGTCTCGCCAGCGGGCGGCGGTTCGCCTAGAAGTTGCGGATGATCCGTGTCCTTCGCCATCTTCGCCACCGCCCGTCGCTGATGGTCGGGCTCTGTGCCGCCGTGCTGGTCGCGGCGGGGGCCGGGCTGTCGGGGATGCACGCGATGCGCGCGCTGCTGGTCGGGTGGGACTGCGGGGTGGTGGCGTACGGGGCGACGCTGCTGTGGGTGATGCGGCGGAGCACGATCGACGGGCTGCGGCGGGTGTCGGCGGTGCTCGACGAGGGGCGCTGGGCGATGCTGGGGGTCACGGTGCTCGCGGCGGTGGCGTCGCTGGGGGCGATCGTGGCCGAGTTGGCGCGGGTGCACGGCACGCCGCACGCGGGCTGGGCCATGGCGCTGGGCGGGGCCACCGTGCTGCTGTCGTGGTTCTTCATCCACACGGTGTTCGCCACGCACTACGCCCACGAGTTCTGGCGCGCGGACAGCGGGCCGGCCGGCGGGGGGCTCGCGTTCCCAGGCAACGACCGGCCGGCCTACTCGGAGTTCCTCTACTTCTCGTTCTGCATCGCGGTCGCGAGCCAGGTCAGCGACGTCTGCACCGAGACGGCGTCGATGCGCAGGCTGGTGCTGGCGCACTCGATGGTCGCCTACCTGTTCAACACGGCGATCATCGCGCTGGGCGTCAACATCGCGGCGTCGCTGGCAAGCTAAGCAAGGCCAGAGGCTCTGCCTCTGGACTCCGCCAAGGGAAGCCCCTTGGATGGCTTCCCTTAAGTGAAGGGATCAAAGGGCCTCGGGCCCTTTGCGGGTTTGGGCAGAGCCCATGCTTGCTTCCTTCGCCCCGAGCCACGCCAATGGTCCCCCTGGCAATGGAGGCGATCGGGATGGCTGACGGCGGCACGGTGCAGGCGCGGCACCCCCGGTTCTTCTCGTGGTCGAGCCTGCTGCTGATCACGCCGCTCTGCGTGCTGGGCTCGGTCGTGGGCATGCAGGTGCTGGTGCGGCTCGGGGTCACGACGAACACGGCGCTGATCGGGGCGCTGGCGGCGATGGGGCTGGGGCGGCTGCCGGTGGCGGGGCTGCGGCGCTACCGCGACATCCACGTGCAGAACCTGGCGCAGAGCGCGATCTCGGCGTCGACGTTCGGGGCGGCGAACAGCCTGCTGCTGCCGATCGGCATCCCGTTCCTGCTGGGGCGGCCGGACCTGGTGCCGGCGATGCTCGCGGGGGCTGTCGCGGCGATGCTGCTGGACGCGACGATGCTGTACCGGATGTTCGACTCCGAGGTGTTCCCGGCGCGCGGGGCGTGGCCGCCCGGCGTGGCTGCGGCGGAGGCGATCCGGGCGGGCGACGAGGGCGGGCGCAAGGCGGTGGTGCTCGGCGTGGGGCTCGGGGTGGGCGTCGTGGGGTCGCTGTTCGGGGTGCCGATGTCGGGGTTCGGGGTCGCGTTCATCGGCAACGCCTGGGCGCTGGGGGTGTTCGGGGCGGGGCTGCTGCTGCGGGGCTACCAGCACGCGCTGCTCGACCACCCGGCGTTCGCGTGGCTGGTGCCGGGCGGCGACATCGAGGGCGCGCATGTCGCGCAGGGGATGATGCTGGGCGCGGGGCTCGTGGCGCTCGTGCAGGTGGTGGCGACGATCGTGCGCAGGCCGGCCAGGGAGGGCGACGCGGGCGGCGGCGAGGCGCACGGGTCGGCGGCGGGGCCGACGCCCGGGCAGCTTCGCGCGACGCTGGGGATCGGCGCCGGGGTGTATCTCGCGATCGCGGCGGGGATCGCGGCGCTGGGCGGGCTCGCGGAGGGCATGGACACGGGGATGCTCGTGCTGTTCGTCGTGTACGCGGCGTTCGCGGCGCTGCTGCACGAGCTGATCATCGGGCTGGCGGGGATGCACTCGGGGTGGTTCCCGGCGTTCGCGGTCGCGGTCGTGTCGCTCGCGGTGGGGATCCTGATCGGGTTCCCGGCGCCGGCGCTGGCGCTGCTGGTGGGGTTCACGGCGTCCACCGGGCCGGCGTTCGCGGATATGGGGTGCGACCTCAAGGCCGGGTTCCTGCTCCGCGGCGAGGGGACGGACCCCGAGTACGAGCGCGACGGGCGGCGGCAGCAGTATTTCGCGGCGATGTTCGCGCTGGGGGTGGCGGCGCTGACGGTGCTGGTGCTGTACCCGGGGTATTTCGCGCGCGGCGAGGTGGCGCCGGTGGACCGCGTGTTCGTGGCCGCGATCAAGGCCGGGAGCAGCCCGGAGGTCGCGCACGCGCTCATGCTGTGGGCGATCCCCGGCGCGGTGCTGCAGGCGCTGGGCGGGTCGCGGCGGCAGATCGGGATCATGTTCGCGACCGGGCTGCTGCTGAACTCGCCGCTGGCGGGGTGGGCGGTCATGGCGGGGATCGCGTGCCGGCTGGTGTGGGAGCGCTGGAAGGGCGAGGCAGGGCGCGGGGACATGGAGGTGTTCGCGGCGGGCTCGATCGCAGGCGACGCGCTCACCAGCTTCGCGGGGTCGGTGATCCGGGTCTAGAGGCTGTCGTCGAACCCCTTGGGGTGTCAGGAAGGCAAGGCCTTCTTTTTCTGAAGAAAAAGAAGCAAAAAGACTTTGCGAATTGGGGCAGGCTGCGCGTGGACTGCCTGGGATCCATTGGCAAAGTTCCTTGGTTCTTTCTTTCAGGAAAGAACATGCTTTCCTTTTCGGGAGTGGGGGAGAGGCAGGCCCCGGCGCGCGGCCGGGAGCGGGTCCGTGGTTTTCTTGCGCTGCCGCTCCGACGGACCACGCGGGCGTCCGGGGCCGGGAGCGTGCAGGCCGCCTCCCCGAGTGGCGGATTCCAGAGGCGAGCCTTGGCGGAGTTTGAGGCAGGGCCTCAAGCTTTCCTGCTTCCACCGGAGGCATTCGCATGTTCTTCTCGTGCACGGCGAAGTTGTCCGGGATGGCACGAGTGTTGCAGAACCGTTTCGGTGGCTTGAAGCCGCGCGGCGATCTTGCCGCACTGCTCCTGTAAAACAAGGACAACCGCATTTGTTGCAGATGAAGTTTATTCTACCCTCGGTTGCATTGCTGATGTCGTCCTCGGCTCTCACGACCGCGGGGGCAGCGGAGACTGCTTCGGCGGCGAAGAGCGGCAGGGTTGCCGGCAACGTGGCGCAGTGGGTCGCGCATGCCAGCGCGGTGGGCGAGGCGCCGGCGGCGCAGAACGTGGCCATCGTCGTGCACATGGCGCTGCGCAACACCGGCGACCTGAAGAAGGTCGCGGGCGCGGTGTCGCGGCCTGACAGCGCGTCGTACGGGCACTACCTGACGCCGGCGACGTTCGCCGCGACCTTCGCGCCGGCGCAGGCCGACGTGGACGCGGTGCAGGCCATGCTCCGGTCGGCGGGGATGAACGACATTGTGGTGGGCGCCGCGGGGACCACCGTGTCGGCGACGGCGACGGTGGCGCAGCTGCGCTCGACGTTCAAGGTGACGCAGCGGATGTATCGCGCGGGCGCCGGCACGATGCGCGCCAACGCCGAGGAGCCGACGATCCCGGCGTCGCTGGCGGGCAAGGTGCTCTCCGTCGAGGGGCTCGACGACACGACGTTCCTCAAGACGCCGCAGCACGTCTCCGCCACGGCGGGCGAGGCGGTGGCGCCGGCGGGCACGGCGTCCGCGGCCCCCTCCGCCGCGTCCGGCCTGGCGCCGGCGATGACGAGCGCCCGGCTCGCCGCGGTGAGCGCCGCCGTAACGCCGCCGCCGGTGGCCGCAAGCCTGCCGTCGCCGTTCTGCGACACGTACTGGGGCGACCTCAAGGCGACGCTGAGCACGAAGCCCGGCCCGTATCCGAAGACGCTGCCGTGGCTGGTGTGCGGCTACACGCCGCAGCAGGTGCAGGCGGCGTACGGCTTCGACAAGGTCAAGTACGACGGCACCGGGGTCACGGTGGCGATCATCGACGCGTTCGCCTCGCCGACGCTGATGGCGGACGGCAACCGCTATGCCGCGAACCACGGGCTGCCGCCGCTCACGGACGCCAACTTCAAGCAGATCATCCCCAAGGGCATCTACAACGTCCCCAAGGCCCAGGTCACCAACGCCTACGGCTGGTGGGGCGAGGAGTCGCTCGACCTCGCGGCGGTGCACGGGTCGGCGCCGGGGGCCGCGATCGTCTACATCGGCTCGACCGACAACGGCACCTCGTTGACGGTCGCGCTGATGAACGCGATCTACAACCACCAGGCCGACATCATCACCAACAGCTACGGCAACAACGGCGAGTCCGTGTCGCCGTCGGACGTTGCGGCGGAGGACCAGGCGTTCATGGCGGCGGCCGCCATGGGCATCACCCTGCTGTTCAGCTCTGGCGACGACGGTGACCTGTCGCAGCTCAACGGCGTGGCCGGCGGGTCGTGGGAGGCCACCAGCGCCTACGTCACCGGCGTGGGCGGCACCTCGCTCGGCGTGAAGAACGCGGCCGGCGCCAAGGTGGAGTACGGCTGGGGCACGTATCGCGCGTATCTCGCCGGCACCAAGGTCAACAGTGGCCAGTCGATCACCACGAGCGGCGTCGCGCAGACCACGGTCGCGGGCGTGGCGCAGGACGCCTACGCGTTCTATTCCGGCGCCGGCGGCGGGCTGAGCCTGCTCGAGGCGCAGCCGGACTACCAGGCGGGCGTGGTGCCGGACGACCTGGCGACCACGCTGTTCGAGGCGAGCGGCAACACCATCACGCTGGCGCCGCATCGCGTCAGCCCGGACATCTCGATGGTGGCCGATCCCTACACCGGCTACCTGTACGGCGAGACGCAGACCATCGCGGGCGACCCGGGCAGCGACAGCGGCTGCACGCCGCTCGACGGGACCACGGAGTACTGCGAGGAGGCGATCGGCGGCACGAGCCTGGCCTCGCCGCTGATGGCCGGCGCGATCGCGGTGATGAACCAGGCGCGGCTCGCCAAGGGCAAGGCGCTGGTCGGGTTCGCCAACCCGCTGCTGTACTCGCTGAAGACGGGCACGGCGGCCTCGCTGAAGGGCGCCGCGGTCAACCAGGTGGTGCCGCCGGCGACGCCGGTGTCGCTGCTGCGCGGCTATGCCAACGACCTGACCCGCGTGCGCGTGGTGACGGTGAACTCGGTGCCGACGTTCGCCGAGCTGACGCCCTATCCGCTCCAGGTGTGCGGGCTGGCGATCTGCGAGGGGCTCAACGACGTCTTCAACGTGGTCACGCCCGGCTACAACGACGTCACGGGCCTGGGCGTGCCGTTCCTGCCCGACCTGATCAAGCACTAGGTCGCGAGACGGCGGGGGGCGGTGCCTCCCGCCACGCCTGAAGCAAGGTCGGGCTCTGCCCGAACCCGCGAAGGGTCCGAGGACCCTTCGATCCCTTGCCTTAAGAAAAGCCATCCAAGGGGCTTCCCTTGGCGGAGTCCAGAGGCAGGGCCTCCGGCCCTGCTTCCTTACGCCAGCGTTTCGTAGCGCGCGAGCAGCCACGCCTCGGGCTCGGCGGCGGCGAGCGCGTACCACTCGTCCACGAGAGGGTGCGCGCGGACGGCGTCGCAGTAGGCGAGGGCGTCGTCGGGAAGCGGCGGGCGGTAGGTCAGGAGGCGGGCGGCGACGGGGGCGAACATCGCGTCGGCCGCGTTGAAGGCGTGCCCGAACAGGAACGGGCCGCCGTCGCCGAAGCGGGCGCGGGTGTCGCGCCAGATCGTCGTGACGCGGTCGAGGTCGCGCGCGGTCGCGGGGTCGGCGGCGAGGCGGGGGCCGAGGGGCGCGTAGTCGGGGCGGCCCAGGTTCATCGGCATGGCGACGCGAAGGGCGCGGAAGCCGGCGTGCATCTCCGCGGAGATCGAGCGGGCGTGGGCGCGGGCGGCGCGGTCCGCGGGCCACAGGGCGGGGGACAGCTCGGCGCAGTACTCGCAGATCGCGAGGCTGTCCCAGGTTTCGGCGCCGCCGTGCCGCAGGGACGGGACCAGGCCGCTGGGGGTGTCGGGAGGCTCGGCGCCCAGGGGGAGGACGCGGTCGGCGACGTCCAGGCCGGCCAGGCGCACGGCGAGCCAGCCGCGCAGGGACCAGGAGGAGTAGCGGCGGGTGCCCAGGGTGAGGGTGCCTTCGGGCATGAATGCTCCTTTGGGTCGGAGGGCAGGGAAGGAAGCAAGAACTTCTTTTTCTGAAGAAAAAGAAGCAAAAAGACTTTGCCGGTTTAGCAAGGGGACTTGGGGGGTGTCAGCCCAGGAGGTGTTTCTGCCAGGCGTAGCGGCAGAGCATGGCGACGCTGACGATCACGATCGTGGGGCGGATCAGGCGCGCCCCGCGGCGGGTGACGACGGCCGCGCCGGCCCGGGCGCCCACGACCTGGCCGGCAGCCATCGCCAGGCCGATCGGCCAGTCGATCCGGCCGAGCCACACGAAGATCGCGAGCGCGGCGGCGTTGGAGGCCAGGTTGAAGAACTTGGCGCTGGCGGTGGCGCGCACCAGGTCCCAGCCGCGCAGGCCCACGCCGGACAGCGCGAAGAACGAGCCCGCGCCGGGGCCGAAGAAGCCGTCGTAGAAGCCGATCGCGGGCAGCACCAGGGCGGTGAAGGGCGCGCTGCCCAGGCGCGGCGTGCGCTCCACATCGCCGGCGCGGGGGGCGGCGACGAAGTAGAGCGCGATGGCGGCCAGGACCACGGGGACGAGGACGTCGAGGCGGCGGGCGTCCACCATCTGCACCGCGCTCGCGCCGGCGGCCGCACCGGCGAGCACCGTGGCGAAGGGCAGCGCCAGCGTGGCGAAGGACAGGCGGCTCTCGCGCAGCAGGCTGAACGAGGAGGTCAGCAGGCCGACCGTGCCCTGCAGCTTGTTGGTGCCGAGCGCCAGCAGGGGAGGAAGGCCGCCCAGCAGCAGCACGGGGATCGTGACCAGGCCGCCCCCGCCGGCCAGCGTGTCCACGAAGCCGGCCACCACGGCGACCAGGGCGTAGGCGAGGAGGGTCGCGGGGTCGGGCATCGGGGGGGCTCTCGTCGAGGAAGGAAGGTCGAGGCTCTGCCTCGAGCTCCGCCAAAGGCTGCGCCCTTGGAACGCACTACTTAAGTAGGCGCCGGTCCAGGGGCGGCTCGCCCCTGGCGGGTTTGGGCAGAGCCCATGCTTACTGCCTTGCGACGAAGCCTTCGAGCCAGTGGATCGTGTAGTCGCCGGCGGCGAACTCGGGGTCGGCCATGATGCGCTGGTGCAGCGGCAGGGTGGTCTTGATGCCGACGACGGCGAACTCGCGGAGCGCGCGGCTCATGCGGGCGATGGCCTCGGGGCGGGAGGCGGCGTGGACGATGAGCTTGGCGACCATGCTGTCGTAGTAGGGGGGGACGACGTAGCCGGCGTAGAGCGCGGAGTCGACGCGCACGCCGAGGCCGCCCGGTGCGTGGAACACGGAGACGCGGCCCGGGGTGGGCATGAAGGTCTGCGGGTCCTCGGCGTTGATGCGGCACTCGATGGCGTGGCCCTCGAAGCGCACGTCGGCCTGGGTGAAGCCGAGGGGGTGGCCGGCGGCGATGCGGATCTGCTCGCGCACCAGGTCGATGCCGGTGACCATCTCGGTGACGGGGTGCTCGACCTGCAGGCGGGTGTTCATCTCGATGAAGCAGAACTGGCCGTCCTGGTAGAGGAACTCCAGCGTGCCGGCGTTGCGGTAGCCGAGCTGCGCCAGGGCGTCGGTGGCGACGCGGCCGATGGCGTCGCGGGCGTTCGCGTCCAGCGCGGGGGAGCCGGCCTCCTCCACGAGCTTCTGGTGGCGGCGCTGCAGCGAGCAGTCGCGCTCGCCGAGGTGGACGACGTGGCCGTGGCTGTCGGCGAGGATCTGCAGCTCGATGTGGCGGGGGCGGTCGAGGTACTTCTCCAGGTACACCTCGTCGTTGCCGAAGGCGGTGCGGGCCTCGGTGCGGGCGACCTGCCAGGCGTCCTCGAGGTCGGCTGCGGTGGCGGCGACCTTCATGCCGCGCCCGCCGCCGCCGGCGGCCGCCTTGATGAGCACGGGGTAGCCGATGAGCTCGGCGACGCGGCGGGCCTCGGCGAGGTCGGGGAGGGCTCCGTCGGAGCCGGGGACGAGGGGGACGCCGAGGCGGCGCATGGCGTCCTTGGCGGTGATCTTGTCGCCCATCATGCGGATGTGGGCCGCCGTCGGGCCGATGAAGGTCAGGCCGTGGGCCTCGACCATCTCGGCGAAGTCGGCGTTCTCGGAGAGGAAGCCGTAGCCGGGGTGGATGGCGTCGGCGCCGGTCACGGCGGCCGCCGAGAGGAGGGCGACCTGGTTGAGGTAGCTGTCGCGGGCGGCGGGGGGGCCGATGCACACGCTCTCGTCGGCGAGGCGGACGTGCATGGCGTCGGCGTCGGCGGTGGAGTGCACGGCCACGGTGGGGATGCCCAGCTCGCGACAGGCGCGCTGGATGCGCAGCGCGATCTCGCCGCGGTTGGCGATGAGGATCTTGCCGAACAGGGGGCGCGGAGCGGCGGTCGTCAAGGCTCAGGCCTCGACGATCATCAGCGCTTCGCCGTACTCGACCGGGCTGCCGGAGCCGACCAGGATGCGGCCCACGGTGCCGGCGCGCGGCGCCTTGATCTGGTTGAAGGTCTTCATCGCCTCGATCAGCAGCAGGGTCTGGCCGGCCGCAACCTGCTGGCCCTGCGTCACGTAGGGGGGCGAGCCGGGCTCGGGCGAGAGGAACGCGATGCCGACCATCGGGCTGGTCACGGCGCCGGGGTGGGCGGCGGGATCCTCCAGGGCCGGTGCGGCGGCCGGGGCGGCCGGTGCTGCGGCCGCGAGCATGGCGGGGGCGGCTGCGGCGACCGGCGCGGGCATGCGGGCGACGCGCACGCGGCTGTCGCCGGCCGCGACCTCGATCTCGGTGAGGCCGGTTTCGGTGAGGATGCGGGCGAGGGTGCGGATCGCCTCCTCGTCGACGGGCAGGCTGCTCATGCGTCGTCTCCGCGCGCGGCGTCGGGGCCGGCGTCGAGCAGGATCTCGGCCAGCGCGGTCAGGCCCAGGGCGTAGCCGCGGATGCCCAGGCCGCAGATCACGCCCACGGCGGCACGCGAGACGTAGGAGTGATGGCGGAATTCCTCGCGTCGGTGGATGTTGCTCAGGTGCACCTCGACGACCGGGCGCTCGGCGGCGAGCAGCGCGTCGAGCAGGGCCACGGAGGTGTGCGACAGGCCGGCCGGGTTGATCAGGATGGCGGCGGCGCCGAGGCGGCCGGGCGCCGGGCGGCAGTCCTGCACCCAGGTGATCAGCTCGCCCTCGGAGTTGGTCTGGCGGAAGTCGATGGCGAGGTCGAGCGCCTCGGCGGTCTCGGCGCACAGCGACTCGACGTCGTCCAGCGTGGCGGCGCCGTAGATCGCGGGCTGGCGCAGGCCGAGCATGTTGAGGTTCGGGCCGTTCAGGACGGCGATCAGCGGCAGGGACATGGCACGGGCGCGTAGCACGCGCGCCGGGCTTCGTCCAACGGCGCGGGGCCGGCCGCGCCCGGCAGGACGCAGGCATGCGGGGAGCGTGGCTTCGCTGCCATGGTATGTGGCCAAACGGGCACCACTCTCTTGCGACGCGCAGGCCCCGCGTGGAAGCTCGGCGTGGCGCGCCGGCCACGCGGGATCTTCCGCCAGGCCGCCGTCTCCCCAGCAAGAAACCCCGAGGACACATTCCCATGCGACGCATCCTGATCGCCACCCTGGCCAGCCTCGCGCTCGGCCTGCCGATGCTGGCAGCACCCGCCGCGCACGCGCAGACCGAGGACACCACGGCCGCCACCGCGCCGGCCGCCACGCACCACGCGCGCCACCACCGCCATCGCCACCACCATCACCGCCACCACTACGCGGCGACGGGCGCGCGGCCCGACCTGAGCGGCAGCGCCGGCACGGGCACGAGCATGCGCGACACCACCGGCGCGCAGACCAGCCTGCCGAGCGCGGTCAGCAACCAGGCGCCGGGCGCGACGGCACGCTGAGGCAAGGAAGGCCAGAGGCTCCGCCTCTGGACTCCGCCAAAGGCTCGCCTTTGGAATCCATTACCTAAGGGATGCGTTCCAAGGGCGCAGCCTTTGGCGGAGCTCGAGGCGGAGCCTCGACCTTGCTTCGCTTCCAGAACGAGAAAGGGGCACGGTCCTTGCGGACCGTGCCCCTTTTGCGTGGTGCCGCGGGCGGCTCAGAAGAAGAGGATGGTGCCCGCGGTGAAGACGTTCTGGTCGATGCCGTCGCCGGCGTTGTTGTGCGTCTGGACGTGGGCGTATTCGGCCACCAGCGTCATCCAGTCGGTCAGGCTGTAGTAGGCGGCGCCGATGGTGGCGGCGTTGCGGCGGACCAGGGTGGGGCTGATCTCGCCCGGCGCCTGGAACAGGCTGCTCTCGCCGTAGGAGCCGACGAGCTTGAGCTTCTTGGCGGGCTTGAAGCTGCCCTGGGCGTAGAAGCCTTCCGAGTTGCGCAGCGCGCCGGTGGGGCTCATGCCGTCGAACATCAGGCCGGTCGTGCCCACGCCGCGGGCGCGGTAGAAGTAGCCGACGGCGCCGAAGCGGCCGGAGTCGATCTTGCCGCCGACCTCGCCGGCGCCGACGACCTCGTTGCCGGGGCGCGCGACGTTGGCGGCCAGGCCGCCGACGTCCTCCTGCTGCTGCACGAGGCCGCCGAGCCAGACGCGGGCGGCGGTGTCGCCGGCCTTGTAGTCGTAGGTCAGCTTGCCCTGGAACATCGGCGCGCTGTGGGCGGTCGCGACCGAGGACAGGCCGCCGCCGGCGAAGTTGACCTCGTTGAGCGGCTGGAACACGCCGACGGTGGCCTGGAAGCCGGCCATGATCGGCGAGGAGTAGGTGATCTGCGGCATGAAGTCGGCGTAGATGTAGCCGATGCCGATGCGGCCGAGCGAGGTGTTGGCCGGGTTGGCGTTGCCGCCGGTGCCGCCGACGCTGAGCAGGGTCGCGTCGGACAGGATGGCGTCCGAGCCGAAGATGCCGATGTCGCGGCCGACCTTGACGGTGCCGAAGCGCTTGGTGCCGGCGGTCACGAACACCTGGCGGAAGTCGACGCCGGCGGTGCCGAGGCCGACCGCGCTGCCGCCGTTGTTGGCGTTGAACGGGCCGGAGGTGTTGGCGCTGTCGATGCCCGGGTAGACGCCGAACTCGGCGGCGAGGTCGATGCCGTCCTGGGTGGTGCTCGCCTTGAAGATCAGGGCGGCGGGCAGCAGGCCGTTGCGGATCGCGGAGCTGTCGAAGCCGGAGTTGTCGGCCAGGCCGCCGGCGACGGTGTTGGCCGAGTGGGCGGCGCTGCTGTACGTGTAGAAGCCGTTCACGAAGCCCGAGAAGTTCAGGTCGATGTTGCCGACGCGGATGTCGACGCCCTTGCCGGGGACGTAGGGCGCGGCGCGGACCAGGTCGGGCGAGGCCAGCTCGACCTTGGCGGACTGCGCAGCCTCCTGGGCGGCGGCGGCGCTCGCGGAGGCCGCGGCGGCGGCGGCCTGCGCCTGGGCGACGGCGTCGTCGGTGGCGAGGTTGCCGGTCGTCGCCGTGCCGCGGCCGCGTCGGGCCTCGGCGGTGCGGCTGGAGCGGCGGCCCTCGGTGGCGCGTGCGCCGTTGCCGACGTGCTTGCTGAGCAGGTTGGCGTACTCGCCCTGCGTCAGGCTGCCCTTGGCGCGCAGCAGGCCAAGCAGATCCGTGTAGTCATCGGCGTGCGCAGGCGCAGTTCCCAGCAGAAGCCCGGTTCCGACCGACAGAACGCCCGCCAGGCGCAGCTTCCTCGACAATCCACGTGCCATTTGTCTCGACTCCCCCGGTTTATTGCGTCGATCCGGGTTCGCCGGCGGGGCTCTGCTGCACTGCAACAGGACACGGCGGAAGCGTCCGGGATCGTTTCTTGGGGCGCAACCTCGCGGGAACCTCCGCGGGGGTCAAGCGATCCGATGCGCCTTGTGTCCCGTTCGACCCCGGTTGTGGTTTTGATGCCGCAGCCCGGTGGCTGCCGTGGCGGGAATGGCGGAATACGAATGTACTTCGGCGCGGTATCCCGTGGCGCGGGCGCATCACCGCGCGTGGCGGGGCCTGTACTGGCGGCGTGATTTGACACCCCGGCCGGCGGGTTCGATCGTGCGGGCGTCCGAGGGGAGCCCGGCGCCGGCGGTCTTCTGCGATGGCAGGGGCGGCCGGGCGGGCTGAGAAACCAGAGCGTGGTGACCCTTGACCTGATCCGGATCATGCCGGCGGAGGGACTGGACTCATGCCCATCACCATCACCCTGAACGGGGAGCCGCGCGCGCTCGACGGGCCGGTCACGGTCGCCGGCCTGGTGCGCGCGCTGTCGCTGGACGGGCGCAAGATCGCGGTCGAGCGCAACCGGGAGATCGTGCCGCGCGGCCGCTACGACGCGGTCGAGCTGGGCCAGGGCGACCGGCTCGAGATCGTGCATTTCATCGGGGGAGGCTGACGCCATGGACGGTTCGAACGACGTGGGCGCCGCGGCAGACGAGGGCTGGGTGGTCGCCGGGCGCAGGTTCTCCTCGCGGCTCGTGGTCGGCACGGGCAAGTACAAGAGCCTGGAGGAGACGGCGGCGGCGATCGAGGCGTCGGGCGCCGAGATGGTCACTGTCGCCGTGCGCCGCGTGAACCTGTCCGACCCGGGGGCGCCGATGCTTCAGGACCACGTCGATCCGCGGCGCTACACGTACCTGCCGAACACCGCGGGGTGCTTCACGGCGGACGAGGCGGTGCGCACGCTGCGCCTGGCGCGCGAGGCGGGGGGGTGGAACCTCGTCAAGCTCGAGGTGCTCGGGCCGCCACCGCACCTGTATCCGGACATGGCCGCCACGTTCGAGGCGGCGGCCGCGCTGATCGGCGACGGGTTCGAGGTCATGGTGTACTGCGCGGACGATCCGGTCGCGGCGAAGCGGCTGGAGGAGATGGGGTGCGTGGCGATCATGCCGCTGGGCGCGCCGATCGGCTCGGGGCTGGGGCTGCAGAACCCGGCGATGCTGTCGCTGCTGATCGAGCAGGCGCGGGTGCCGGTGCTGGTGGACGCGGGCGTGGGCACGGCGTCGGACGCGGCGCTGGCCATGGAGCTGGGGTGCGACGCGGTGCTGCTGAACTCGGCGATCGCCCACGCGCGGGACCCGGTGCGCATGGCGCGGGCGATGCGGGCGGGCGTGGAGGCGGGGCGGCACGCGTTCCTCGCGGGGCGGATGCCGCGGCGGATGGCGGCGGACCCGTCGAGCCCGCTGGCGGGGCTGATCCGGTAGAGGAAGCAAGGTTGAGGCGCTGCCTCAAACTCCGCCAAGGGAAGCCCCTTGGATGGCTTTACTTAAGGAAGGCCAGTCCAGGGCGGCTCGCCCTGGCGGGTTTGGGCAGAGCCCATGCTTGCCTGGTGCTTGATTGACGGATTTACCGCGCGAGTTGTGAAGCTGGCCACGTCCTTGCGCGGCCAGGCGGCGGATCGTGGGAGCGCTGGTGAGGGGCAGGGCGTAGTGTCGCCTCATCAAGCCTGCCCCGAGGGAGACGCGCCATGGCCCCGACCGCCCCGCATCACGCCGAGCACGAGTGGGACGACGGCCTGGTCCACAGCCACGGCTGGTCGTCGAGCGACCCGGTCGGCGGCGCGCCGCACCGTGGCCGCCAGGCGCCGGGGCACGACCACGACGACGGCCTGGTGCACGACCACGGGTGGGCGCGCGACTGACGTCGAGCGGCGGGGGCGCCGGCTGGCGCGGCCCCGCCTCCGGCCCGGGCGCGTTCCTGGCGCACGACACTTCTGACCTGTCAGGCCGGCCCCGCGTTCGTTCGCGGGGCCGGTCTCGTTCGTGGCGCCAGCCGGGGCGGGAAGGACGGCCGCGGGAACGGTGGAACCGATTACAACCCGGACTGGTTGACGTGTGCCGGCTGGTCGTCATGCCGCGTTGCAACAGACGAGAACCCACGCAGGGAACAGCGTCCCGGACCGCCATGAAGATGCTGCTGAACGATCGGTCATTCGCGATAGTGAACGCATTGCATGTTCATCAATGATGGCAACTTTATGCTGCGGTTATGCACGCAAGGGGTGCACTGACGCTGGGCGTCGCGGGGGCAAGGCATGTTGATGATGGCGGGTGTGGCCGAACGCGCTTGCTTTTGCTGTTCGTCTCGGGCCAACCTCCTTCCATGAAGTTGAGCCAGGCCATCAAAAAGAGGTCATCCA
>JBPBQS010000237.1:0-56906 GCA_050920955.1 Janthinobacterium lividum | reverse complement strand
TCGACAACCGCGTGCTGCGCCTGCGCGCGCTCGACCCCGTGACGATCCGCCAGGCCGGCGCGCAGGAGCTCGGCAGCGCCGGCGCCGTGCACGCCTTCCAGCCCTTCGGCAGCTCCAGCGAGCACGAGGCGGAGCGCGGCGCCTACGCGTTCCTGCCCGCAGAGCGCATCGGCGACTACCTCGGCGCGATGGACAGCCTGGCCGTCAGGCTCGCCGCCGTGGTGCCGGCGTGGCTTGCGTGCCTGCGCGCGCAGCGCCAGCCGTTCGCCGCGATCGAGGTCCGCGCCGCCGGCGCCACCCTGGTGCTCGGCGACCCCGACAGCGGCGCCGTGGCCTGCCGCGAGCTCGGCGTCGGCACGCGCGGCTTCGCCGAGGCCATCGCGCGCACCACCTCCGTCTCCCTGCGCGAGGCCGCCGAGGGCCTGGAGCGCCGCGCCTGCCTGCCGTCCGACGGCGCCGCGCCCGGTGCCGTGCACGCGGCGCCGAGCACCACGGAGCTGGCGCTGGCGCCGCTCCTGGCCACGCTGCGCGCCGAGCTGCTGGACACGCTGGAGTTCTTCACCTTCCAGCGCCTCGCCGGTGAGCCGGAGCGCCTGCTGGTGGGCGGCGACGCGGCGCGCGTGCGTGGGCTGGCGGAGTGGCTCGGCGGCGTGCTGGGCCTGGCACCGGAGCCCGCGCCGGAGCCCGACCTGGCCCTGCCCGACGCGAGCGACGCCGCGGCGCAGGCCCTGAACCTGCTGCACGACACGCCGGCCGGGCTGCTGCGGATCGGCCGCACCGACTACCGCTTCACCGACGGCCGCTTCCGCTCGGTCCAGGCGGCGCAGGCCCGCCCGGCGCGTGGCCCGCGCGCCAGCCTGCGCGGCCTCGCCGGGCAGAAGCTGAGCCTGTCCGTGCTGCGCCAGACCGCGCTCGCCCTGGCCGCGATCCCCCGCCCCGCGGCGGCCGCGCCGGCGCTGGCCGCGGCGGTCCTGTGCCTGGCGCTCTGGGCCACGGTCGCCGCCGCCGGCAGCGCGACGGCACAGGCAGAGGCGCGCCTGTCGCAGCGCCTCGCGGACGACGCGATCCTGCGCCACGCGGTGCTGCACCCGCGCCTTGCGCCGCCGGCCCCGCCGCCTTCGCAGCCCTGGTCGGCGAAGCTGTCCAGGATGGCCGCGCTGGTTCCGGACGGCATCCGGCTGACCGCGCTCACCACGCTGCCCGACCCCGCCGCGCCGGGGCGACAGCGGGTCGTGCTGGAGGGCGAGGTGCCGGCCGGCCCCGGCGAGGACTACATCGCCCGGGTCGCGGCCTTCATCGACCGCCTGCAGACCGACCCCGTGTTCATGAAGGACGTGGTCTCGATCGGCTTCGAGGGCGCCTCCGTGGTCCAGGGGCCGCCCCCGGCCGCCGACTTCACGGTCTCGATCGTGCTGGCCCCCGGCTTCGCCGCGCCCCAGGCGGCCGTCGCCGCGGTGCCGGGATGAGCGGGGCCCACCTCGACCGGCTGCGCGCGGCGCTCGCGCAGGCCGCCCCCTCGCCCCGGCTGCGCGCCGTGCTTCCGGGCCTGCTCGCGCTCGCGGTGGCCGCGGAGGCGTTCGCCCTGCTCGGCCCCGGTGCGGTGCAGCGCCGGCTCGCGTCGGAGGCCACCCAGATCGCCGCCGCCGTGGAGGAGGAGGACGCAGCCCTGCGCAGCCGCCTGCACGCCGCGGCCTCGCCGACCGCCGCGTCGCGCGACGTCGACCCCGTGGCGTTCCTGCGCGAGGCCCGCGCGTCCGCGGCGCACGGCACGTCGGAGGTCACCCGCCTGGTGCCGCGCCCGCACGACCCACGCACGCTCGACGTCGAGCTGCTGGCGTCATTCCCGGCGTTCCTGGACCTGGCCGCCGGCATGGAGCGCCTCGGCGCCCGGCTGCAGGGCGTCCGCCTGCGCGCCGCCGAGGCCGGGTCGCAGGGCGCGTCGCGACAGTCCGTGTCCTTCGCCCTGGAGGTGCCGCGCCGCCTTGCCGCCGCGCCGCCCGAGCCCGCCCCGCCCGACCCGGCGCCGCGCGACCCGTTCGCCGCACCGCCCGCCGAGGACGCCGCGCAGTCGCGCCGCTACGTGCTGACAGGCCTGACCCGCACGGCCGGCGGGCCGGTGGCGACCATCAACGACCGCGACTACGCCGTGGGCGACCGGCTCGGCGCGCTGACGGTCACCGCGATCGACGACGCCGAGGTGACGCTCGGGTCCGGCACGCGGCAGCTCCGCCTGCGCCTCGGCCACCCGGGGTAGGCCCAGGAAAGCAGGCGTGTTCTTTCCTGAAAGAAAGAACCGAAGAACTTTTCCACATCGGGCTTGTGCCACGTCGCGTGGCGCAGGTGCCAAACGGGCAAAGTCTTTTTGCTTCTTTTTCTTCAGAAAAAGAAGACTTCCTTTCCTGCCCATGCCCAGCGCACCGCTGTGCCGCGCCGTTAACCATTCGGAAAGATCGCGATCGTATGCGTGGTGCACCCAAAACGGGACCAGCAGCGCCATGAGCCTCCGCCGCACCGCCACGCACGCCTTCTGCCTTGCCGCCCTGCTCTGCCTTGGCGGCGGCGCCTCGGCCGAGGAGGACTCCTCGCGCATCCCGTGGAAGGGCGGGGCGAGCTTCTCGCGGACCTCGGTGGACGACGACCTGCGCAACGTGCTGCGCGCGGTGCTGGCCGCGAGCGACCTGTCGGTGATCTTCCGGCCGGGGGTGGACGGCAAGGTCTCGTTCGCCTTCCGCGACATGAGCCCGCAGGCGGCCTTCGACCAGCTGGTGGCGGAGAACGGCCTGCACGCCGGGTTCAACCCCGCGACGCGCACCGTCACGATCGGCCCCGCCGGGAGCGCGCAGAGCGCCACGCGCCACTTCATCCCGCTGCAGAACGTCGAGTGGTCCTCGCTGCGCCAGATGCTGGTGAGCTTCGGCATCGGCACGGAGGGCATCGCGTTCGACCCGCAGACCTCGCTGCTCGGCGTGACCGGCGATCCCGCGCGCGTCGCGCAGGTGGAGGACCTGGTGAAGACGCTGGAGCAGCACTACGGCGACCGGCGCGACCAGGACCTCGCCGAGACGCAGCGCTCGGCCAGCACGCAGCGCACGGACTTCGAGCGCCACGCCTACCAGGACGCGCTCAACGTCCAGACCAGGGTGTTCCGCCTGCGCTTCGCCGACGTCGGCCCGACCACGCGCAACTTCCACGGCCGCACCGTCACCATCCCCGGCATCCTGGAGACGCTGCAGGCGATGCTCGGCACCGGCGGCCAGGTGCCGCCGTTCTCCACCCAGGCCGCGGCGCCGAGCCCGTTCACCCCCTCGCTCGGCGTCGGCACCGCGCTGCGCCAGTCGCTCCAGGGCCAGCCGCCAAGCGGTCCGGGCGCCGGCCTGGCGGGTGCGGGCGGTCCGGGCGCGGACCTGGCCGGCGTGTCGGCGATCGGCAAGCCCAGCATCTCGATCGACCAGCGCACCAACTCGGTGATCGTGCGCGGCAGCCCGGCGGCGATCGCGGCGGTGGCCGACGTGCTGCGCCAGATTGACCAGCCCGTGAAGATGGTCGAGATCGAGGTCATCATCGCCACCGCCGAGCTGGGCGTGGTCAACCAGCTCGGCGTCGCCTACCGCGGCGCGGGCGGCAAGGGCAGCGGCGGCGTGGGCTTCGACACCGGCACCACGGGCGGGGTGATCGGGCAGGGCACCGTCTACAACGCGCTCAACCTGCTGCCGGCGACGGCGGCGGGCGGCACGGTCGCCTCGTTCCTGCTGAGCGGCAGCGGCGTGTCGATCCAGGCGCAGCTCCAGGCGCTGGCGTCGGAGAACAAGGCGCGCGTGCTGTCCGCCCCGCACCTGGTCACGCTCGACAACGTCACCGCGCGCATCACCCGCAGCGAGGACATCTACGTCCCCGTCGACACCGGCGGGCTGAACGGCCAGGGCCTGTCGCAGATCCAGACCGGGCTCACGCTCGAGATCACGCCCTCGATCGTGCCGGTGGCGGCGGGCAGCCCGGACCAGCTGGTGCGCCTCACGCTGGACGCCACCAACTCCGCGCCCGGCTCGGGCACCGGCAACCAGATCAACGTGAACTCGCAGGAGGTGCAGACCGACGTGCTGGTGCCCGACGGCGGGACCTTCGTGATCGGCGGGCTGTTCGACGACTCGCGGCTGAAGAGCACCTCCGGCATCCCCGTGCTGAAGAACATCCCGCTGCTCGGCCATCTGTTCCGCACCGACAACAGCCAGCAGAGCCTGGGGCAGACGATCTTCTTCATCACGCCCCACGTCGTCGACCAGCAGCAGATGGTGAACCGCGACGTGGCCCTGGGCTCCGGCACCGCCTCCTACATGGACGCCCAGAGCCGGCGCCTGGGCGTCATGGCGCGCGACGTCGAGGGCGTGCCCGTGCGCGCCTCCGCCGCCCTGGAGGAGGACCAGTGACCCCGGCGCGCGCCAACCTGGCGCTGTTCGCGGCGGCTGCGGCGCTGCTGGCCGCGGCACTGCCGTGGTCCGCCGTGGTGCTCGGCCCGCGCGAGCGGCGCAGCGGGGCGAGCGCGGAGGCGGCGCTGGACCGGATCGCCGCGCGCGAGCGGGCCGCCTCGCCCGGCGGCCCCGTGGCGTTCGGCCCGGGCCCTGGCGAGCGCGAGGCCGCGCTGCCCGGGCTCGCGCTGGGCGCTGCCGATGCGGATTTCGCCTTCGACGCGGTGCCGGACCCGGGCGGGGCGCTGCGCCTGCGCGCCGTGAGCCGGCCGGAGGCGGTTGCGGCGGGCCGGGTCGTGCCACTGCTGCGTGCAAGGGTGCTGGCCCGTGGCGCGGAACTCGGCCATGAAGGACCCGACGCCGACCCGTCCGGTCCGGCCGCGGCCACGAGGTGACGGTGCGCCTGCTTCCGCTCCTGGGACTGCTGCTGCTCGCCGGCTGCGGAGCCAACGCCGGCTTCGGGGCGGGCGAGCGGCCGTCCGCATCCTCGGCGCCGGTGAGCGTGCACGCCCCCGACTGGAAGCCCGGCTCGCAGTGGGAATACAGCGACGGCTACGGCCTGCGCGTGCTGCGCGCCGAGGGCCCGGTGACCACGTTCCAGCGCCTGGACGACCCGCAGCAGTGGGTGGTCCGCCACGGCTTCCTCCGCGAGGACGCGCAGTCCGCGACGACGCTGCGCAAGCTTCTGTTCGAGGACCTGCCGGCGGGCGAGGGCTCCGTGCTGTCGTCGCGCGCGCCGCTGACCTACCGGCGCCAGTACCAGGCGGGCGACACGCAGCGCAGCCACGTCACCTCCTGGACGGTGGAGGGGCGCGAGACCGTCAAGGTCCCGGCCGGCGAGTTCGACTGCGTGGTGCTGGTGATGCGCACCCGCAACCAGGCCGACGGCTGGACCGGGTTCGAGCGCTGGTGGTTCAGCCCGCGGGCGCAGATGTTCGTGCGCATGGAGTACCGCTACGGCAACACGCCCGACGGCTCGCGCGTGCTGACCCGCTACCGCCTCGCCGACGCCGGGCCCGCGCCGCTCTCGCCCTGAGCCGGCAGGTGCGGCGCTAGCCCGATCCGCCGCGCCCCCTGCCCGCCCGGCGCGCGCCGGCGGGGCGGAACAGCTGCTCGTAGGCGCTGGCCAGCCTCGCCTGGTAGGCCAGCTTGAACACCGGCGTCGCGCTGTTGTAGCGGCCGGCGGCCTCCCAGGCGTCGCCGTGCGACTCGCCCAGCTTGACGCGGTAGACGAACGCCGCCGCCCAGATGTTGAAGCACCCGTCGTCGCGCAGCGCGTCGTGCACGCTGCCCTGCGGCCGGTGCAGCAGGCGCGACAGCGTGGGCGTCCAGGTCTCCGTGTTGACCTGCGCCGGCCCGCAGTCGTGCGAGCCGTTGGCCTGCGTGGTGCAGGCGCCGACCCGGCCGCCCTCGACCTTCAGGATCGTCCACAGCGACGACTCGGGCACCTGCAGCATCGAGGCCGCGACGGCGATGCAGGCCGCGGTGAGGGGCACCGGCACCTAGCCCAGCCCCGCGACGTAGGCCAGCAGCGCGGCGCCGTCGCGTTCCAGGTGCCACAACGTGGTCAGCGACACGCCCGGCGGGGTGTCGACGGCGAACAGCCGCGCCAGCGCCTGCGGGAGCATGTCCGGATGCAGGCTGCCGTCCGCGTGCTCCGGCATGTGGCACAGCAGCACCATGTCGCCGGACGGCAGCTCGAACGACTCGCCCCGGTTCTGCCGCGCCGCATCCTCGAGGATCGTCGCGGCGATGCGGCGGTGGTGCCGGCGCGGCAGCGGCGGCGCCAGGCGCGACACCTCCAGCAGCAGCGCCACGCGCATCCTGGGGGTCGACATCGCGTCCCTGACCGCGGCCACGAGCCGCTGCCGGTCCGACGGCCATCCTCCCGCCGCGACGGGACCCTCCCGCAGCGCCGCGTGGCCGGCAGCCGTCTCGACCGTTGGTGCGCCCAATGTGCTCGGCCCGTTCCAGTGTGCGGCCGATCATACCGCGCCCGGGTTAACAGCCTGCGACCGGCACCGGACCCCGCGCGCCCCGCTCGCCCGCGCGGGGCCCGCCTTCACCAGGCGTTCACGACATGCTGGTAGCGTGCGGGCATGTTCGCATCGATCCCGGACCGGCAGCACGGAGACACGAAGATTTCCTCCATCGTCCCCGGCACCGGCGCGGAGCGGCGGCGCGAGAAGCGCTACCAGGTCGACCTGCCGGGCACGCTGTGCTCCGGCGGCGCGACCTCCGCCGTCACCGTCTCCGACCTTTCGGCGAGCGGCGCCCTCGTCTCCATCCCCGCGGAGGTGGCGGCGGTCGCGGCGCCCGACGTCGTGCTGGTGGTCGACGCCTTCGGCCCGATCGACGCCCGCATCGTCCACGTCGGCGACGGCTTCTACGGCCTGCGCTTCCTCCAGCCGCACCTGCTGCGCGACCGGCTCGGCCGCTGGCTGCAGCAGGACGTCGGCTCGCCGTGATCCCGCCGGCGCCGTGGCCCGGCGCCACGTGCCTGCGCACCGCCGCCGAGGCCGGGTTCCTGCTCGCCGGCGCGGCCCTCGCGGCCGCCGACCTGCGCACCCTGCGCCTGCCGGACCGCATCGTGCTGCCGGTGCTGTGCGCGGGCCTGCTCCTCAATGCCGCGGCCCTGTTCGTGCCCGCCGCCGCCGCCGCGCTGGGCGCCGCCGTCGGCTACGGCGCGCTCTGGCTGCTCGACGCGGCGCACGCCCTGCACGCCGGCCGGCGCGGCTTCGGGCGCGGCGACCTCAAGCTCGCGGCGATGGTCGGCGGATGGGTCGGCGCGGAAGGCGTGCTGGCCGCCCTGCTGCTGGCGTTCCTCGCCGCCACCTGCGCCGCGCTGCCCGGCCTGCTGCGCGGGCGCCGAGGCCTGGGCGACAGCCTGCCGTTCGGCCCCGCCCTGGTGCTGGGCGGCGCGGCCGTCCTGCTCGCCGGGCCCGACGCCGTGGCGGCGGCGCTCACGCCGGGATAACCAGGGAAGCAAGGCCTTCTTTTTCTGAAGAAAAAGAAGCAAAAAGACTTTGCCCGTTTGGTCCCGAACCCATGGGCAAAGTTCTTTGGTTCTTTCTTTCAAGAAAGAACTGCTTGCTTAACTCCTAGAAGCCGAGCACCAGCGCCGAGAAATCCTCGTCGAGCTCGTCGGGCGCGATGGCGCCGCGCACCGCGTGGTACAGGCGCAGCGGCTCCGGCAGCCCGGGGACCACCGGCAGCCCGGCCAGCGCCTCCACCGCGCCGGGCACGGCGAACGCCGCGGTCCTGGACAGGCTCTCGCTGGCGCCGTCGCTCAGCAGGCACAGCGTGCTGCCCGCCGGCACGTCCGCCTCCGCCGTGGCGAAGACGGCGCCCGACGCCAGGCCGACGGGCGGGCCCTCCGCGCCGAGCGCCAGCGCCGCGCCACGCCCGGGCGCCACCAGGTAGCCGGGATGGCGGCCGGCGGACGCGAAGCGCAGGCGGCGGGTGCGCAGGTCGAGCACGAAGTACCACATCAGGAAGAACACGCCGTTGTGGTCCTCCTGCCGGAACATCTCGTTCAGCATGCCCAGCACGGCCGAAGGGTCGGCGAGGTCGACCCCGGGGATCTCGGGCTGGCGCAGCAGGTTCATCACGGCGACGGAATGCATCGCCGCCCCCGTGCCCTGCCCGGCGACGTCGAGCATGTAGCCGGCGAAACGCTCGGCATCGAGGAAGCGGTAGCCGAACGCGTTGCCGCCGAGCTGCTCGGACGGCAGGAACAGCCAGGCGGCACGCACCGGGCCGTCGTGCAGCGGCTTGGGCAGCAGCATCTGCACGTAGGCGCTGGCGCCCTGCAGGTCGCGCTCCACGGCCGCGGCGGCATGGGTCTCGCGACGCGTGCGCCGCTCGTAGGTGACGGCCATCGCGCCCACGCGCACCGTGGCGCCGTGCTGCAGCGCGACCCGCCCGGCGATGCGCGCGCCGTCCACGAAGGTGCCGTTGGTCGAGCCGAGGTCCACGACCGCGGCCTGGTCCCCGGACAGCTCGAAGCGGCAGTGCTGGCGCGACACCAGCCCGCCGTCGACCAGCACGTCGCTGGGCGCAGCGCGGCCGAACGTCACCGGCGGCCCGGTCAGCGCCACCTGTCGCCGCGCGTGCCCCTCCTCGGAGACGACCAGCGTGTGCGTGACCTCGTCCACGGCGCCCGCCCCCGCGCCCGGCATCGCCAGCAGCGTCGCGTCCTCGCCCGCAGTGTGCAGCATCCGGCAGACCCCCAACCCGTCACGCGCAACTTGCGACAAGGCTAGGGCGCAACACTTAGGGCACCGTTAAGGCAAGGCCGCATCCCCGCGGCGGCGGCGCCTTTACGCAATCGTCACCGATCGCGTGCGTAGTGGCGTCCTTCATCACGAATGCGCGCCGATGCCGCTGCCCGACGACACCGCAATCCTCCACGGCACACCGGCGCGCGTCGCCGCCGCAGCCGCGCCGTGCCCGCCCGGCGCCGACCCGTCCATCCCCGACCTCGCCGCCCGCCTGCCGGCGCGCCCGGTCCCGGACGACGCCAGGCTGGAGCAGGACCTCGCCCAGGCGATCGCGCGCGGCCAGATGACGCTGCACTTCCAGCCGCGGCTCTGCCTGGAGCGGCGCAGCATCCTCGGCGCCGAGGCCCTGTCGCGCTGGCCGCACCGCCGACGCGGCATGGTGCCGCCCGCCGTGTTCATCCCGATCGCCGAGCGCACCGGCCACATCCTGGCGCTCGGCCGCTGGGCGCTCGCGGCCGCCTGCGCCGAGGCCGCCACGTGGCCGGGCGAGGCCGTCGTGTCCGTCAACGTCTCCGCCGTGCAGCTCGCGCAGGGCGACCTGCTCGGCGACGTCGAGGCCGCCCTGGCGCGCAGCGGCCTGCCCCCCGCCAGGCTGGAGCTGGAGCTCACCGAGTCCATGCTGGTCGACGCGGGCATCGAGACCCTGCTCACCCTGTCGGCGATCCGCGACCGCGGCATCGGCATCGCGCTCGACGACTTCGGCACCGGCTACGCGAGCCTGGCCACGCTCAAGCGCCTGCCACTCAGCGTGATGAAGCTCGACCGCTCCCTCGTGCAGGGCATGCTGCGCTACCCCGAGGACACCGCGATCGCCCACGCCGTGATCGCCGTCGGCCGCGCGCTCGGCCTGTCGATCGTCGCCGAGGGCGTCGACAACGAGGCGCAGTGCCGCGCCCTGCTGGCGCTCGGCTGCTGCGAGGGACAGTCGTTCTTCCTCGGCCGGCCGATGCCCGCCGACGCGCTGCGCCGCCTGCTGGCCGCCCAGCCCGGAACCGCCGTCGCCCCCGGGGTGCCGTCATGACGCCGCGCAGGGTCGCCGCCATCACCTCGCGCGGCTGCCGTCGCCACGCCAACGAGGACACGGTCGGCCTCGCCGGCGCGGTGCTGACCGGCGAGCCCGCCCTGCCGCTGGGCGGCGTCCTGGACGGCCCGGGCCCGCTCGCCCTGGTCGTGGCCGACGGCATGGGCGGCCACCCGCACGGCGCGCTCGCCAGCCGCGAGGTGGTCTGCGCGCTGATGTCCGAGCCCGCCGGCCTTGCCACGCCCGAAGGCTGCGCGGCCGCGATCCGCCAGGCCAACCTGCGCCTGCACGACCTGATGCTGCGCCGCCCCGAGACCATGACCATGGGCAGCACGGTCGCCGGCGTCTCCGTCCTCGGCGACGCGTTCTGCTGGTTCAACGTCGGCGACAGCCGGATCTACCGCCTACGCGAAGGCCGCCTCGAGCAGCTCGGCCGCGACGACCGCCTCGCCGCCGCGCACCCCGACACGGGGCGCGCCTCGCACGAGATCCTCCAGTGCCTGGGCGGGCAGCGCGCGATCGCGCCCATCGACCCCCACGCCGGCGCCGGCGTCCTGCTGCCCGGCGACAGCCTGCTCGTGTGCAGCGACGGCCTGACCGACATGGTGGGCGACGAGTCGATCGCGGCCCTGCTGCGCGCCGCCGACGACGTCGCCTCGGCCGCCACGCTGCTGCTGCACGCCGCGCTGGAGGCCGGGGGCCGCGACAACGTCTCCGTCGTGCTGGTGCGCTAGGAGACAGCAAGGCCTTCTTTTTCTGAAGAAAAAGAAGCAAAAAGACTTTGCCCATCAGATCCTGCGCGACGCGGGTGGCACAGGCCCAGTGGGTGAAGTTCTTTGGTTCTTTCTTTCAAGAAAGAACTGCTTGCTTCCTGCGCGGTGCCGCTCAGGGCGACATCGCGTCCGAGATGCTGACGCCGTCGCGCCAGTCCATCGGCACGGCGTGGTAGGTGCCGTTCGCCCCGATCCCGTTGACCGGCGGCGGGTAGCGCAGCACCACGACCTGGCCGCCGCGGCCCGCGCTCGCCGACGTCGCAGCCGCCACGAACCCGGTGCCCGCCGCCTTGCCGGTCGCGGGCGTGCAGGCGGTGCCGCCCGGCCCCGGATTGGTGGTGGGGGTGGCGTCCTGCAGGATCGCCCAGACCTCGAAGTCCGGCGCGCTCGCCGAGGGAGAGATGAACCCGGAGCCCGACACCGACTGGCACAGCGTCGTGCTCTGGCAGACGAACACGAAGCAGAAGTCGCCGGTGTCGGCCAGCGCCACGCCGAGCCCCGCGACGAGGTTGTCCTCGGCCGTGCCGCTGGTGGTGCAGCAGTACTGCCCGCTCTCGATCCGGTACATCCGCTCGCGCGCCGCGATCTGCGCCAGGTAGGGCTTGGCCGCCTCCAGCCGGCCCTGGCGGACGTAGCCGGACAGGCGCGGCGTCGCCACCGCCGCCAGCACCGTGATGCACACGACGGTCGCCATCAGCTCCAGCAGGGTGAACCCGGCCTCGGAGGATCGTCTGGTCATCGCGAGGTCCCGCACGGCGTGGCGCCACGATGCGCCGCAATGCTTGCCCCCCGATGAACGCCGCGCGTCCCGGCGTCAGGCGGGCGACAGCGCCAGGCAGCCGCCGACAAGCGCCGGGCGGCTCACGAGCACTGCCCCACGCCGGTAGAGGTCCAGGTCGCCCGGCCCGAGGTCGACCGCGCGCACGCCGCCGGAGCGGCTGCTCCAGATCACGCGCCCGCCCGGCGCCTGGTTCGCGTCCATGCCTGGGCGGAACACCATCATGGCCACCGTCTGCCCCGCCGCCGGCAGCGCGGCTCGGCCCGGCGCGCCCCGACAGCGGCGCCGAGGTCCGGCAGAGGGGCTGACCCGACGCGCCGCCCCCGGACCTTGCCAGGGGCGGCGCCGCTTCGGCATCAGGCACGGCGTTGCGTATCCGGATCGATCCTGACGCGCGAGCGCCTCTCGCCCCGCTCAGTCCGTGCCCGCACCGCCGCCTTCGTCCACGTCCGCATCCTCCGCCGGGTCGTGGTCCGCCTCCAGCGCCTCTTCCTCCGCGTCCAGCGCCGCGGCCTCCGCGGGGAACACCCCGAAGCGCGCCGCCACGTCCGGCGCGTAGCGCAGCAGGTCCGGCCGCAGCTTCAGCAGCGATATGTCCTTCGACTTGCCCTCCAGCATGATGTCGAACTCGAGCCCTGCCGCGTCGCGCATGAAGCGGGCGAACTCGAACGGGTTGGTGAAGTCCGCGTGCCCCGTCCAGACCGGGGGGCGCAGGGTCTTCGTCTTCTTGCGCGTCTTCTTGTCCACCTTCACCAGCTCGCGCAGCTCCGTGCGTGGCGAGGAGAAGTGGATCTTCGGCCGCACCCCTTCCGGCCACGTCGCCAGGATGCGGCGCAGCACGTCGATCGCGTCGAGCTGCCCCGGGTTCAGGCACCAGTGGTGCTGGTAGTCGAAGATCAGCCGCACGCCCGTCTGCTCGTGCACCCAAAGCACGTCGGCCGCGGAGAAGCGTATGTCGTCGTGCTCCAGCACCAGCCGCCGACGCACGTGCTCCGGCAGCGTCGGCCAAGTCTGCGCCCATCGCGCGCGCGAACCCTCCACGTCGCCGTACGCGCCGCCCACGTGCGTCACCATCACCGCTTCCGGCCCGAGCTCCATGCGGTCCAGCATCTCCGCCTGCGACGCCAGGTCGTTAATGCTGCGCCGCGTCAGCTCCGGGTCCGGGCTGTTGAGCAGCACGTACTGCGACGGATGGAACGACAGCCGGATGTCCAGCGCGCGCGCCTTCTTCCCGATGGCGCGCAGCTCGGCGTCGCTCTCCGCCACCATGCCGTGGAACTGCGGCATGTCCGGGTGCGTGGCGTACGGCGCGAGGTCCGACGACATCCGGTACATGTTGATGCGCCGCTTCACGAGGTAGTCCAGGATCGCGTCGATGTGCTCCAGCGACGTCTTCAGGTGCGGGTTCTGCTGCCAGCGCCGCGTGTCGTTGCTCTTGAGCCCGGCCTTGCCCATCACCTTGACGGGAAAGCCGAGGCGCATCGGGACGCCGCTCATGCCGCCGCCTCCGTGTCCGGCACGCAGGCCGAGGCGGCAAAACCCAGCCCGGTGATAAACGCGTTCCAGTCCGCCGGCCGCAGCGCCCCGCCCGTCGCCTGGCGGTGGCCTGACCCGTACATCTCGTCCGCGCCGGGCGGCCTGTGCTCCGCCAGGAACGCCACCAGGTCGCGGTCCTCGCCGGAGCGCACCGCGAAGTGCACCCAGCCCGGCCGGTAGCCCGTGTTGGCCGCCATCACGACCTTGTCGCGCAGCCGCCCACGCCACTGCTGGGCGATCAGCGGGTGGATCTGCGTGGCCGAGGCGAAGCGGATCAGCGCCACCTCGCCGCGCACCACCGGCCCGACCCGGCGCGCCGCCTCCAGCGCCCCCCGAACCTCCGCGCGCGCCGCCAGCACCGCGGCCGCCTCCGGCCGCTCGCCCGACAGCACGTCCTTCGGCCCGTCCGCCGCCATCAGCAGCGACAGCGCCGGCCCCGCGTCGCCCGACGCGCTGCGCCGCGGCGCGTTGACCAGCACCGCCGCCTCGCGCAGCGCGGTGACGCCGAAGCGGCGCGCGGCCTCCATCTCGGGGAACCCCGCCTTCTCCGCCATGTCGCCGATCAGCCCGACCGCCGCCAGCCACAGCCACGGCTCCGCGTCCGCGAGCGCGCCCGCGCACCAGAACGCCAGCAGCGAGGAGGTCGGGATCGGGTCCTGGCCGTGCCCGCTGATCACCGTGGCGCCGGCCGGGGCCGCGCCGGGGATGTGGTGGTCCACCACCACGGTGGGCACGCCGGGCATCGGCAGCGCGTCGCGCACGCCGAGGTCTGTGATCACCACCCCGCCCGCTGGCTCGCCCCTCAGCTCGGCGCGCATCGCGTCCGACCACGGGCTCTCGCCGCGCCCGACGATGCGCGTGCGCACGTCCCACCCCGCCGACGCGAAGCCGCGCGCGAACAGGGCGGTGGCGGACAGCCCGTCCGCGTCGTTGTGGCCCAGGATCCAGACCGGGGCGCCCCGGTCGAACCCCCGGACGGCCGTGGCGAAGGCGGAAGCGGTCTCTGTGCGCGCGTCGGCATGGGATGTCATCGCACCACAAAGCGCCGGCCGCCCCCGGGTTCGCCCCGGACCCGCCGCTTCCTGCGCCGTGCCGCCGCCTGTAGCATCGCGTGCCATGGACACCGCCGCGCCGCTCGCCTGCCAGCGCCACCACTTCGAGATGCCCGACGACGTCAGCTACCTCGACGCCGCCGCCTGGAGCCCCCTGCCGCGCGCCGTGCGCCTCGCCGGCGAGGCCGGCATCCTGTCCAAGAGCCTCCCCTGGCTGCACGCGCGCGAAGACGACGCCGCCTGGGGGGAACGCGCGCGCACGGCGGCGGCAACGCTGGTCGGCGCGGCCGCGGACGACGTCGCGATCGTCGGCTCCGTCAGCCACGCCATCGCCACCGCCGCGCGCAACCTCTCCCCCGCGCGCGGCGGGCGCATCCTGCGCGTGGCCGACGAGTTCCCCTCGCAGCGCCACGCCTGGGACCGCCTCGCCGCCGAACGCGGCCTGGTCGTCGACACGGTGGCGCGCCCGTCGGACGGCGACTGGACCGCGGCGCTGCTCGACGCCATCGCCCGCCCCGGCGCGGCGCCGCTCGCGGTGGCGACGCTCACGCCGCTGCACTGGTCCGACGGCGCGCGCATCGACCTCGCGCGGCTCGCCCCGGCCATCCGCGACGCGGGAGCAGCATTGGTGGTGGACGCGACGCAGGCGGTGGGCGCCGAGCCGGTCGACGTCGCGCACCTGCGCCCCGACTTCCTGGCCTTCCCCACCTACAAGTGGACGCTCGGCCCCTACGCCCTGGCCTTCCTCTACGCCGCCCCCCACCGGCAGCACGGCACGGCGCTGGAGGAGAACGCCGGCAACCTGGCGCCTGCCGCCGGCGCGCGCCGCTACGACAAGGGCGAGCGCGACGACCCCGTGTCCCTGCGCATGGCCGCGACCGGGATGGAGCTGGTCGCCGGCTGGGGCGTGCCGGCGGTCTCCGCGCGGCTGCGGGCGCTGACCGACCGCCTGGCCGACGGCGCCGCCGCCCTGGGCCTGGGCGTGGCGCCCCGCGCCTTGCGCTCGGCGCACATCCTCGGGCTGCGCGTGCCCGGCGGCGTGCCGCCCGAGCTGGTCGCGCGGCTGCGCGAGGCCGGCGTCTTCTGCAGCGTCCGGCTCGGCGTGCTGCGCCTCAGCCCGCACGTCTGGGCGGACGAGGCCGACGTCGCGCGCTGCCTCGCCGCCCTGCCCGCCGCCCTGCGCTGATCCCACGGCCGCCACGCCTGGACACCGTCCCGGATATGGTACCCTATAACATATCATATCACGGGGACGGCCTCTCGGATGAGCTTCATGCCGCTGCGCCCACGTCCGGGCAGGACGCTCCTGCGCCGCCGCTGCCTGCTGTGCGGCGTGCTTCTTCACCCCCTCGCCTGGGGCCTGCTGTGCACGCCCGCGGCCTACGCCGCCGACACCCCGCCGCCCGACCCCGCGGCGCTCCCGGGCCCCGGCGACGACGCCCCGCCCCTGGTCAGGATCGACGTGCCCGAGGTCGCCGTGACCACCCGCCTTGACGCCGCCCGCAGCGCGATCCAGCCCGGCCTCGGCGCCACCACCTACGAGTTCGGCCGCCGCGCCATCGAGTCGATCCCGCAGGGCGACAACGCCCAGCTCGGCCAGGTGCTGCTGCAGGCCCCCGGCGTGGCGCAGGACTCCTTCGGCCAGATCCACGTGCGCGGCGACCACAACGAGGTGCAGTTCCGCCTCGACGGCGTCCAGCTCCCCGAGGGCCTGTCCGTGTTCGGCCAGGCGCTGGAGGGCCGCTTCGCCCACTCGCTCTCGCTGATCACCGGCGCCCTGCCCGCCCAGTACGGCTTCCTCACCGCCGGCGTGGTCGACATCACCACCAAGTCCGGCACCACCGACCCCGGCGGAACCCTCTCGATCTACGGCGGCGCGCGCGACACCCTGCAGCCCAGCTTCGCCTACGGCGGCCGCTCCGGCGCCGTCGACTACTTCGTCACCGGCGACTTCCTCCACACCCGCGTCGGCATCGAGAACCCCACCCCCGGCTTCAACGCCGTGCACGACCTCAGCAACCAGCAGCACGGCCTGGCGCATGTCTCCGGCCTGGTCGGCCCCGACACGCGGCTCAGCCTGATCGCCGGCTTCTCCAACGACTTCTTCCAGATCCCGAACAACCCCGGCCAGACGCCCTCGCTCGGCCTGTCCGTCGGCGGCGCCACGACCTTCGACAGCACGAACCTCGCGCAGCACCAGCGCGAGATCACCGACTTCGCCATCCTGTCGCTGCAGCACCACGCCGGCCCGCTCGACGTGCAGACCTCTGCGTTCAGCCGATACAGCAGCCTGCACTACACGCCCGACCCGATCGGCGACCTGCTGTTCAACGGCGTGTCGCAGACCGCCGCGCGCTCCGTCTGGTCGAGCGGCGAGCAGACCGACGCCAGCCTGCGCCTGAACGACCACCACACCCTGCGCGCCGGCTTCCAGGTGTTCGCCGAGCGCAACGTCGGCAGCACGGACTCCACGGTGCTGCCCGCGGCGGGCGGCGACACGGCGGCCCCCTTCGCCATCCACCAGGGCCAGGGCAGGACCGGCACCATCTACGGCCTCTACCTGCAGGACGAGTGGCGCGTCCTGCCGCGCGTGACGCTCAACGCCGGCCTGCGCTTCGACCGCGTCGACGAGTTCACCCACGAGCAGCAGCTCTCCCCGCGCGTCAACGCCGTGTGGCGCCCCACCGACACCACCACCGTGCACGCCGGCTACTCGCGCACCTTCGTGCCCCCGCCGTTCGAGTCCGTCGGCGGCGCCGCCGTCGCGGCCTTCAACGGCACCAGCGCCGCCGCCGAGCTCACCCAGGACGGCACGGTCCGCGCCGAGCGCGACAACACCTACGACATCGGCGTCGACCAGGTGCTCGCCCGCGGCCTGCGCGTCGGCGTCGACGCCTACTACAAGGATGCCCGCAACCTGATCGACGAGGGCCAGTTCGGCGCCCCCATCATCCTCACCGCGTTCAACTACGCCCGCGGCCAGGTGCACGGCTTCGAGTTCAGCAGCTCCTACGACCGCGGCCCGCTCTCGCTCTACGGCAACGCCGCCCTGGCGCGCGCGATCGGCAAGGGCATCGTCTCCTCGCAGTTCAACTTCTCCGCGTCCGACCTCGCCTACATCTCCAGCCGCTGGATCCACCTCGACCACGACCAGAAGTGGACCGGTTCCGCCGGCGCCGCCTGGACCGTGCTCCAGCGCACCACCTCGCCCGCCCGCCTGTCCGCCGACCTCGTCGTGGGCAGCGGCCTGCGCGCGGACGGCGACGTGCCGAACGGCCGCAACCTGCCCGCCTACTGCACGGTCAACCTGTCCGCCGTGCAGACCCTGGACGTCGGCTTCGGCCGCGGCACACAGCTCCGCCTCGACGTGATCAACCTGCTGGACCACACCTACGAGATCCGCGACGGCACCGGCGTCGGCGTCGGCGCACCGCAGTACGGCCTGCGCCGCACGGTCCTCGGCGGGCTGCTGCAGCGGTTCTGAGAAGGAAGCAAGGCCTTCTTTTTCTGAAGAAAAAGAAGCAAAAAGACTTTGCCCATTTGGTTCCGGACCCAATGGGCAAAGTTCTTTGGTTCTTTCTTTCAAGAAAGAACTGCTTGCTTGCTTCCTTCAGGCCGCGCCCGCCTACGCCGCCAGCCCGAACCAGTGCCGCAGCCCCGGCACGCGGCGCAGCACCAGCCGCTCGGCCACGCCCACGGCGATCATCGACGCCCCCAGCATCGGCAGCGCGACCCCCAGCGCCGCCAGCGCCAGCGGCAGCAGCGCCGGCACGCGCTGCGGCCGTGCCGGCGGGGCGCCGAGCGCGCCGGCCGGGCGCCTGCGCCACCACAGCACGCCCGCGCTGACGCCCACGAGCACCAGGCCCGAGGTCGTGGCCAGCCCGAGCAGCTGGTTGGCCAGGCCGAACAGCTGCCCCTCGTGCGCCGCGACGCCGATGCCCACCACGCGGTCGACCATGGGGTGGTCGGCGAAGTCCTGCCGGTGCGTGACGGCGCCCGTGTCCGGGTCCACCGACATCGTCGTGCGCGACACCCTGTCCTGGGCGTCCGAGCGCACCGTCCACGCCGAACGCCCCGCCGCCGGCGGCGACACCAGCACCGGTGCCGCGAGGCGCAGCGGACGCACCGCGGCCACCACGCGGTCCAGGCCCGGCGACACGCCGCCGGCGGCCTGCGGCGCGGGCCCCATGTCCATGCCCGGCATCGACCCGCCCGCGTCGCCGGACACGACGGCCGGCACGGGGATCGCGGGCGCCCGGCCGACCGTCCAGTCCTGCTCCACGACGGCGGGACCCGAGAGCTGCCGCGCGGACTGCAGGGCGTTGCCCCACACGAACGACCACGGCAGGCCCGACACCAGCAGGAACAGCGCCAGGCCGGAGATCCACAGCCCGGTGACGGCGTGCAGGTCGCGCCAGAACACGCGCCGCCCGCCGCGCAGCCTGGGGTACAGCGTGCCGGCGAGCCCCGCCTGGCGCGGCCACCACAGGAACAGCCCGGTCACGATCATCACGATCGCCCACGACGCCGCCAGCTCGACCAGCACCGACCCCGTGTTGCCGAGCAGGAGCTGGCCGTGCAGCCGGAACACCACGCGCTCGAGGCGCGACTCCTCGCGCACCACCTTGAGCACGCCCAGCGTCGCGGGATGCACGTACACCCGCACCGCGTCGCCGTGCACGCCCACGATGACCCGCGCCGCGTCGCCCTCGGCCCGCGGCATCTCGAAGGCGACGAGCGTGCTCCCCGGCACCGCCCGCAGCGCCGCGGCGACCGCCGCCGAGGGCACGGCCCCGGGCCCGCCCGGCACCAGCCCGTCGTACGGCCGGTCGATCAGCGCCTCCACCTGCGGCTTGAACAGGTAGACCGTGCCGGTCAGCGCCAGCCACACCACGAACGGGATGCAGAACAGCCCCGCATAGAAGTGCCACCGCCACACGGCCTGCCGGTCCGGCAGGAACAGGCGGCGCGGGGGTCGTGCCGCACCGATCGTGGCCGCCATGGCGTCGTCTCCCGAACTGCCCAAACGCGCGCCCGTACAGCCGCGGACGCGAGGCCGTCAACTCCACGCACCCGCATGACGTGTGGCCGGCGGGGCACAGCCCTGCCATGGACAACGCCGGCCGGCGCGTGCATTGCGGGGCCGTTCCACACCGCGATCGTCACCCATGGGCCCACGCCTCCTCCGAACGGCGCCGTCGCGACGGCCCTGGCTCGCCCTGCTGGCGGTGCTGTTCCAGCTGCTCGCGCCGGGCCTGGCGATGCGCGGCATGGCCGCCGCCGCCGACCCGCTCGCCGACATCCCGATCTGCACCGAGCACGGCGGCAGCCCCTCGCCGGACGGCGCGGGCCACGCGCACGACGGCGTCTGCGTGGCCTGCGCGTCGTGCTGCACCGGCGTCGTGGCGGCCGTCTTCCCCGCCGTGCCCGTCCTGCCGCCGCCGTCCGGGCACGCGGCCGCCCTGGCCCGCGCCTGGACCGTCGCCCTGCCGCGCGGCCCGCCGCTGCCGCGCCCCCGCGCCCGGTCTCCCCCCACCCTCTCCTGAGCGTCCGAGCCGCGGCCCACGGGCCGCCCGACCCTCATCCGTCGGCCCCCGCGCCGGCGCCAGGAGAGACTCATGTCCCGCCTCCGAACCGGCAGCGCCGCGCTGCTCGTGCTCGCCCACGCCGTCCCCGCCATAGCCCAGACCGCGCCCCCGGACCCCGCCCCCGTGGACGCCGGCACCCTGCCCGCCATCGAGGTGAGCAGCGGCCGCGCCCCCCTGCTCGACACTGCCCCGCCGGCGATCGGCCACGGCCTCGCCGCCCCCGGCCAGACCGCGACCACGATCGACGCCAGCCGCTTCCGCGACACGCCCGCCAGCAGCATCGGCGACATCCTGGTGCAGAGCCCGGGCGTCACGGTGCAGCAGGGCAACGGCCCGCGCGACGTGTCGATCTCCGTGCGCGGCTCCAACGAGCGGCAGACCTTCGGCGTGCGCAACATCGTCGTGTTCGAGGACGGCTTCCCCGTGACCCAGCCGGACGGCCTCGCGCGCACCGACCTCACCGACCCCCACGCCTACGCCGGCATCGACGTGGTGCGCGGCCCCTCGTCGGCCGAGTACGGCAACTACGCCACCGGCGGCGCCCTCGACTTCCGCACCCGCACCGGCCGCCAGCTCGGGGGCGCGGAGCTTGGCACCGACGCCGGCAGCTTCGGCTACGCGAACACCTACGCGAGCCTGGGCGGCGCCGGCCCCGGCTGGCAGGCCTCGCTGTTCGCCAGCAACGTCCGCAGCGACGGCTTCACCGCCAACAGCCGCTACGACACCGCCACCCAGAACCTCCTCGCGTCCTACGACCTCACCCCCCGCGACCGCGTGACGCTGAAGATCATCGACAACACGCTGGACACGCGGCTCCCGCTCCGGCTCTCGCTCAACCAGTTCCGCGCCAACCCGTTCCAGAAGGACTGCGCCACCGCCGCCGTCGCCGGCTGCGCCACGGTCAGCCTGTTCGCCAACGGCCGCAACGGCGCCACGCAGTCGCTCACCGCGTCCCAGGCCGGGCTGGGCCGACACGACCGGCGCACGATCGCCGGCCTGCGCTGGGAGCACGCCTTCGACGCCGACACCGTGGTGCGCACCCAGCTCGTGTTCGACGACCGCGACATCGACCAGCCGACGGGCAGCACGACCTTCGTCGGCGACTACCCCTCGTTCAACCTCACGAGCGACCTCATCCACCGCGGCACGATCGCCGGCCTGCCCGCCACGACCTCGATCGGCGCGAACTTCAACACGCTGGACTTCGGCTACTTCGTCGACAACATCACGCCCCTCGGCGGCGCCACCCGCGGCGCCCTGGTGCAGTCCGTCTCCGGCCACCAGCGCAACGCCGGCGCCCGCGCCCGCGCCGAGGTCGCCCTCGCCCCGCGCCTCACCGGCGTGCTGGCGCTCGGCGGCGAGTACACCGCCATCGGCGCCACCGCGCTGCTCTATGCCTACCCCGCCGCCGGCGGCCTGTCGCGCACCCGCACCCCCGTGGCCCGCGGCTTCGCCAACGTGGCGCCCGAGGCCTCGCTGCTCTACGCCGCCTCGCCCGAGTGGCTGCTGCACACCCGCGTCGCCACCGGCTACGGCACGCCCCAGGCCGGCAACCTGTTCGTCACGCCCCAGGGCACCTTCGGCGCCAACACCCGCCTCGCCGCCCAGACCAACCTCGGCGTCGACGCCGGCGCCACCTGGACCCTCGGCCACGCCGCCAGGGTCGAGGCGACCGGCTTCTACGAGTTCTTCCGCAACGAGCTGGTCACGCAGTCCGCCGGCGTGAACCTGCAGAGCTACACCTTCAACGCCCCCGCCTCGGAGCACCGCGGCATCGAGCTGGGCCTGACCGTGAACCCCCTGCCCCGCCGCCTCCCCGGCCTCTACGCGCTCGGCTCCTACCTCTACGACAACCAGGTCTACACCCGCTACGCCGAGCGCCTGACCACCCGCACCCTCTCCGCCACCTTCAGCCGCGCCGGCCGCGCGATCCCCGGCGTCACGCCGCACAACACCTTCTTCCGCCTCGGCTACGACCAGCCCTCGGGCCCCCTGCACGGGATCGGCGCCTTCGCCGAGACCAGCGTGCGCGGCGCCTACGCCCTGGACAACGCCAACCTGATCCACGCGCCGGCCTACGCGCTGCTCAACCTCGAGGTCCACTACGACCCCGGCTGGAGGCTCGGCCCCATCTCCGCCCTGCGCGCTTACGTCGAGGTCCGCAACGTGCTCGACGCGACCACCGTGGCCTCCGCCTCCAACATCACCGACACCCTCTCCGCGAACGGCGCGCAGAACGGCGCCGCGGTGCTCGCCAACAGCACGGGCGCGATCTACGCCGGCGAGCCGCGCAGCATCTTCGCCGGGGTGAGGATCAGGATGTGACCCGGCCGCGAAAGGAAGCAAGCGCCTTCTTTTTCTGAAGAAAAAGAAGCAAAAAGACTTTGCCCGAAAGGAAAGAAAGCCTCATGGGCAAAGTTCTTTGGTTCTTTCTTTCAAGAAATAACTGCTTCCTTGCTACCCCTGCCACGCCGAGTTGCGGATCAGGCTGCAGAAGTTGCCGCGGTGGAAATGCGGCTCCTTGTCGGCGATCACGTCCGCCTTGACGTTGCCGAAGGTGGTGTCCGGCCTGTCGCGGATGCCCTCGTAGAACGCCTGGAGGATGTCCTCCTTGAAGTGCGGCGTGCGCGGGAACGCCGACACCACAGACTCGCGCTCCGCCTCGCTGTACTGCCCGTAGGTCAGGCCGAGCACGTCCATCTCGACCCCTGCCGTCACCAACGCGATGACGGGGTGCATGTGGACCGGGATGCCCGGCGTGGTGTGCAGCGCGATCGCCGTCCACACGGTCTGCACGTCCGCCTCCGGGATCCCGTGGTCCCGCAGGAACGTGCGCGCCGCGTTGGCCCCGTCGACCTCGAAGCGCTCCGTGGCGCTCGCGTGGGCCGGCATCAGGCCCATGTCGTGGAACATCGCCCCGGCGTAGAGCAGCTCGCGGTCGAAGGTGAGCCCGCGGTGCAGCCCGGCGATCGCGCCGAACCCGTAGACGCGGCTGGAATGGTTGAACAGCAGCGCCGTCTCCGTGTCGCGAACGAACTCCGTGATCGCGCGGGCAAGGCTGCTGTCGGGAATGGCGGCGTCGGCGTCGAAGGGCATGGCTGAACCTCACCTGCTGGGATGGCCGGACGCTACGGAACCGCCTACACGTCCGCAATCGACGGGAACAGGCGTATCCTGCCATTCGGCGGGCGGCGACGGACGCGGGGGAGCGGGACATGGAGCGGAGCGTGGCGGTGCTGGCCCTGCCGGGCGTGCAGCTCCTGGACGTGGCCGGCCCGCTCGACGTGTTCGCCGAGGCCAACGTGCAGGCCGGCTTCGCGGCCTATCGCCTGGCGCTGGTCGGCACCGCGCCCGGCGCGATCGAGACCTCGTCGGGACGGCGCCTGCTCGCGGACCGCGTCGCCGCCGAGGGGGACTCGTTCGACACGCTTCTGGTAGCGGGCGGCCCCGGCCTGCCTACGCGTGCGCCAGACCCGGCGCTGGCCGGCTGGCTCGCCGCGACGGCCGGGCGCTGCCGCCGCTACGGTTCGGTGTGCACCGGGGCGTTCCTGCTCGGCCAGGCCGGCCTGCTCCGCGGCCGCAGGGTGGCGACGCACTGGGCGGCGGCGGCGGAGCTGGGCCGGCGCCACCCCGACGCCCGCGTGGACGCGGAGGCGATCCTGCTGTTCGACGGCCCGCTGCGCACCGCGGCCGGGGTGACCGCGGGCCTCGACCTCGCCGTGGCGCTGGTGGAGGAGGACCTGGGCGCGGAGGTCGCGCGGCGCGTCGCGTCGCAGCTCGTCATGTTCTTCAAGCGCGGCGGCGGCCAGCTCCAGTTCAGCCGCGGCGGCCTGGGCGCCCCCTCCGGCCGCTCCGCCCTGCAGGAGGTGCAGCGCTGGGTCGCCGCCCACCCCGCCGCCGGCCACGACGTCGACAGCCTGGCGTCGCGCACCGGCATGAGCCCGCGCCACTTCGCCCGCATCTTCCGCGCCGAGACGGGCCTCACCCCCGCCTGCTTCGTGGAGAACGTGCGCATCGAGGCCGCAAGACGCCTGCTGGAGGAGGGCGCCGCCGCCGCCAAGCAGGTCGCGGGCGCGGCCGGCTTCCGCGACGCCGACACCATGCGCCGCGCCTTCCTGCGCCGTGTCGGCCTCACCCCGGCGGAATACCGCCGCCGCCACGCCCGCGCAGCACCCCCCGACGCCGGGTCCTGAGCGCCTCGACGTGCCGCGTCACTTGCGCCCGTCGCGCCCCGCGAGCAGCACGGCGCGCAGCGCCGCCGCCGACATCGGCCCGACCCTGGCCTGGTCGTTGGCCGCGGTCGGGTGCAGGCCGATGTCGTCCATCCCCAGCGCCTTGTCCAGGAACCCCGACGTGTCGACGTAGGTCACGCGCGGCGAGCCCACCGCGCGCACCGCGGCCAGCGTCGGCGCCGCCTGGATGCCCAGGAACGTGCGCATCACCGCCACCGGCGAGTCGGCGGGCGTGGCCGCGAGGATCGCGCGCAGCGTCGCCGCGAACACCGCCTCGAACGCCGGCGCCGCCACGTTGGCATCGTTCGCCCCGTCGTTGACCACGATCAGCGCGGGCGCCGGCACGAACGCCCTGGGGCTGCCCGCGAACACCTGGCCGAAACTCGCGGCCAGCGGCGGCACGCCCCCCGAGCCGGGCCCGGCGAGGCCGGAGCCGCCGAACGCCACGAGGCCGAACTCGCACCCCAGCGCCTTGCCCGCCTGCCACGCCCAGCCGGCGACCGCGTCGTTGCGGTCCGTGTCGAGCGGTTGCGCGATGTCGAGCACCCGCACGCCCTCCATCACGGAATCCCCGTAGAACAGCACGTCGCAGGGCGCCGCCGCCGGCGCCACGACCCGCGCGCCCGACGCGAGCGACAGCCCCGTGAACACCACCGCCGAGCCGGGCGCGGCGGCGTCCCAGCGGTTCACCCGCTCGCTGGTCGACTTGACCACCAGCTCCAGCGAGTGGAACGGCGCGGACGCGGTCTGCGCCGGCACCGGGCACGACACCGAGGCCGCCACCGCCGCGACCGTCCACGAACCTACGCCGTCGACCCTGCACTCGACCTCGGACAGCGGCGCCGCGTCGTGCGCGACGTCGAAGGTCGCGGCCACGCTCGCGCCGCCGAACAGGGTGCGCAGATACGCGCCGGGGTTGATCGTGGTCGCCGAACGCGCGCCCACGGCCCAGTTGTAGGGCGAGTACAGCAGCCCCGGATCTGCGGGCCCCACCACCGTCTGCGCCCCGGCCGGCGCCGCCCACGCCATCAGCGCCGCCGCCGCGACACCGCGCACGAGGCGCACCCCCCGCACCGGAGGCTAGGCGTCCGCCATCGAGGGCACGCCGGCCTCCTGCCGCCGCGTCGCCGCCGCGTCGCCCAGCACCGTGATGTGCGACGGCATGGCGACGGTCCGCGACGGGTCCAGCGCGAAGCGACGCATGTCCCCGTCGCGCTCCCCCTCCTCGAACCCCAGGCGCTGGAACACCTCGCGGCACGGCCCGTTGTCCGGGGTCTCGCGCAGCTGCGCCGTCACCGCGCCGCCCGGGTCGCGCGCCGCCATGCCCGCGACGACGCGCGCCACGGCGCACTGCTCGATCTCCATGCCCAGCACGCGGCAGCTCATCACCATCTGCTCCACCAGGCCGTGCCGCGCATAGACCACGCCCACCAGCCCGTACTCGGCGAAACGGTCCTTGACCCGGAAGGCGAGCACGTCGCCGCCGTCGCGCAGGAACTCCTGGATCCCCGCCGCCGTCCACCGCCGCCCGGTGGTGTTGAACTGGTTCGTCTTGTTGGTCAGCTCCAGCGCGCGGGCGAACTCCGCCTGCCCCGGCTCGCGCACCGCGAGGAACGTCACCTCGCAGCCCAGCGTCTGGAGGAACTCCGCGCGGCTCAGCGACGTGCGCGTGTCCTCGCGCACGATCTGGCCGCGGATCGCCTCCTCGCGCCCCGCGGACTCCTCGCTCAGGTGGGCCACCTGCGTCTCCGGCGACCACAGCAGGATGCGCCGCGTCAGGTACGGGTTCGAGCCGATGACGCGCACGTCCGGCAGCGCCGCGCGCACCGCCTCGCGCTCGATCGGGTTGTCGTCGACGAACACCACGCTGCGCGGCTTGATGTTGAAGTCGGCGCAGATCGCGCGGATGTTCTCCGACTTCGGCTCCCAGTTGATCCTGACCGCCGCGAAGTCCTCCAGCGCGATGAACGGCGGGTGCACCACGTTGCCCCAGTTCGCCTTCACCGTGTCGAGGTCGTTCTTCGAGCAGATCGCCACCAGGATGCCGCGCGCGCGCAGGTGGTGCACCGCGTCCCACAGCCCGAGCTGCCACTCGGAGTGCGGCGGGAAGCTCTCCGCGTCGGAACGGTAGTCCTCGGCGATCTGCCCGCGCCACAGCGTGTGGTCGAGGTCGAACACCACCGCCTTGACCTGGTCCATCTGTCGGATGGTGCGGAACGTCGCCACCGCCTGCTCGAACATCGCCTGGAAGAACTCGCGCCACCGCGTCTCGTAGAACGTGTTCATCTCCGGCACCCGCTCGATGCGCGCGTGCGGCTGCATGTCGTAGCGCTCCTGGCGCAGGATCGAGCCGTGCGAGGAGAACGCCACCACGTCGTCGAGGAAGAACCGCTTGCCGAAGCTCGCCGCCAGCGTGTCGGTGTCGCACAGGTAGGTGTTCGGATGGCGCTGCACCGCCTCCGCCAGGTGCTCGTTGAGCCGCGCGACGATGTGGCCGAGGTCGTGGCGCGTCCCGCGCTGCCGCACGCTCGCCGCGAGGTTCGTCTGCGGCACCAGGAAGTTGGACACGAACGCCGGCAGCCCGTGCTCGCGGGTGTACACCAGCGCCGAGTCCAGCATCGCGTCGATGATGGCGCACCCGTCCGCCAGGATGCCCTCGACGAACGCCGCCGAGTTGAGCTGCACGGCGTGGATCACCCGGTCGGTGACGACCGAGCGCAACGGTATCTGGATGTACTGGAAATCGTACTCTGACGCCGGCGCCGGCAGGCTGCCCGGCAGCTCGCCCGCGTAGTTGAACAGGATGAAGTCGAAGGCGACGTCCGGCCGGTCCTGCCGCGTGAACTCCAGGAACCGCTCCGACAGGCACGAGCCGATCATCAGCACGCGCCGCACGTCGCTCGGCGTCACCTGCAGGTCGTTGGGGAACAGGAACCGCGCCGCCGACAGCGTCTGCGACCAGTTGTGGATCACCCGCCCGTCCGCCCCGCACTCGCGGAACACGAAGTGCAGCGACGCGTCGAGCGGCGACGTCACCGCGATCTCCAGCCCGGCGCCGGACGTCGTGACGCTGCCCGACTCCCACATCAGCGAACCGTCCCTGCGCAGCACGCGCAGCACGCCGTCCTCCACCAGCCACCGATGCTCGTTGTCGTTGCGGTACAGGTCGACCGCACCCGACGCCGCGAACCGGAAATTGCCTTCCACCAGCATGTCGCCCGCCGGACTGAACGTCCACGGCGCCGACACGAGTTTCTCCGCGGACAGCTTGATGGGCGGCGGCTGGGGCATCTTTGTCCTCGCATGTGCAACGGTGACGCATGGCAGGCAGGCGGCTCGACCCTGCCCGACGTCATACGGCAGCCGCTTGCCAGACGTAAAGAACCGCAAGCCCCCTGCCCGCCGGTTTGCCGCCCCTCCGCGCAGCCCCTATGAACGCCTGTGCAACACGAAAGCCCCGCATGACCGTCCAGCCCGGCGACGCCCTCCCCTCCCTGACCCTGGCCGAAGCCACCCCGGACGGCCCGAAGGAGGTCGCCACCGACGACCTGTTCCGCGGCCGCACCGTGGTCCTGTTCGGCCTCCCCGGCGCCTTCACGCCCACCTGCAGCGCCCGCCACCTGCCCGGCTTCGTCGACAACGCCGCCGCCTTCGCCGCCAAAGGCGTCGACACCCTCGCCTGCCTCGCCGTCAACGACGCCTTCGTGCTCCAGGCCTGGGCCGGCGCGCAGGACCCCGACGGCGCGATACGCATGCTCGCCGACGGCTCCGGCGCCCTGACCCGCGCCCTCGGCCTCGAGCTGGACCTGTCCGCACGCAGCATGGGCGTCCGCTGCCAGCGCTTCGTGATGATCGCCCGCGACGGGCGCGTCGAGCACCTGGCCGTCGAGGCCCCCGGCGCCTTCGACGTCAGCAGCGCGGAGAGCGTGCTCGCCCTCCTCTGAAGGCGGGAAAGCAAGGTTGAGGCTCTGCCTCAAACTCCGCCAAAGGCGCGCCTTTGGAAACCACGACGAAGCGCAGCGGGCCCCCGCCAGGGATCGGCGGGGCGCCCGGCCGGCCTAGGACGCCTGCGCCAGCGGCTCCGCCATCCCGATCGAGGCCCGCAGGCCTCCCAGGATCTCGTAGGACCGCAGCCGCGCCGCGTGGTCGTGGATCGCCGAGGCCACCAGAAGCTCGTCCGCCCCGGTGCGCGCGAGCAGGCGCTCGATCCCGGCGCGCACCGTCTCCGCCGAGCCGACCACCGAGCACGACAGCATGTTGCCAACCTGCGCCTTCTCCATCGGCGACCAGAACGCCTCGATGTCCGCGACCGGCCGCGGCAGCCGCCCGCGCGTGCCCCGGATCAGCGTCGTGAAGCTCTGCTGCACCGAGGTGAACAGGTGCCGCGCCTCCTCGTCCGTCTCCGCCGCCACCACGTTGACGCCGACCATGGCGTGCGGCCGGTCGAGCTGCGCCGAGGGCCGGAACCGCTCGCGGTAGATGCGCAGCGCGTGGCCCAGCGCGTCCGGCGCGAAATGCGACGCGAAGGCATACGGCAGCCCGAGATGCGCCGCGAGCTGCGCGCCGAACAGGCTGGAGCCGAGGATCCAGATCGGCACGTTCGTGTCCGTGCCCGGGATCGCCTGCACCGCCTGCCCCGGCTGCAGCGGCCCGAGCAGGGCCTGCAGCTCCTGCACGTCCTGCGGGAAGCTGTCGGCGGCCTCCGGGTCGCGCCGCAGCGCGCGCGCGGTGCGACCGTCGGTGCCCGGCGCGCGCCCCAGCCCCAGGTCGATGCGGCCCGGGAACAGCGAGGCCAGCGTGCCGAACTGCTCGGCGACGACCAGCGGCGAGTGGTTCGGCAGCATGATGCCGCCCGAGCCGACGCGGATCGTGCTGGTGCCCGCCGCCACGTGGCCGATCACCACCGCGGTCGCGGCGGACGCGATGCCGACCATGTTGTGGTGCTCGGCGAGCCAGTAGCGCGTGTAGCCCCACCGCTCCGCGTGCTGCGCCAGGTCGCGGGCGTTGTGCAGCGCGTCGGCCGGCGTCGAGCCGTCGGGCACGGGGGCGAGGTCGAGCACGGAGAAGGCTGGCTGCGTCATGGGACACTCCCGTGGCAGGGCTGGGAAACTGCCAGGCCCTAGAAATCAGCGCTCGCGCCGCCGGATGCAAGGCCGCCCCCCCGACTGCCTTCCTCTAGGGAGGGGTTTCCAAAGGCGAGCCTTTGGCGGAGCTCGAGGCAGAGCCTCGACCTTCCTTCCCTCCCCCCGCCCGCCTGCTCAGGAACCGCGACCCTGCCAGGCAGAACCGCCACGGCGTGTCCGCCCCGCGCGTGATGCCGACGCGCGGCCCGGCGATCACGTCGGCGTCCCCTTCGCGCGGCTCGACCCGGAACGGCGCGGCGTCCAGCGGCGCGGCGTCGAGGTCGCGCGTGACGCCGAGCGCCTGGCACAGCCGTCCCGGCCCGCTGCACAGCAGCCGGTCGGCGAGCGGGCCGCGCCGGGCGCGCATGGCGTCGAGGCCGTGTCGCGGCTCGATGGCGCGGACCAGCACGGCGGCGCCCGGCGCCTCGCCGCAGACGAGGTTGAGGCACCAGTGCAGGCCGTACGACCGGTAGACGTAGGCGCGGCCGGGCGGCCCGAACATCGCGGCGTTGCGCGCGGTGGGCCCTGCGGCGCTGTGCGAAGCGGGGTCGCCGCGGTCGTAGGCCTCGGTCTCCACGACCACCCCGCCGACGCCGTCGACCAGGAGCGTGGCGCCGACCAGGTCGCGTGCGACGGCGGCGGCGGGGCGCAGGAAGAAGGCGGTCGGGAGCATGGGGGGCCTGTCGGTTCGCGGGGCGTCGATGCGCATGCATTGACACGGCGGGGCGTGGCGCGGGAAGCCGGGGCATGACCCGCCCCGCCGACACGTCCCCCCGGCCGCCCCGTGCGGCCGCCTCGCCGCGCGGCCGGGCGGCGTCGCGCTGGGTGCTGGCGGCGCTGTACCTCGCGGCGGGCGTGACGCACCTGGCGCTGCCGGCGCCGTTCCTCCTCATCACGCCGGGCTGGGTGCCTGCCCCCGCGGCGGTGATCCTGGGCACGGGCCTGTGCGAGATCGCCGGCGCGCTCGCCCTGCCGACGCGCCGCCTGCGCCGCCTGGCGGGCATGGCGCTGGCGCTCTACGCGGTGTGCGTGGTGCCCGCCAACATCAAGCAGGCGATGGGCGGCCTGCCGGGCGGCGACATGCTCCTCGGCTGGTGGTACCACGCGCCGCGCCTGGCGCTGCAGCCGGTGCTGGTGTGGTGGGCGCTGTTCGCGGGCGAGGTCGTGGACTGGCCGTTCCGCCCGCGCCGGGCACCGCCGGACGCCTGCTGAACTTTTCCGCCCATGCGGCGTTGGTGCCGCGCCAGACAAGGCGACGCGCCTGCCACGTCACGGATACGGGACAATCCGGCACCAGTATGGTGCCGCTCCTGCCTTGTATCGGCGAAGTGCAGCTCTCACCTTTGTTCCCGGAGATGTGTCGCGCATCTGCACCACGGATGCGCTAGCTTCCATCGTTGCTTAGAAAAAAGGGTAGTCACATGCGGATTTCGGTTCTGACAGCGGTTGCGGTCCTCGGCATGACCGGCGTGGCGATGGCGCAGGTCGGCGCGCCCGGCGGCGGCGCGGGTGCCGGTGCGGCTGGCGCCGGCGGCGCAGGCGGCTCGCTCGGCAGCGGCCTGGCCGGCCCGGGCGCGGGCGTCGGCTCGAGCAGCGGCATGTCCGGCGGCGCCGGCGCGGCCACCGCGCCGGGCGGCACGGTCGGCGGCGGCCTGCCGACGGCCCCGGTGGGCGGTTCGCTGACCTCCGGCGGCACGCCGACGCCGGGCGTCGCGGGCGGCTCCGCGGCCGGCACCGGCGCGGGCGTCTCGGCCGGCGGCACCGCCGGCCGCTGATCCCGGCCTGAAGACCCGCGGGCACGTCCCGCGGGCCTCCTCCGTGCGGCCTTCGGCGACGAGGACCGCACGCGAAAAGGGCGGCAGGGGCGAGAACCCCTGCCGCCCTTCCTCGTTGCGGCCGTCAGTACATCGGCCCGCCGCCCGTGACCGGGACCAGCGCGCCCGTCATGTAGCTCCCCTGCTCCGACGCCAGCAGCACGAACGCGGGCGCGAGCTCCGCCGGCTGCCCCGGCCGCCCCAGCACGGTGTCCTTGCCCAGCTCCGCCAGCTCCTCCGGGCTCTTCGCGATCGGCTGGATCGGCGTCCACACCGGCCCAGGCGCCACGCAGTTCACCCGTATCCCCTTCGGCGCCAGCAGGTTCGACAGCGCGATGGTCAGGCTGGCGATCGCGCCCTTGGTCGCGGCGTAGACCAGCATCGACTTGCCCGCCGTCTTGGCCTGGATGCTCGTGGTGTTCACGATCGCCGAGCCCGGCGCCATGTGCGGCACCGCCGCCTGGCACAGGTAGTACATCGCGAACACGTTGGTCCGGAACGACTCGTCGATCTCCGACGCCGTGACGTCGGCGAGCTCCTTGTTCACCGATTGGTGCGCCGCGTTGTTGACCAGCACGTCCAGCCGCCCGAGCTGCGCCACCGTCTGCTCCACGATCGCGTGGCAGTGCGCCTCGTCCTGGATGTCGCCCGGCAGCAGCACCGCCCGCCGCCCCGCCTTCTCCACCCAGGCCCGCGTCTCCTCCGCGTCGGACTGCTCGACCGGCAGGTACGAGATCGCCACGTCCGCCCCCTCGCGCGCATACGCGATCGCCACCGCCCGCCCGATCCCCGAGTCCCCGCCCGTGATCAGCGCCACCCGCCCGGCGAGCAGCCCCTTGCCCGTGTAGCTCTCCTCCCCGTGGTCCGGCGCCGGCGTCATCTTCGAGCTCAGCCCTGGCGCCGGCTGCTGCTGGTCGCCGGGGTACGGCAGGGTGGCGCCGGCGGTGCGCGGGTCGCTGGTCATGGCGGAGTGCTCCGGTTGTCTGCGGGCTCCTACGCGGGGCGGCGGCAGGGGATGCCGCGAGCAAGAAAGGTTGAGGCGCTGCCTCAAACTCCGCCAAAGGCTGCGCCCTTGGAACGCGCCCCTTAAGTCAAGGGATCAAAGGGTCCTCGGACCCTTTGCGGGTTCGGGCAGAGCCCGACCTTGCTTCCTTCGGCCACCCCCCCAGCCCCGCCTCGACGACCGCCAGCAGCGACGCCCGCCCCGCCCCGTCGCGCGCCAGCGTCGACAGCCCCTGCGCGAGCGCCATGACCAGCCCCGACAGCGCCGCCGCGTCCGTCCCGGGCGGCAGCACGCCCTCGGCGACGTCGCGCTCGACCCGGGCGCGCAGCCCCGCCTCGATCAGGCGCCGCACCCCCGCGACCGCCTGCTGCACGTCCGCCGAGCCGGCCGACCCGCTCGCCGTGGCGCTGGCCAGCAGGCACCCCCGCGGCGTGTCCGCGCCGGTGTAGGCGACCGCGGCGCCGACCAGCATGTCCCGCGCCGCCTCGCGGGCCGTCGCCGCGCCGTCGACCCTGCGCCGGATCGCGTCCGTGTCGCCGGCGTACCGCCGCATCGCCTCGAGGAACAGCCGCTTCTTGTCCCCGAACGCGGCGTACAGGCTCGGGGCGCTCACCCCCATCGCCGTCGTCAGGTCGACGATCGACGTCGTCTCGTAGCCGTGCCGCCAGAAGGCGAGCATCGCCTGCTCCAGCGCCACCTCCCGGTCGAACGACAGCGGCCGCCCCACCCTGCGGCGCGACACAGGCACACCTGATTCCATAGCGACCACTCAAAAACTGTTGACCTGCGGTCCGGCGGGCCGCATCAATCCGTAGCGACAACTATGGAAGTCACCGCACGATGTCACTCACGAAGTTCCGCACGCTGGGCCGCTCCGGCCTGGTGGTCAGCCCCCTCGCCCTGGGCACCATGACGTTCGGGCAGGGCGAGTGGGGCGCCGACGAGGCCGCGTCGCGCGCGATGTTCCACGCCTACCGCGACGCCGGCGGCAACTTCGTCGACACCGCCGACATCTACGCGGGCGGCGAAAGCGAGACGCTCGTCGGCCGCTTCATCCGCGAGACCGCCTCGCGCGACGAGATCGTCCTGGCCACCAAGTTCGCGTTCAACGCCTCGCGCAGCCCGCTCGCCGCGGCCGGGACCAGCAGCGGCAACCCCAACGCCGGCGGCGCCGGGGCGAAGAACATCCGCCGCGCGATCGACGCCTCGCTCCGGCGCCTCGGCACCGACCACGTCGACCTCTACTGGATGCACATCTGGGACAGCGTGACGCCCGTCGAGGAGATCGTGCACACGCTGGGCGGCCTCGTGGCGGCGGGCAAGATCCTCCACTACGCGCTGTCCGACATGCCCGCCTGGCTCGCGATGAAGGCGGCCACGATCGCCACCGAGCGCCGCATCCCCGGCCCCGTCGCCATGCAGGTCGAGTACTCGCTGGTCGCGCGCGACGTCGAGTCCGAGCACTTCCCTGCCGCGCGCGAGGCCGGCCTGGGCGTGATGCCGTGGAGCCCCCTGGCCGGCGGCTTCCTCACCGGCAAGTACGACCGCGCCGACACCGGCGCCACCGGCCGCCTCAGCGGCGCCAACCCCTTCGGCAACACCAAGTTCGCCGACCGCAACTGGGACATCCTCGCGGTCCTGAAGGCCGTCGCCGCCGAGCTCGGCCGCCCCGCAGCCCAGGTCGCCCTCGCCTGGACCATGGCGCGCCCGGGCGTCACCTCGACCCTGGTCGGCGCGCGCACCGTGTCCCAGCTCGAAGGCAGCATCGCCGCCGCCGGCCTCCGGCTCGACGACGACCAGATGCGCCGCCTCGACACGGCCAGCGCGCCCGCCCCGGGGTTCAGCGCGGGCCTGGCCGCGCCGGCAATCCGGCGCATGGTGTTCGGCGGCCACGATGTCGCGGGCTGGGACGAGCAGGCCAGCAAGCAAGGTTGAGGCTCCGCCTCAAACTCCGCCAAAGGCTGCGCCCTTGGAACGCATCCCTTAAGTAAAGGGATCAAAGGGCCTCCCGGCCCTTTGCGGGTTTGGGCAGAGCCCATGCTTCCTTGCGCCCGCCGCAGGTCCGTCCCTCGGCCGCCCCGGTTCCCGCCGCCCGGCAAAGCGCCTACGCACAAAGCCATGTCCTCCCCCCCGATGCTCCGCCGCCCGCTGGTCCTGGCCTCCGTGATGGCCGCGATGTTCATGATCGCGATCGAGGCCACCATCGTCTCCACCGCCATGCCGCAGATCGCCGGACAGCTCGGCGACCTGCACCTCTACGCGTGGGTGTTCTCCTCCTTCCTGCTGACGCAGACCGCGACCACCGTGGTGTTCGGCAAGCTCGCCGACCTCTACGGCCGCCGCCCGGTGCTGCTCTTCGGCATCGTGGTCTTCCTGGTGGGCTCGGTGCTGTGCGGGCTGGCCTGGTCGATGCCCTCGCTGATCGCCTTCCGCCTGGTGCAGGGCGTCGGCGCCGGCGCGATCCAGCCGGTGAGCCTGACCGTGGTCGGCGACCTGTACTCGGTGCAGGAGCGCGGGAAGATCCAGGGCTGGCTCGCCAGCGTATGGGGCATCTCCTCCGTGCTCGGCCCGCTGGCCGGCGGGCTCATCATCCGCCACCTGAGCTGGGCGTGGATCTTCTGGATCAACGTGCCCGTCGGCATCGTCGCCTTCGCCGGCTTCTCCGCCTTCCTCCACGAGAAGGTCGCCCCCAAGCGCCACGGCGTGGACATCGCCGGCGCGGCACTCTTCACCGCCGCGATCGCCTCGCTGATGGTCGCCCTCACCTCCATCGGCACGCAGGGCAGCCGCATGGCGGCCCCGGCGCTCGCGGCCTTCGTGCTCAGCGCCGCGCTGTTCGTGCTCCAGGAGCGCCGCGCCCGCGACCCGATGCTGGCCTTCGCGCTGTGGGCCCGCCGCCCGATCGCCACCTGCAACGCCGCCACGCTGCTCAGCGGCATGGCGATCATCGGCCTGACCGCCTTCCTGCCGATGTACGTGCAGGGCGTGTTGCACCGCTCCGCGCTCGTCGCCGGCTTCGCGCTCACGATGATGGTCGCGGGCTGGCCGGTGGGCGCCACGCTGGCCGCGCGCAACTTCGCCCGCTTCGGCCTGCGCGCGACGCTCCTGTTCGGCGCCGCCCTGCTGCCGACCGGCGCGCTGGCGTTCGTGGCCCTGCAGCCGGGCGACTCGCCGCTGCTGGCCGGCGCGGGCTCCGTGGTGGTGGGCCTGGGCATGGGCTTCCTCAGCACGGCGGCGATCGTGATCGTGCAGGACAGCGTCGGCTGGGCCGAGCGGGGTGCTGCCACCGCGTCCAACATCTTCTCGCGCAACCTGGGCAGCACGCTGGGCGCGACCGTGCTGGGCGGCGTGCTGAACCTCGGCCTGGCGCACCAGTCCACGAGCCTCGACAGCGTCCGCGCCCTGCTCGACAACTCCGGCACCACGGCGGGCGAGGCGGCGACGCGCGCGGCCCTCGGCGGGGCGCTGCACCTGACGTTCTGGGCGGTGTTCGCGATCACCGCGGCAACCCTGGCGCTGGCGACGCTGGTGCCGTCGGTGGCCCTGACCCTGCGGCCGCGCGACATCACGGTGGAGTAGGCAAGGTCGGGCCCTGCCCGAACCCGCCAAGGGCTGGGCCCTTGGATCGCCTTCCCTAAGTGGCGCGTTCCAAGGGCGCAGCCTTTGGCGGAGTTTGAGGCAGCGCCTCAACCTTGCTTCCTTCGGAGGACCCCCGCCGATGCCCCTCGCCCGCGCCGACCTGGAGCGGCTGGACCGCGACGACCCCCTCGCGCCGTTCCGCGACGAGTTCGCCCTCCCCCCGGGCGTCTACCTCGACGGCAACTCGCTCGGCGCTCTGCCGCGTGCGACGGCTTCGCGCGTGGCGGCGGTGGTGGAGCGCGAGTGGGGCGGCGGGCTGATCGGCTCGTGGAACGACGCCGGCTGGCTCGGCCTGCCGCTCGCGGTGGGGGAGAAGATCGCCCGCCTGCTGGGCGCGGCGCCGGGCACCGTGGTGGCGGCGGACTCGACCTCGGTGAACGTGTTCAAGCTGCTGGCGGTGGCGCTGGGCCTGCGCCCGGAGCGCCGGGTGATCCTGGCCGAGCGCGGCGACTTCCCGACCGACGCCTACGTCGCGGAGGGCCTCGCTTCCCTGCTCGGCGGCGGCCACGCCCTGCGCCTGGTCGAGCCCGGGGGCATCGGGGCGGCGCTCGGCCCGGACGTCGCGGTGGTGCTGCTCGCCCACGTGAACTACCGCACCGGCGCGATGCACGACATGGCGGCGGTGACGGCCGAGGCGCACGCGGCGGGCGCGCTGGCGCTGTGGGACCTGGCGCACTCGGCCGGCGCCGTGCCGGTCGCGCTGGAGGCGGCGGGCGCGGACCTCGCCGTGGGCTGCGGCTACAAGTTCCTCAACGGCGGCCCGGGCGCGCCCGCCTTCCTCTACGTCGCCGAACGGCTGCAGGCGGAGGCGCGCTTCCCGATCACCGGCTGGCTGGGCCACGCCGAGCCGTTCGGCTTCCACGAACGCTTCGCCCCCGCGCCGGGCATCGCGCGCGGCATCGTGGGCACGCCGTCGATCCTGGCGCTCTCGGCGCTCGAGGTCGGCGTCGACATCGCCCTGCGCGCGCCCATGGCCGAGGTCCGCGCCAAGTCGCTGCGCCAGTCCGCGCTGCTGGAAACTCTCGTCGCGGAACGCTGCCCTGCCCTCGCCCCGGCCGGCCCACCCCCGGGCGCGGCGCGCGGCAGCCAGGTCTCGTTCCGCCACCCCGAGGCCTACGCGATCATGCAGGCCCTGATCGCGCGCGGCGTGACCGGCGACGTACGCGCGCCCGACATCCTGCGCTTCGGCATCACCCCGCTCTACCTGCGCCACGCCGATCTGTGGGACGCCGCCGAGACGCTGCGCGAGGTCATGGCCACCGAGGCCTGGCGCGACCCGCGGTTCCGCACGCGACGCGCCGTCACCTGAGCGGCGGCAGCCTCACTCGCCGTCGGGCACCTGCCCCAGCCTGGCCAGGAACTCCGGGTCGCCGAACTCGCCCGCGTCGTCGTCGTGCGTCATGCGCACCACCTGCGCGCCCAGGATCGACCCGCCCTGCAGCGCCCGCTCGGCCCGGCGCACGCCCTCCTCGGCCGAGCGGCACGCGATCGCCGTGCCCGGCTTGAGCGCCCCGCGCGCCCCGGCCACGTAGGGCTGGTAGATGATCTGGGTCGTGGACGCCATGCCGTGATCCTGGTCGCTGGGCGGACCCGAACAGGCATCCGCGAGGCCACCGGATATGGCGCGGCGCGGCGCGTATTCCACCGCGACGGTTCGGTTTCCGGGGCAGGCAAGGCCGGGCTCTGCCCGGACCCGCAAAGGGCCCGAGGCCCTTTGATCCCTCTCCTCAGGACAAGGCGTCTCAGCCCTCGGCCCGGCCGGCGGGCGGCGCCGCGGCCAGCAGCGCGGCCCGGGTGCGCTCGAACTCCGCCCGCACCCGGCGCGACATCTGCGGCGCCTGCTCGGCGATCTCCGCCAGCCTGGCGTGCTGCCACGGGTCGCACAGCTCGCCGATCGCACGCGCCCCGATGTTGCTCGACGCGCTGCGCAGCGCGTGCGCGTGGAAGCGGAACGCCACGACGTCGCCCTTCGCCGCCGCCGCCTCGAGCTGCCCGATGCTCCCCTCCGCCTCGCCCAGGTAGTCCTCGACCAGCTCGGCCACGAACCCCGCCCCGCCAAGCTCGTGCAGGACGCGCAGCTTGGCCTCGTCGAGCACCTCGCCCGGCTGGCCGCGATACTTCGGATGCCGCGAGATCGGCACCACCCCCTCGCCCGCCGCCTCCGCCGCCCCCGCGTTCGCCAGCCGCTCCACCAGCGCCACCAGGTCGTCCGGCGCGATCGGCTTGGTGACGCACGCATCCATGCCCGCCGCCAGGCACCGCTGTGCCATCTCCGCCGTGGCATCCGCCGTCAGCGCCACGATCGGCAGCCTCGGCCCGGGCGGCGCCATGAAGCGGAACATCTTCGTCACCTCGATGCCGTCCAGCTTCGGCATGTTCACGTCCATCAGCACGAGGTCGAACGCCGACGCATCCTCCAGCGCGTCCAGCGTCGCCTCGCCGTCCGACACCAGCCGCACACGGTGCCCCGCGCGCTCCAGGATCCGCGCGAACACCTTCTGGTTCACCAGGTTGTCGTCCGCCACGAGCACGTCCAGCGCCCGCCCGCCGCCCGCACCCTCCCCGCCGGACCCGTGCACGGCCTGCGGCGCCTGCCCCGCCGCCTCGGCGCGTCGCCCGCCGGCCTGCACCAGCGCGACACGCAGCGCCGCACCGACCTCGGCGACCGAGGCGTCGCGCGCCAGCACCGACACGAACTGGCGCCGGCGGTCGTGCCCCGGCGTGCGCGCGTCGCCGACGAGGATCGCCGCCGCCCGGCCCGGCGCCGCCTCCAGCTCCTGCCACAGCCCGTCCGGCGCGCAGCCCAGCCCGTCCTCGACCACCACCAGCACCGGCGCACGCCCCGCGTCGGGCCCGGGCGCGGCCAGCATCCCCAGCGCCGCGTCCACGCCGGAGCACGGCCGCAGCCGCACGCCGCACGCGCGCAGCCGCCCGGCCACGGCGCGCCCCGCCTCGCGCCCCGCCTCCCCCTCGCCCGCGAGCAGCACCACCGCCAGCCCGTCCAGCGCGCCTCCCTCCTCGGCCGCGTCCGCCTCGACCGCGCCGACCGGCACGTCGAGCCGGAAAGTGCTGCCGACGCCGGGCTCGCTGTGCAGCACCAGGGTCCCCTCCAGCAGCTCCGAGCGCCGGCGCGCGATGGCCAGCCCGAGCCCGGTGCCGCCGTAGTCGTTGAGGATGCTGGCGTTGGCCTGGGTGAAGGTCTCGAACACCCGCGCCTGCGCCTCGGGCGCGATGCCGATGCCGGTGTCGCACACCTCGACGACGAGCCTGAGCCCGCCCGCCTCGCCGTGCTCCACGTCGACGGCCACGAGCACGCCGCCCTGCGCCGTGAACTTCACCGCGTTGCTGAGCAGGTTGGTGAGGATGTCGGACAGGTGGCGCCGGCTCGCCAGCACGCGGCGCGGCGTGCGCGGCGTGATGTTGAGGTCGACGCGTATGCCCTTGGCCCGCGCCTGCACCCACACCAGGCCGCGCAGCTCGCGCAGCAGCTCGGCCGGATCGAACGCCACCGGCTCGACCGGCATCCGGCCCGCCTCGATGCGCGAGAAGTCGAGCAGCCCGTCGATCTGCGCCAGCAGCGAGCGCGCCGCGTCCTCGACGGTGCGCGTCATCTCGCGCTGCTCGGGCAGCAGCGCGGTGTCGCGCAGCAGCCCGCCCATGCCGATGATCGCGGTCAGCGGCGTGCGCAGCTCGTGGCTGACGCTGGCCATGAACAGCGTCTTCGCCCGGCTGGCCTCCTCGGCCGCGCGCTTGGCCGCCTCCGCCGCCTCGCCCGCCTGCGACAGCCTGCGGATCAGCACCCCCGCGTACAGCGGCAGCGCCACCAGCCCCGCCATCAGCCCCGCCGCGAGGTGCTCCTGGCCCAGCCAGTACGGCGTGGAGAGGCACACGCCCAGGAAGCCGAGGCACGCGGCCACCGTCGCCACGCCCAGCCAGTCCACGCCGAAGCGGAACCCGTTGCCGAACACCATCCAGAGATAGAGGCAGAAGAACAGCGCCACCGGCTCGCCGCCCATGTGCAGCTCGCACGACAGGATCGTGGAGTCCGCCACGATCGCCACCACGCGCCGCACGTGGTAGCGCGCGGGCGCGGCCAGGACGTGCGCCATGATCGCCACCGCGGCCGCGACATAGGCCGCGAGCAGCACCAGCGGCGCCTGCACCGCGCCCCGGTGCAGCGCCAGCAGGAACGCCACGCCGACGCTGCCGAACACCAGGCGGTTGCGCGCCATCTCGGCCTCGCCGCCCGACGCGGCGCAGGCCCGCCGCCAGACCCCCCCGCCGCCGGCGACGAGCATCGCCCGCCCCAGGCCCGCCAACCCGGGGCCCGCCACCCCGGGGCCCACGCCCCCGCCCGGCGCGAGCCTCATGTGGCGAGCGCCGCCGGTGCCGGCGCGGCCTGGCGGCGCAGCAGCGCCTCGAACTCGGACGCCGGCACGGGGCGGCTGAAGTGGAAGCCCTGCCCCTCCTCGCAGCCCTCCTGGCGCAGCCAGGTCATCTGCGCCTCGCTCTCGATGCCCTCCGCGATCACCTTGAGGTCGAGCAGGTGGCCCAGCTCCAGGATCGTCTGCACGATCGCGGTGTCGCTCACGTCGGTGCCGAGCCCGCGCACGAACGACTGGTCGATCTTGAGCCGGTTGATCGGGAAGCGCTTGACGTAGCTCAGCGACGAGTAGCCGGTGCCGAAGTCGTCGACCGACAGCATCACGCCGATCGAGCGCAGCCGCTGCAGCGCCACGACCGCGTCGTCGGCGTTCTCCATCAGGATGTTCTCGGTCAGCTCCAGCTCCAGCAGCTCCGGCGCCAGCCCGGTCTCGGCCAGCGTGCGCACCACGAGGTCGAAGACGTCCTGGCGGCGGAACTGCACCGGCGACAGGTTCACGCCGAGCCGGATCGGCCCGAGCCCGGCCGCGTGCCACGCCGCCGCCTGCCGGCACGACTCCCTGAGCACCCACTCGCTGATCACCAGGATCAGCCCGGTCTCCTCGGCGAGTGCGATGAAGCTGCCCGGCGGCACCAGCCCGTGCCCGCGCCGCGCCCAGCGCAGCAGCGCCTCGGCGCCCACGATCCGCCCGGTCGCGAGGTCGACCTGCGGCTGGTAGTGCAGCACCAGCTCGCCGCGCGCCACGCTGTTGCGCAGGTCGGCCTCGGTGCGCATCGCGTCGCGCGCGCCGGGGTTCATGCCCTCGGCGAAGAACCGCCAGGTGTCGCGCCCGGCGGCCTTGGCGCGGTACATCGCGAGGTCGGCGTTGCGCAGCAGGTCGTCCTCCTCGGCACCGTCGCGCGGGTGGATCGTGACGCCGATCGAGGCGCCGATCGTCACCTCCTGCCCCTCGCACACCAGCGGCACGGCCATGTCGCGGATGATCCTGCCCGCGAGCGCCTCCGCGTCGTCCGGCCCGGCCACGCCGCACTGCAGGATCGCGAACTCGTCGCCGCCGAGCCGCGCCACGGTATCGCCCGGCGCCATCATCCGCGTCAGCCGCTCGCCGACCGCGACGAGCACCTGGTCGCCGAAATGGTGGCCGAGCGCGTCGTTGATCGCCTTGAAGCGGTCGAGGTCGATGAAGTGCAGCGCGAACGAGCGGTCGCCGCGCCGCCCCCGCGCCAGCGCCTGGCGCAGCCGCGTGCGCAGCAGCGCGCGGTTCGGCAGGTCGGTCAGCGTGTCGTGGTGTGCCAGATGGCTCAGCCGCTCCTCGGCGGCCTTGCGCTCGGTGATGTCGAGCGAGGTCGTCAGCACGCCGACCACGGCGGCGCCGGCGCGGCGCAGCGGCGTGCGCGCGGTCAGGAACGTCCGCCCCTGCCCGGCCCCGTCGACCAGCGTCTCCTCGCGCGAGGCCAGCGCGACCCCGGTCTCGAACACCAGCTCGTTCAGCGCCTGGCTGGTCAGGCCGTGGGCCTCGCCGAACAGCGCGTCGAGGCCGAGGCGCTCCGCCTCGCCGCGCGCCCGGCCCACGAAGCGCGCAAGTCCCTCGTTGACGAACAGGCACGAGCCGTCGCGCGCGGTCGCGCTGATCAGCGCCGGCATGGTGTCGATGATCTCGGCCAGCGCCTCGCGGCTGTCGCGCGCCAGCGCCTCGTGCGCCTCGCGCGTGCGGACCAGCTCGTCCTGCAGGGTCTCGGCGCGCGCCTGGATGATGCGCTGCTGGCTCCTGAGCTTGAGCAGGTTGCGCGCGCGGGCGACGAACTCGTAGTGGTCGACCGGCGTGAGCAGGAAGTCGGTGGCGCCGGCCTCCAGCGCCTCCATGCGGAACGCGTGGTCGCTGTAGGCGGTGACCACGATCACGGGAATGTCGCCGTCCGACGACCGCTCGCGCAGGCGGCGCGTGAACGTCGCGCCGTCCATCTGCGGCATCTTGAAGTCGGTGATGACCAGGTCCGCGGAGTTGGCCTCGAGCCACTCGAGCGCCGCGGTGGAGCGGTCGAAGCACACCGTCCTGACGTCGGCCTGCAGCGAGGCGGCGAGCCTCGAGTAGATCTTCCGGTTGGTCATGCTGTCGTCGATGATCAGGATCGTCATCATGGCGGCCAGGCCCTCTTGGCGGATGCGTGCGCACGTGCCTGTCGCGCAATCATAGGCGCCCGGGGTTAACCGGACGTCCACCAACCTGCGCCTCCGCTTCATAGCAGATGTCCGCGGCCGCCGCCCAAGGATCAGCCGGGCCGCCCGCCCGCGCGCCCCTGCCCGGCACAGGATCCCGCGAGGCCAGCCTCCGGCCGGGCCCCGGGCGGCGCCCCCGCCTTCGCCTACCCGTCCCCCGGGCGTGCGGCCGCGGCGATCACCCCGCCGCCGCCTGCCGCACCGCCTCCCCCCGCCCTCCCGGCGTCTCCGCCCCCGCCAGCCTGCGGTCCTGGGCGTGGGCTAGGCGCAGCATCTTGCGCAGGTCGGCCGGCGTCAGCCCCATCGCCGTCTCCGCCCAGATGTCGACGACGTCGAGCAGCTCGGAGAGCGGCACCGGGCTGACGCACTTGCGGGCGCGGTGGAGCGCGTGGTGGGCGTTGAACTTGCGGCCGTGCCGGGCGACGTACTCGCGCACCGTCTCCTCGCCGTGCTCGTCCTCGGCGAGCACGTCCACGACGCCGGCCGCGTGCAGCTCCTCGCCGGTGTAGATCCGCCCCGACAGGATCATCGCCTCCGCCGCGGCCCGCCCGATCCTGCGGCTGAGGAAGCTGTACGCCCCCATGCCGGGGAACAGGTTGAACAGGATCTCGGGCAGCCCGAGCCGCGCGCTCCGCTCCGCCACCAGCACGTCGCAGGCCAGCGCGTGCTCGAACCCGCCGCCCAGCGCGTCGCCCTGGACCAGCGCCACGGTGACCAGCGGCAGGCCGAACCCCGTGGAGTTGAGGAACACCCCCTTCGCCGCAAGCCGCCCGTAGTGCTGCAGCGCGGCCAGGTCGCGCGCCTCGATGCGGTCCGCGAAATGCGCGAGATCGCCGCCGAGGTTGAAGATCCCCGGCACGTCGGAGGCCATGACGAACCACTGCGCCGGCCGGCCCTGCGCCGCCGTGCGCGCCTCGAACCAGCGCCCGAGGTCGTCCTGCATCCGGTAGAGGTCGGCGATCAGGCCGTGCGTGTAGCTCGGCCGGCCTTCCGGCTTCATGTGGCACCAGGCCGTCCTGGCATCCTCGTCGATGCGCATCCGCAGGTTGCGGTAGCTGCTCCCGAGCCAACCCTCCCCGGTATCGTGCGGGAATCCGGGAAATCCGTGCCGGCTCTCGTTGTCCGTCATGCGAGGCTGAGCCGACAGCCGATCAACAAACGTCATTTTGCCTGCTCCCTGGCGACCCGTCCGCCGAAAGATTTCGACGTGCGCCACATCGGACATAGCATGATACCGTGCTGTCGGTTCGCCTGCGCCGCGAACTTCTTTGCAACTGTCAATATGTCCAGAGTCTCTGTTGCAACTTCGATGCAGGGTGTTGCCATCATTACTGTGTACACAACCCACGCGAAGTATTTTTTCTTGATTTGTGGACGCGCTGTCTTATTTTTGCGCACACCGCCGCGCCTCCCGGGCCCGCCCGCCGCGCGAAGGCCGCAGCCCCGGGCCGCCCCGCCTCACGCAGCCGTGTCTTCCCGCGGCCCGCGCGAACCGGGATCACCCGCACGACCCCGGCGCCGCCGGAGCGCCGCCGCAGGACCCCGCCCATGCACCTCAACCCGCTCGTGGTGGCGACCAGCGCCCCGCCGATCCCCGCCGTGCAGGGCTGGATGCGCGAGTACGACGGCAGCAAAGGCCCGCTGATCGACCTGTGCCAGGCCGTGCCCGGCTACCCGCCGCCGCCCGCCCTGCTCGACCGCCTCGGCCGCGAGGCCGCCACCCCCGGCAACGCCCGCTACGGCGCCATCCTCGGCGAGCCCGCCCTGCGCGACGCCACCGCCGCCCACCTTGCCGACCTCTACGACGCCCCCGTGCGCGCCGCCAACGTCGCCGTCACCGCCGGCTGCAACCAGGCGTTCTTCGCAGCGATCGCCGCGATCGCCGGCCCCGGCGACGCCGTGGTCCTGCCGCAGCCCTGGTACTTCAACCACGAGATGACCCTGCGCCAGCTCGGCATCGAGGCCCGCCCCCTGCCCGGCGAGGAGTCCCGCGGCTTCGTGCCAGACCCCGCCGCCCTGGAGCGCCTGCTCGCCGAGCCCGGCCGCCGCCCGGTGCGCGCGGTGGTCCTCGTCACCCCCAACAACCCCACCGGCGCGATCTGCCCCGCCGACACCGCCGCCGCCATCGCCGCGCTGTGCCGCGCCCACGGCGCCTGGCTGATCCTCGACGAGACCTACCGGGACTTCCTCCCCGACGGCCAGGCGCGCCTGCACGACCTCCTGCGCGCGCCCGAATGGCCCGCCCACGTGATCCAGCTCTACAGCTTCTCCAAGGCCTACGCCGTCCCAGGCCAGCGCGTCGGCGCGCTCTGCGGCCCCGACGCCCTGCTCGCCGAGATCCCCAAGGTGCTGGACTGCCTGCACGTCTGCGCCCAGCGCCCGGCGCAGCTCGCCCTCGCCTGGGCCATCGACGCCACCGCCGCCTGGCGCGCCGACAACCGTGCCGAGATGAACCGCAGGGGCCGCGCCCTGCGCACCGGCCTCGACGGCCTGACAGCCTGGCCGATCGCCTCGCAGGGCGCCTACTTCGCCTTCCTGCGCCACCCGTTCCCCGGCGCCACCGCCTGGGAGGTCGTGCGCCACCTGGCCCTGGAGCACGGCATCGGCTGCCTGCCGGGCCCCGCGTTCGGCGGCACCGACGACTTCCTGCGCATCGCCTACGCCAACGTCGACCTCGGCATCATCCAAACCCTGGTCCGGCGCCTCGGCGCGGCGGCGGCCGGGCCGGGGCCGCGCCGGTAGCAAGCAAGCATGGGCTCTGCCCAAACCCGCAAAGGGTCCGAGGACCCTTTGATCCCCTTCCTTAAGTAAAGCCATCCAAGGGGCTTCCCTTGGCGGAGTTTGAGGCGGAGCCTCATGCTTGCTTCCGCCCCGCTTAGCCTTTCGTTCATCCCCGGCCTGTAGCGTTCTCGCGAACAACGTCGCGGGTCCAAAATGACCGTCCGGCTGCTTCTCCTCGCCTGCGCCTTCCTGCTCCTGGCCCGTCCCGCGTTCGCGCAGTCCGCTGCGCCGAACTGGGCGCCCGAGAGCGGCAAGCTGCTCGAAACCGCCGGCGTCACCAGCCTGGAGGGCGCGGGCGGCGGCGGCCTGGTGCCCTGGGCGATGATCACCGGCTACGGCACGCGCGACGCGGTGGGCGCCAACGCGCACTACACGCGCGTCCAGCTGCCGGACTTCTCGCTCGACACCGCCGGCGCCGCGATCGGCCTCTACGACCGCGTGGAGCTGTCCTACACCCGGCAGTGGTTCGACACCGGCAGCACCGGCTCGAAGCTCGGCCTGACCAACGGCTTCACCTTCGACCAGGACGTCTACGGCGCCAAGGTCCGGGTGTTCGGCAACACGGTGTACGACCAGGACAGCTGGCTGCCGCAGGTCGCGGTCGGCGTGCAGCACAAGGTGAACAACCAGCGCGCGCTGCTTGCCGCGATCGGTGCGAAATCCGCGCAAGGGACGGACTTCTACGTCGCCGCCACCAAGCTGTTCCTGGCGCAGAGCCTGCTGCTCAACGCCACGGTGCGCGCGACCCGCGCCAACCAGTTCGGCATCCTGGGCTTCGGCGGCGACCGCCACGCCGGCTACAGCCCGCAGGCCGAGGTGTCCGCCGCCTACCTGCTGAGCCGCCACGTGGCGTTCGGCGCCGAGTACCGCACCAAGCCGGACAACCTCCGCTTCGCCCGCGAGGACGACGCCTTCGACATCTTCGGCGTGTGGTTCCTCAGCAAGCACCTGTCGGCGACCCTGGCCTACGCCGACCTGGGCCACATCGCGACGCAGCACGTCCAGCACAGCGTCTACCTTTCCCTCCAGGCCGGCTTCTGACGATGGCCCCCAGCACAGAGGCCCACCCCATGCCCCGCCTCCCGCCCACCCGCGCCCCGCGCCCCGCAGGCGCACCACGCTGCGCCGCACGCCGCCTGCGCGCGGCCGCGCTGGCCGCCTCGCTCGCCCTGCTCCCGGCCGGGAGCCCCGCGCGGGCAGGCGACACCCTGTTCGCCGACCTCGGCGGCCACGACGGCGTGACGCGCATCATCAGCACCGCGTCCGGGATCTGGCTCTCCGACGACCGCATCAAGGACACGTTCGCCGAGTCCAACATGCCGCGCCTCGGCCGCCTGATCTACGACCAGATCTGCCACATCACCGGCGGCGGCTGCGACTACCGCGGCCAGGACATGGTCAAGGCGCACCGCGGCCTGCACCTGCACACGGCGCAGTTCAACGCGATGGCCGAGGACCTGCAGACCGCGATGGACCGGCTCGGCATCGCCTCGTCAACGCAGAACCGGCTCGTGGCGCTGCTGGCGCCGATGCACCGCGACATCGTGTCGCGCTAGCGCGGCCAGGCCCGCCCGGACGCCAAGCCTCGCCTTCACGCCACCCTGGCGGGCACCCCGTGCGCCCCGCGCGCCGGTTCCGTCGATGCCCTGGAGCACGCCCATGCGCCGTCCCGCAGCCCTGCTCGCCGTCGCGGCCCTCGTCGCCGCGCCGCCGGTCCTCGCCCTCGCCGGGCGCACGGTGGAGGTCAGCCAGGAGCACCGCCGCTTCTCCGTGGACACGCTGACGATCGGGCGCGGCGACATCGTGCGCTTCGTCAACGCCGACGAGTTCCTGCACCAGATCTACGTCAAGGCGCTGGGCTTCTCGACCACCGGCGGCGAGGAGCCGGGCCAGCACGTCGACATCGCCTTCCCGACGTCCGGCACCTTCGAGGTCCGCTGCGAGATCCACCCCAGGATGCTGCTGACCGTGACGGTGCAGTAGGCCCGCGCGCCTCGTTAAGGAGGGGGAAAGGTCCGCCCCGCATCGTGTACGGCGGCGCCGCTGCAGGCGACGGCGGCGTGCGGCGCGGGATCGGAGGCTGGCCATGTCGATACGCGCGAGGATCTTCCTGGGCTGCCTCAGCCTGACGTTCATCACGATCGTCGTGGGCCTGCTGGCCAGGAGCGCCGAGGTCGAGCTGGGCACCACCGCGGCGCAGATCTACGACAAGGCCTTCATGTCCATGAGCTACCTGCGCTCGGCGCAGAACACGCTGCTCGGCGTGTCCAGGGACCTGGCGCTGCCCGGCCAGGTGTCCCCCGCGCAGGTGCCCGAGCTGCGACAGCGCATCGACAGCGCGGTCGACGACCTTGACGTTGCGAACGAGCGCGCGATGTCGCCGGCCGGGCGGGCCATCTCCACCCACCTGCGCCCCAGGATCGTGGCCGTCGGCGGCATGATCGGCACCGTGCCCGACGCCGAGCTGCTCGGCTACATCCACGGCATCGAGGCCGACTTCGACACCGCGATCGAGATCTACGCCGGCGACGGCTACCGCGACCGGCACGCCGTGGACCTGCTGGTGCAGCGCACGGCGCGCCGCACCTGGGTCGCCATGGGCGCCTCGCTGCTGGCGGCGCTGGCGATCACCCTCGTGCTCAGCCAGGCGATCGTGCCATCGGTGCGCCGCGCCGTGCGGATCGCGACGGCGATCGCCGGCGGCAGGCTGGACAACGAGATCGTGGGGGGCGGGCGCAGCGAGACCGGGCGCCTGCTCGAGTCGCTGCGCACCATGCAGGCGAGCATCTCCGGCAGCATGGCGCGGATCCAGGCGCTGATGGACACCCAGGCCTCCAACCACGCCCACGAGACCTCGGCGCAGGAGGCACGGTTCGAGGCGGCGCTGAACAACATGTCGCAGGGCCTGTGCATGTTCGACGAGCGCGGGCTGCTCCAGGTCTTCAACCACCGCTTCGCCGAGATGTTCGGCACGCCACGCGTCGGCGCCGCCGCCTCCGAGGCCCTTCCGGCCGCCCTGAACGCCGGCCAGTTCGCGTCCGGCGCGACGCCCGACGAGGGCCCGGCCTCGTTCACGCACAGCTTCGAGGACGGGCGCGTGATCGCCGCGACCCGCAGCCCGATGGCGAGCGGCGGCTGGGTCGCGACCTACGAGGACATCTCCGAGCGCCGACGCGCCGAGGCGCACCTGGCCCACATGGCGCGCCACGACGCGCTCACCGGCCTGCCCAACCGGGTGCTGTTCCGCGAGCGCACCGAGCAGGGCCTGGGCGAGCTGCGCGCCGACAGCGGCCTCGCCGTGCTCGAACTCGACCTCGACGACTTCAAGGCCGTCAACGACGTGCTCGGCCACCCCGTGGGCGACGCGCTGCTGCTCGCCGTGGCCAGGCGCCTGCTGGACTGCACGCGCGAGTCCGACACCGTGGTGCGCCTCGGCGGCGACGAGTTCGCCGTGGTGCAGACCGGCGCGCAGCAGCCCACCGACGCGACCGTGCTGGCGGAGCGGCTGATGGCGGCGCTGGCCGTGCCGTTCGACGTGATGGGCCACACCATCCGCACCGGCACCAGCATCGGCATTGCGGTCACGACCGACCCGCAGGCCGGGGCGGACGAGCTGCTCAAGAACGCGGACCTCGCGCTGTACCGCGCCAAGGCGGAGGGCCGCGGCACCTACCGCTTCTTCCACGAGGAGATGAACGCGCGGATGCAGCATCGCCGCCTGCTCGAGACCGACCTGCGCCGTGCCGTGGAGGAGAACCAGTTCGAGGTCCACTACCAGCCGCTGATGTCGATCCCGCTCGGCGAGGTGTGCGGCTTCGAGGCGCTGGTGCGCTGGCACCACCCCGGGCGCGGCCTAGTCTCGCCCGCGGAGTTCATCCCGGTGGCCGAGGAGCTGGGGCTGATCGGGCGCATCGGCGCGTGGGTGCTGAACCAGGCCTGCACCGACGCCCTGGACTGGCCCGCCACGGTCAAGGTCGCGGTCAACCTCTCGCCGATCCAGTTCCGCAATCGCGCGCTCGCGTCCGAGGTGGCCGACGCCCTTGCGCGCTCCGGGCTGCCCGCGCAGCGCCTGGACGTCGAGGTCACGGAGTCGGTGCTGCTGCACGACAGCGAGGCCGTGCTGTCGATCCTGCACCAGATCCGGTCGCTGGGCGTGCGCGTCTCGATGGACGACTTCGGCACCGGCTTCAGCTCGCTGAGCTACCTGCACCACTTCCCGTTCGACAAGATCAAGATCGACCAGAGCTTCACCCGCAACCTAGCCGACACCGGCGGGAGCCTCGCCATCGTGCGTGCCGTGATCGCGCTCGGCGGCTCGCTCGGCATGGCGGTGATTGCCGAAGGCGTGGAAACCGAGGAGCAGCTGGCACTCCTGCGCCGGGAGGGCTGCGGCGAGGCGCAGGGCTACCTGTTCAGCCCCCCCAGGCCCGCCGCCGCGGTCCCCGCCCTGATCCAGCGCCTGACCCGCTCCCTGGCCGCCTGACGCAGGCCGGCCTTCCTTCCGGGATGGCGATCCAAGGGCCCCGCCCTTGGCGGAGCTCGAGGCGGAGCCTCGACCTTGCTTCCTGCCTTCCTCAGGCCCCCTGCGCCACCATCCGCCGCCCGACCCGTGCCGACGGCACGCTGGCCACGCACGACATGAGATACACGGCGACGACCCACAGCACGTTCGCCGCGACCGGGCACAGCGACGCGGCACCCTCGTGCATCCCGCTGAGCAGGCAGGCCGACCCCGCCGCCACCAGCAGCCAGACCATGCGGAACGGGCGCAGCGTGACGCGCGCGACGTTCATCATCCCCGGCCGCAGCTGGCGCTCCGCGCTGCGGATCTGGCGCAGAACCCGCCCGACCGCCCAGAACTGCACCAGGCTCGCCACCACGACCAGGCCCAGCGCCGCGGCGCCCGGATCGACGGCGGCCTGCCGCGCCAGCACGACGGCCTGCAGCGCGACCACGCCGGCCAGCGCCGCGCGCGACAGATCGAAGCAGCTCGCGCGGTCGCAGACGCTGTCCGCCAGCGGCTGGAACACGCGGTCGAGCAGCACGGTATCGAGGTCGATCGCCATCACGGAACTCCCGGTCACGAAGAGGGAGCCGGGATTTTCTCGGCGGGAACGGAAGTCCCGCCCGGCGCGCCACCAGCGCCCGTTAACGGTCCGTTAACCCCTGATACCCCATTCTGGACCCGAAAACCAGGATCACGCCCGCCCGACGTGCATCAGCCGTTGGCGTCGACCGTCTCGCGCGCCAGCTTCAGCCTGACCTTGAACGCCTCGTATGCCGCGCGCGACGCCTCGTCGCCGGTGTCGTACGACCAGTGCGCCGTGTTGCTCGCGTCGACCGACCCGAACGGCGAGCCGGTCTCCAGCAGCGCCAGCAGATGCGCGACCACGCCCTGGAGCACCCTGTTCTCCGCCTCCAGCGTGCCAAGCCGCTCCGTGATGTCCGCCATGCCCGCCATGCCTCCGCCAGCAGCGCCCGATCGCGCCGCCGCCGCTCTTATCGGCAATGCCCCCGGCCCGCCACCCCGCCGCGGCCCCTAGGCGCGCGTCGGCCGCCCCGGCCCGCGCGGCTTCGCGGCCGCCACGCCGGGCGCCGCCGGCCTGCGGCCTTTCGGCGCCGGCGCCGGCGCGCTCTTGCGCACCGCCTTGACCGCGGCCGCCGCCGGCTTGGCCACCCGGCGCACCACGGCACGCACCGGGGCCCGCGCCGCACGCCGCCGCCGCAGCCCCGCCGCCACCAGCCGGCTCGCCGCCACCGCGACCACCAGCCCGACCAGCAGCCGCTGCGGCCACGCCCCCAGCCGCCCGAGCGCCGCCATCCACCCGAGCTCCAGCACCGCCTGCGTGTCGAGCAGCAGCATCGCCCCGAACGCCGCGCCGGCCGCCAGCCAAACACCCAGGCGCATGCCCGCCTCCCCGAATCCCGCACGCCATCAGACAGCCTGCCCCGCCGCCTCGGCAAGCCGCCGTGTCGAATGCGCCGCACCCCCGTGCCTCCTCCGCCACAGTCACGATCGCGTCTTCCCGGGAACCCCCTGCCGCCGCCGCGTTCTGCCTGCGCCGCAACGGGCAGGAGCCTCATCGTGACGCAGCAGGTTCCCATCGACCCCTCCGCCCTCGCCGCGGACACGACCGACCACGGCGTGCACGCCGTCGCGGACGACCTCGCCTACACGCGCCTCGCCCTCGTCAACGTCGCCTTCTTCGGCCCGCCCGCGGCGCCCGACCGCGGCTGGGTGCTGATCGACGCCGGCGTGATCGGCATGACCGCGCGCCTGGTCGCCGCCGCCGCCGCCCGCTTCGGGCCCGGGAGCCGCCCGGCCTGCATCATCCTCACCCATGGGCACTTCGACCACGTCGGCGGCCTGCCCGACCTCGCCGAGCGCTGGGACGTCCCGGTCTACGCCCACCCGCTCGAGCACCCCTACCTCGACGGCAGCGCCGGCTACCCCCCGCCCGACCCCGGCGTCGGCGGCGGCCTGATGTCGCTGCTCTCGCCGCTCTACCCGCGCGGCCCGATCGACCTCGGCGCCCGCCTGCGCGCGCTCCCCGCCGACGGCTCGGTGCCGTCCATGCCCGGCTGGCGCTGGCTGCACACCCCCGGCCACGCCGTCGGCCAGGTCTCGCTGTGGCGGGAATCCGACCGCACCCTGCTCGCCGCCGACGCCTTCATCGCCACCGCGCAGGAATCCGCCTACGCCGTGCTGACCCAGGCGCCCGAGCTGCACGGCCCGCCCAAGTACTACACCGCCGACTGGGACCTCGCCCGCGCCTCCGTCGCGGCCCTCGCCGCCCTGGAGCCGGAGCGCGCGATCACCGGCCACGGCCCCGCCCTGCAGGGCCCGGAGCTGCGCCGCGGCCTGCACGCCCTGTCCGCCGACTTCGACCGCCTCGCCATCCCCGACCACGCCCGCTACGCCGACCACCCCGCCCGCGCCGCCGACGGCACCGCCTACATCCCCAGGCCCTGAGGCGCCCGCCGCCAACGCCTGCCCGGACCGTGCCATCCCCCTCTGCCCCGCCGCACGCGCGAAGCGTCGCGCGTCGTTTACCCACCCGCCTCCCCAAGGAGCCTCCGCCATGCCCAAGGCCATCATCTTCGACGTCGACGGCACGCTCATCGACTCCGTCGACCACCACGCCCGCGCCTGGCAGGACGCCTTCGCCGAGATCGGCCACGAGATCGCGCTCCCCGAGCTGCGCGGCCAGATCGGCAAGGGCGGCGACCAGCTCATGCCCGTGTTCCTGTCCCCCGACGAGCTGGACGCGCAGGGCGAAGCCCTGGAGAAGCGCCGCGGCGAGATCCTCAAGCAGCGCTACCTCGGCCGCATCGAGGCCTTCCCCGACGTCCGCGCCCTGTTCGAGCGCATCCGCGCCGACGGCACGAAGATCATCCTCGCCTCCTCCGCCAAGTCCGACGAGCTGAAGACCTACAAGAAGCTCGCCGACATCGGCGACCTGATCGACGCCGAGACCACCTCCGACGACGCCGAGAAGTCCAAGCCCCACCCCGACATCTTCCTGGCCGCGCTGGCCGCCATCCCCGGCCTGGAGGCCTCCGACGCCATCGTGGTCGGCGACACCCCCTACGACGCCGAGGCCGCCGCCAAGGCCGGCCTGCGCAGCGTCGGCGTGCTGTGCGGCGGCTTCCCCGAGGCAGGCCTGCGCGAGGCCGGCTGCATGGCGATCTTCGCCGACCCGGCGCAGCTCCTGGCGCAGTACGCCGAGTCGCCTCTCGCGCCGGGCTGAAGGAAGCAAGGCCGGGCTCTGCCCGGACCCGCCAAAGGCCTGAGGCCTTTGGAAACCCGTCCCGAAGAAAGCTCTAGGCTACTGCGGGCCCTGCGCCTCGGGCTCGCAGGCCTTGTGCGCCGCCTTCGTGCAGTACTCGCGCGTCTGCTCTGGCGTGCCGAACACGTTCTTCATCGTGGCGATGCAGCTCTCGACGTGGCTGGGCACGCACTCCGCCGGCCCCGGCTCCGCCGCCAGCACCGGGCCGCACGCCAGACACCCCGCCAGCCCCACGATCCGCCACATGCCACCGTCCCCCCGGGCCGCCCGATCCACGCCGGAGTCAGCCACGCCGCACTACAAACGCCCCCGAACCCCTTGGTCAATGTTTCCAAAGGCGAGCCTTTGGCGGAGTTTGAGGCAGAGCCTCAACCTTGCCTGCGCCCCCTCAAACCCACCCGCCCAGCTCGCGCCGCACCACGTGCTCCAGCACGTCGAGCCCCCGCGGCGTGGCGTTGAGGCACGGGATGTATGCGTAGCGCTCCCCGCCGTGGTGCTCGAAGATCTCGCGGTTCTCCTCGCCCAGCTCCTCCAGCGTCTCCAGGCAGTCCGCCACGAACCCCGGCGCCAGGATCGCCATCCGCTTCACGCCCGAGCGCGCCAGCGCCTCCACCGTCTTGTCCGTGTACGGCTGGAGCCACTCCTCGCGCCCGAACCGCGACTGGAACGTCGTGCGCATGCGCGTCTCGTCCCAGCCCAGCCGCTCGCGCAGCAGCCGCCCCGTCTTGGCCGCGAAACAATGGTAGGGATCGCCCTCCATCAGGTAGCGCTTCGGCACCCCGTGGAACGAGGCGAGCACCATCTCCGGCTCGAAATCGAGCCCGGCGACCCCCTCGCGCACCGACTCCGCCAGCGCGTCGATGTACACGGGGTCCTCGTTCCACTGCGGCACGACGCGGATCGCCGGCTGCCAGCGCATGGTCATCAGGTGCGCGAACGCCTTGTCGCACACCGTCGCCGTGCTGCTCGCGGCGTACTGCGGGTAGAGCGGCACCAGCAGGATGCGCTCGCATCCCTGCGCCTTGAGCGCGTCCAGCTTCGAGGCGATCGACGGGTTGCCGTAGCGCATGGCGTAGTCGACGACGAGCCGCCCGCCCGGCCGCTCCAGCCGCGCGCGCAGCCCCGTCGTCTGGTCCTGCGTGATCACCGCGAGCGGCGATGCGTTGCGCTCCCGGTCCCAGATCGAGGCGTACTTGGCGCCGGACCGCTGCGGCCGGATCGTCAGGATCACCAGGTTGAGCAGCGGCCACCACAGCGCACGCGGCGTGTCGACGACCCTGCGGTCCGACAGGAACTCCTTGAGGTAGCGCCGCATCGGCCAGTACGTCGTCGCGTCCGGCGTGCCGAGGTTGATCAGCAGCACGCCCACCTTCCCCGACGACACCGCGGGATGGTCGGCGGGCGCCGGGGCAGGCCGCGTGTTCACCAGAAGGTCCGACATCTCTCTCTTCGCTGCTTGCGCCGCCCGACAGGACGCCGGCCCGCTGATGTGGCGCGCAACCGCCACCCGCCCACCCCCGGGCACGCCGCCCGGAGCCGGGAGCTAGCCCTCCGCGGACCCGGGCTGCGCCGCGCCGCCGTCCGCCACGCTGCGGAAGTACGGCTCGACCGTGCCCTGCAGCTTGATCGTCATCGGCGTGCCGTCGCGCTTGACGCTCGACCCCACCGTGAGCCGCACCCAGCCCTCGCTCACGCAGTACTCGTCGACGTTGGTCTTCTCGACCCCGTTGAACCGCACGCCCACGCTGCGCTGCAGCACCGCCTCGTCGTAGAACGGGCTGCGCGGGTTGGACGCGAGATGGTCGGGAGGGGTGTCTGTCATCGCTCGGCACTCGCGCAGGTTGGAAGGCCCATCGCCTCGGCCCGGTGATAGACACGCAAGCCGCCGGTGCCTACCCCACCCAGGCAAGCAAGCATGGGCTCTGCCCAAACCCGCAAAGGGCCCGAGGCCCTTTGATCCCTCACCTTAAGGGAAGCCATCCAAGGGGCTTCCCTTGGCGGAGTTTGAGGCAGCGCCTCATGCTTGCCTGCCTTACAGCCCCAGCGCGCTCTGCACCGGCGCCTCCGCCACGCCCCCGTCCCGCCGTGCCCGCTCCGTGCGCGCCGTGAACGCCATGTCGACGTTGCTGCCTGCCCCGCCCGCGAGGATCTGCTCCAGCGCGTCCTCGCCCAGCTCTGCCCAGCGCCGCCCCCGCCACGGCCCGAACGGCACCTTGACCAGCAGCGCCGGCTCGTCCGACCACGCGAGCAGCTGCGCGACGTCCGCCACCGCCAGCATGTCGCGCACGTGGAACGCCGTGACGTAGGCGTCCGGCCCCGCCCGGTGCGCCGGCAGCCCGGTGTCGCGGTCCAGCCCCGCCGGCCTGCGCGCGTAGCGCAGCCCCTGGTTCGAGTGCGTGGGCGAGTCCGGCCACAGCCGCAGCGCGCACTTGTAGGTGCAGATCCAGCGCGCGCCCCCCGACCACTGCGGCCGGCACCAGCGCTGCTCGAACGACGCCCGGTGCGCGACCAGCGCCAGCGGCGCCGGCTCCGGCTGCAGCACCTCGGGCGCCACCTCCTGCCAGGGCGCCGCCCCGGCCACATCTTCGTCGACGATGTGGTGGATCGCCGAGGTCTGCGCGCTGATCGGGTGCTCCGGCCGCACCAGCCTTGCCCCCGGCCCGCCGCGCAGCGCCCACGCCCCGCCGGCGTCGCGCGCCAGGTCCTGCCACCCCACCTCGACCACGCCGCCGTCGGCGAACCCCTGGCCCGTGGTCTCGAGGTCGATCACGCGCAGCACCGCGCCCGCTGGAACTTCCGTCATCCCGTGAACATGGGAGCGATGCGCGCCCGGCCAACGCCCCCGGGCGCCGGGAACGAGGCCTGCCCCGCGCCGGGCTGGGGTGGCCGGGCCGCGACACGGGGAGGAGCCCACGTCCCGGCCACCCACCGGCGGGCGGGCAGAGGACTGCCCGTCCCACCAGGCCGCGCAGGGCAACGCGCCCCGCCCACGAAGCCTCGCACACTATCTTACCGCAGCCCTGCCGCTCGCGCCGAAGTGAACCCTTCCGGACGCCCCGACACGGCCGCGGGGATCACTTCGCCTCGTGCAGGTCCTCGACGCGCACCGGCCCGTCGTCGGAGCTGAACGCCAGGTTGCGCGTCCCCCCGTCCTGCTGCGCCACGCCGTTGATGCGGTGATCGCCGCTGTCGTAGACGACGACCTTGCCGTCCGTCTCGATGGCCAGCCGGTGCTTGTCGCCGAAGAACGCGTAGCGCATGCCGTTCTGCGACCCGCTCGACGACGGCGCGCCCAGCCCGTCCGGCCACCAGCCATGGTCCGGCACCGGCTCCATGGGCTTCATCGGCTCCATGCCCTTCATGGGCTCCATCGGCTTCATGGGTTCCATCGGCTTCATCGGCTCCATCGAGCGCTCCTGTGTCCTGGGTCCGCCCGCGCACCGGGCCGCGCTCCCCATGCACACCCCGCGCCGCCCCCGCAACCACCCGGGGGATCAGGCCGCCCCGAACCGCACCCCGCACAGCCGCTCGGACTCCGCCCACAGCCGCGCCCCGGCCGCCGCGTCCTGCGCCGCCGCCGACACGCGCGCCGGCGCCGGATCGCCCGTCATCTCGCGGAACCCGTCCGGCCCGTAGTAGCCGCCCGGCTCCGCACCCGGCGCCACCGCCGCGAACAGGATCGGCAACGCCCCCCGCTCCGCACCCTGCGCGAACAGCCGCCCGCCCACGCGCATCAGCAGCCGCTCCGGCGACCACCCGCCGCGCCGTCCCGTCCCCGGCCCGGTCTCGAACAGCTCGGTGCGCGCGATCCCCGGATGCGCCGCCAGGCTTGCCACGCCCCAGCCCCCGGCCACGCTGCGCCGCTGCATCTCGCGCGCGAACATCAGCACCGCGAGCTTGCTCTGCGTGTACGCCCGCCACGCCCCGTAGCGCCGCACCGCGTTCAGGTCCGCGAAATCGATCCGCCCGCGCAGGTGCGCCAGGCTCGCCACGCTGACCACCCGCGCCGCCTCCCCCCGCCGCAGCGCCGGCAGCAGCCGCGCCGTCAGCGCGAAATGCCCGAGATGGTTGACGCCGAACTGCCGCTCGAACCCGTCGCGCGTGACGTGGCGCGCCGGGATCGCCATCACCCCGGCGTTGTTGACCAGCAGGTCCAGCCGCGGATACTCCGCCGCCACCCTCTCCGCGAAGGACGCGACATCCGCCAGGCTGCCCAGATCGAGCGCCGCGAACGACACCGCCGCCTCGTGCCCCCGCTCGCGGCCCCGCGCCCGTATCCCGTCCGCCGCCGCCTCGCCCGCTGCCCGGTCGCGCCCGGCCAGCACCACGCGCATGCCCCCGCGCGCCAGCCCTTCGGCCACGTGCAGCCCGAGCCCCCGCGTCGCCCCGGTGACCAGCGCCGTGCGCCCCGTCCCGTCCGGCATGTCCG
>JBPBQS010000204.1:0-64698 GCA_050920955.1 Janthinobacterium lividum | reverse complement strand
GGCAGCTCCTGGAAGTCCGGCGTCATGGTGCGCAGCGCGTTGCCGCCCTGGATGTCGTAGGTCAGCTGCGCGAACGGCCCGATCACCTGCGAGGTCTGCGCCCAGAACAGGCCGGGGACGTTGCTGCTCTTGGAGTAGTTGGCGGGCCCATGCTTGTCGACGGTCAGCAGGCCGTTGCCGGGCGAGTACACGTCGTCGACGTAGTTGTCAGGGTTGCCGTACCAGCAGTTCTGCGAGACCGCCTGGACCGGGTTGAAGCCGACGCCGGCATCGGCGCCGTTGTTGGCGCAGCCGACGTTGGTGACGTCGTCGCTGACGTTGTCCGCGGCCATGCGCAGCGTGCAGGTGGCGCCGGGATGGGCTGCCTGGCACGACGCCTGCGAGCCGTAGGCGTGGTTGTCCCACCCCAGGGCGAGGGGCGGCAGGAAGACGGGGCTGGAGTTGGTGGCGAACCACCCCGACGGCGTGCCCACGGGCGCGTAGTTCAGGTCGTCGCCGTACAGCGCCAGCTGCGTCGCCCCGCCGGGGTGCTGCTGGATGCGGTCGAGCTTGTCGGTGCCGTAGAGCTCGAACACCGTGCCGCCGAACCGCCTGTTCACGCCGAGGCGGACGTAGTCGTCGTACTGGTAGAGGGTGTCGACGCTGCGCTGGGCCATGTAGCTCGCCCAGCCGCACCAGTCCGCGCCGGTGATCAGGCCGCTGGCGCCACCGTCGCCGTCGAGGTTGTTGTGGCAGTTGACCGGCGCGAACGGCGTCTCGTCGACCCCCGCCTTGCCGCCCTGGTTGCACGACACCAGCGTGTTCGCGCCGGTCTGCCAGGTGCAGTCGCCCTGGCCGGAGATCGACAGGCAGGTCGGCGTCGTGGATGCCGCACACACCGCGTTGCCGGTCTGGCCCGCAGTGCTGGTCAAGGTCTGCGCGACGTTGCCGTAGCCGAACGGGCTGATGGTGTTGTTCTGGCCGCTGAAGCTCTGCTGGTTGGCCAGCTGCGCATGAGCCGTGCCGCACGCGAATGCAGCACAGATGGGAAAGAGGGCGGTCATGATCTTGTAGTGATGCACGTAGGACTCCTTTTCCGGGAGCCTACCGCTGGGGAATTCTGTCCATCAGGTCAAGCTGGGCGGGTTCATGACTGCCACGTCAATTGTCTCAGAAGTTCCGACAATCTCTGTCACCGTCATCACGGGAGCGTGATTGAACATCTAAAAGACCTGTCGAATTGAAAGACACGGCAGGAATGCAGTACGGACGTACTGCAATCGTCGGAAATCCGGGAGTCTGCCCGTCTCATGTGGCGGATCGGCAACAACAGAATCAAAGACTCGGGAAATACCCGGATCAACGTGCCATCGCCGCCGCTAAGTAGATCGAACAACCCGTTTCGCGGGTCAGTATTGAGACTTTGCTTTTTAAGTATTCTTCCCCGCCGGTCAGGAGCAGAACGCAGGACCGTGCCGTGCCGATCCCGTCCGCTGCCCGGGCGCCGGTCCACGCCGCGCCGCCGCACCCGGACGCCGGAGATGCCGCAGCCACGACCGCGCAGGTCGGGCCATCGGGGCGAAGGCCGCCATCCGTGCCCCGGCCGCATGCCGGGGTCCGGGCATGCGGCCCGCGTCCGCGCCGCCTGAACCCGGACGGGGCCGCTGTGCCCGCCTCTCCGGTCCATGCATCATGGACCCGGTGCCACGCAGCCGGTCTCCATCCACCAACGCCTGGCCAAGGGAACAAGCATCATGACGGCCGTGTCGGAGCTTCACTATCGCGAGCTGACGGAAGTGGCGGGCCTGATCCACTCCGGGCAGGTGTCCCCCGTCGCGCTGGCGCAGGCCCAGCTCGCGCGCATCCGGTCGCTGGACGGGCGGCTGAGAAGCTTCGCGTTCGTGATGGAGGAGCAGGCCCTCGCCGAGGCGCGCCAGGCCGAGGCCGAGATCACCCGGGGCGACATCCGGGGGCCGCTGCACGGCGTGCCCGTCGCCGTGAAGGACCTGTGCTGGACGAAAGGCGTCCCGACCGCCGCCGGCATGGCGATCCATCGGGACTTCCGCCCCGACGAGGATGCGACCGTCGTGCGCAGGCTGCGGGATGCGGGCGCGGTCATCCTGGGCAAGCTGCAGCTCACGGAAGGGGCCTACGCCGACCATCACCCGGACGTTCCGCCGCCGGTCAGCCCCTGGAACGCCGATACCTGGGTCGGCTCCTCGTCGAGCGGCTCCGGGGTCGCGACCGCGGCGGGCCTCTGCTTCGCCTCGCTCGGGACCGACACGGGCGGGTCGATCCGCTTCCCCTCGGCGGCGAGCGGCCTGACCGGCCTCAAGCCGACCTGGGGGCGGGTCAGCCGCCACGGCGTCTTCGAGCTGGCGGCAACGCTCGACCACGTCGGGCCCATGGCGCGCAGCGCCGCCGACTGCGCGGCGATGCTCGGCGTCCTGGCGGGCGCCGATCCCGCGGACCCGACCGCGAGCCTGGAGCCCGTGCCCGACTACGCCGCGGGGCTGGGGCGGGGGCTGCGCGGCCTGCGCATCGGCGTGGACCCCGCCTTCAACGCCGGCGCCGACGCCATGATGCTCGGGGCGACCGAGGACGCGCTCGGCGTGATCGCCGGGCTGGGCGGCGACATCCGCGAGGTGACGCTCCCCGACGTGCGGCGGATCGTCGAGGACTGGTTCCCGCTCTGCGGCGTCGAGACGGCGGTGGCGCACGACGCGACCTATCCCGCGCGCAAGGCCGAGTACGGTCCGGGCCTGGCCGGCCTCATCGAGCTCGGCCGGGCGCAGTCGGGCATGGACCACCAGCGGATGCTGCTGCGCCGGATGGATTTTTCCGGGCGCCTGCGGGCCCTGTTCGAGGAGATCGACCTGCTGGTGGTGCCGGCCCAGGGCTACGCCTCGCCGACCGTGGCGCGAATGGCGGCGCTGGGCGAGGACGCCGGCCTCATCGCCGCGCTGCTGCGTCCCACGTGCCCGTTCAACATGTCGGGCAGCCCGACGATCACCCTGCCCTGCGGCTTCACGGAGCGGGGGACGCCGGTCGCCTTCCAGTTCGTGTCGCGCCACATGGAGGAGGCGCTGCTGCTCCGCGCCGGCCACGCCTTCCAGCAGGCCACCGACTGGCACCGCAGGCACCCCGCGCTCTGAACCCGGGGCCGCGGGCCGGCCCGGAGCGCAGGCCTTGCGCCGCTGCGTCAAGGGCGATTGTCTTTCGTCGTGGCGCGAACCGGGTGGCGCGCGCGCGACAACGGCAGGCACAATGCCGGAGGAGGAGCTCTCATGAAGACGATCAAAGGCCCCGCGATCTTCCTGGCCCAGTTCGCCGGCGACGCGCCGCCCTTCGACAGTCTCGGCGCGATTGCAAAGTGGGCGGCGGCGCACGGCTACAAGGGGGTGCAGATCCCGAGCTGGGACGCGCGCCTGTTCGACCTCGCGCGGGCGGCGGAGAGCCGGACCTACTGCGACGAGGTCAGGGGCACGCTGGCCGAGGCCGGGGTGGAGCTGACCGAGCTGTCCACCCACCTGCAGGGCCAGCTCGTCGCCGTGCACCCGGCCTACGACGTCGCGTTCGACGGCTTCGCGCCGCCCGCGGTGCACGGCAATCCGGCCGCGCGGCAGGCCTGGGCGGTCGAGCAGCTCCACCTGGCGGCCAGGGCCTCGCGCCACCTGGGCCTCGCGGCGCACGCCACCTTCTCCGGCGGCCTGGTCTGGCCCTATCTCTATCCCTGGCCGCAGCGCCCGGCCGGGCTGGTCGAGACCGGGTTCGACGAGCTGGCACGGCGCTGGCGGCCGATCCTCGACGCGTTCGACGAGGCCGGCGTCGACCTCTGCTACGAGATCCACCCGGGCGAGGACCTGCACGACGGCGTCACCTTCGAGATGTTCCTCGAGCGGGTCGGCGGCCATCCGCGCTGCGCCATGCTGTACGACCCCAGCCACTTCGTGCTGCAGCAGCTCGACTACCTCGCCTTCATCGACATCTATCATTCCCGCATCAGGATGTTCCACGCCAAGGACGCCGAGTTCAACCCGACGGGGCGGCAGGGCGTGTACGGCGGCTTCCAGCCCTGGGTGGACCGGGCCGGGCGGTTCCGCTCGCTCGGCGACGGCCAGGTGGATTTCGGCGCGATCTTCTCTCGGCTGTCGCGCCACGGGTTCGACGGCTGGGCCGTGCTCGAGTGGGAGTGCTGCATCAAGGACAGCGAGCAGGGGGCGGCCGAGGGCGCGCCGTTCATCGCGCGCCACATCATCGAGGTCGCCGGCCGCGCCTTCGACGACTTCGCCTCCAGCGGCGCCGACGACGCGGCGAACCGACGCATGCTGGGGCTGGGCTGATGCCGCGCCGGCTCCGTCTCGGCATGGTCGGCGGCGGGCAGGGCGCGTTCATCGGCGCCGTGCACCGCATCGCCGCGCGGCTCGACGACCGTTGGGAGCTGGTCGCCGGCGCGTTCTCCTCCGACCCCGCACGGGGTCGGGCGAGCGCGGACACGTTCCACGTCGCCCCCGACCGGGCCTACGACGATTTCGCGGAGATGGCGGCGAGGGAGGCCGCGCGCGAGGACCGTGTCGACGCCGTCGCGATCGTCACGCCGAACCACCTGCACGCGCAGGCGGCCACCGCGTTCGTCGAGCGCGGCATCGCCGTCATCTGCGACAAGCCGATGACCCACCGGCTGGAGGACGCCCTCGCCCTCGCCGCCCTGGTCGAGCGGCGGGGCGTCCCGTTCCTGCTCACCCACAACTACACCGGCTATCCCCTGGTGCGGCAGGCGCGCGAGATGGTCCTGGCCGGCGCCCTCGGCACGATCCGCGTGGTGCAGGTCGAGTACCCGCAGGAGTGGCTGACGACCAGGCTGGAGGACAGCGGCCACAGGCAGGCGGCTTGGCGGACCGACCCGGCGCAGAGCGGCGAGGCGGGCTGCCTCGGCGACATCGGCACGCACGCGTTCAACCTGGCCGAGTTCGTGACCTCGCTGCGCTGCGAGCGCGTGGCGGCCGACCTCTCGGCCTTCGTGCCGGGCCGCCGGGTCGACGACAACGCGCACATGCTGCTCCGCTTCGCGGGCGGCGCGCGTGGCATGCTGTGGTCCTCGCAGGTGGCGCCCGGCAACGAGAACGGCCTGCGGCTGCGCGTCTACGGCGAGGCCGGGGGGCTCGAGTGGGCGCAGGAGCAGCCGAACCAGCTGGTCTACTCCCCCTACGGCGAGGCGCCCCGCGTGATCCGCCGCGCCGGCGCCGGCGCCACGCAGGCGAGCCGCATCCCGGCCGGCCATCCCGAGGGCTACCTCGAGGCGTTCGCGCAGCTCTACCGCGACTTCGCCGACCGGCTCGAGACGGGGGCCGAAGGAGATGCCCCGCTTCCCGGCGTGGCCGAGGGCGTGCGCGGGCTGAGGTTCATCGCGGCGGGGCTGGCGTCGACCAGGGCCGACTCGCGCTGGGCCGACGTCGGCGGGCCTTGAGCAAGCAAGGTTGAGGCTCTGCCTCAAACTCCGCCAAAGGCCGGGCCTTTGGAAACCACTCCTTAAGAGCTGGGGACAAAACCTCATCCAGGGCCTTAGATGGGCATGGCACTCCTTGTTCCTGACGACCTCTGGCAAGCCATTGAACCTCTGCTGCCGCCCGGGCGAGCGAAGCCGAAGGGCCGGCGGCCGCGAGCGCCGGACCGATCTGCCCTGGCCGGGATCCTGTTCGTGCTGCGCACCGGCATCCAGTGGCACGAGGTGCCCGCCGAGCTGGGCTGCTGCGGCAAGACGTGCTGGCGCAGGCTCGGCGAGTGGCACGCCGCCGGGGTCTGGACCCGCCTGCACCGTGTGCTGCTGGAGCGGCTGGACGACGCAGGACAGCTGGACTGGAGCCGGGCGGCCCTCGACAGCGCCAGCCTCGCGGCAAAAAAGGGGGTGCCGAGGTCGGCCCGAACCCGACGGATCGCGGCCGGCCCGGCACGAAGCGCCACCTCGTCACGGACGCCCGCGGCACGCCGCTCGGCGTTGTCCTGAGCGGCGCCAACCGACACGACAGCATGATGCTGGTCGCCAAGCTGGACGCCGTGCCGGGCGTGAGGGCCAGGGGCCGCGGTCGGCCACGCAAGCGCCCGGACAAGCTTCACGCCGACAAGGGCTATGACCATAGGTGCTGCCGCCGGGAGTGTCGGGCCCGTGGCATCAAGCCGCGGATCGCGTGACGCGGCGTGGACAGCAGCGCCCATCTGGGACGGCACAGGTGGATCGTGGAACGATCCTTCGCCTAGCTCGCCCGCTTCCAGCGCCTCAGCATCCGCTATGAGCGCCGCGCCGACCTCCATCTCGCCTTCACCACGCTCGCCTGCGCTGTCATCTGCATGCGACAGATCAGGCGGTTTGTCCCTAGCTCTTAATTGGGAGGGTTTCCGTGATAGACAGCATACCAAAACTTACCAGAACGTTTTACAGAGATGTAGAATTCAAAGGATTCTCCTCTTACTTTATTTTCTATAATACTTTCTAAATTTTCTGAGGCCCGCTCTTCCACAAGTTTACGTGCGTAAGCCAGAACTTCTTTACCATATGTATCTCTATGACTATCTAATCCACCAAGAAGAATAGACCCTCTTTTCCCATGATAATGACCACTTTTTCCAAACTCTCCAATTTGAGGACTATGTTTAAGTTGATGCTTATCCATTAAAACAATAAAATTATCTTCCTTTATAACAGGTATTCCTCCGATGGTTTTATTCCATTTCAATAAAATAATATTCTCACCTGGATCTTCATCAACTTTAATAGAATCTCCTATTCTAACTCTAGCTATCTTTTTTCCTAAAATTATTGAAGACTCTTTCTCTTTTTCGTCATTCAGCTCATTCTCTATTTCTATTTCTTCCTCAGATCCGACAGTCTTATCTTCTAGTTCTTTCAATGATTTCATGCATGTCTTAAAACAATTCATTACCTTGACTCGTTGAATTTGTTCGGCATCCAAGTTCGTTTTTGCCAATTCCTTTGTTTTCTTCATTTCGGCATGAACAAAAATATGCTCTTCCGGAGTGATTTCCGCGAGGATTTTGATAGAGTCGTCCACTTTTTTTAGAGCTTCTTCAATAGAATTATATTCAATGACATCTTTTTTGCTTCTGAGCGCTTTAATTCTTGCTATTAAATCATTACGTTTTGTAATTATTTGTGATCTAGAAATATTTTTCGTATCTTTGTCTTTGTTTGGTGGAGGTAGATGTAAGACCTTGCTTAGGGTTTTCTCATCTGTCATGGCGGACTCCTTGATCTGACATCGTCGGCGTAAGCATGGAGCAGCGTGCTACCAGGATCGGCACACACCATGTATGTCAATCGGCCCAATTTCTATTACCACTAAACGTAAAGATAAAAGTTTTTTGTGCCAGCAATGTTTGATTGCGACTGTAACATTAAGAGCTGGGAACAAACCCCTGCTGAGGCGTTTGGCGGGTATGGCCCTTCTTGTTCCTGACAATCTTTGGCTAGCGATCCAGCCTCTACTTCCGCCCGATCGGCCGAAGCCCAAGGGCGGGCGGCCGCGAGCGCCCGACCGATCTCCCCCTGGCCGACACGACAGCATGATGCTGGTCGCCACGCTGGACGCCGTGCCGGGCGTGAGGGCCAGGGGCCGCGGTCGGCCACGCAAGCGCCCGGACAAGCTGCACTCCGACAAGGGCTACGATCATCGCCGCTGTCGCCGGGAGTGCCATGCTCGTGGCATCAAGCCACGGATTGCGCGACGCGGCGTGGAAAGCAGCGCCCACCTTGGACGGCACAGGTGGGTCGTGGAGCGCAGCTTCGCTTGGCTTGCCCGCTTCCGTCGCCTCAGCATCCGCTATGAGCGCCGCGCCGACCTCCATCTCGCCTTCACCACGCTCGCCTGCGCCGTCATCTGCCTCAGACGGTTTTGTCCCTAGCTCTTAAGTGAAGGGTTTCCAAAGGGCTCGGCCCTTTGGCGGGTCCGGGCAGAGCCCGGCCTTGCTTGCTGACAGGCCGTCGTCGGGAGTCAGGCCGGCGGGCGCGACCTGTCCCCTCCCGGCGGTATCAGCCGGAAGTCCGGCGCCTGGCGCAGCGCGTCCTCCGGCCCCGCCGGGGTGTAGACGACGAAGAGCTGCATGGGCTCGCCGCCGGTGTTGCGCGTCGCGTGGTGGCGGGCCTTGGGCACGTAGACGGTGCAGCCCGGGCCCACGGGCTGGCGGATCGGCTCGCCCCGCTCGTCCTCGACCATCTGCTCGCCGCTGCCGGAGACGATGAAGATGATCTCCTCGGCGTCGGGGTGGTTGTGGCGCGCGTGGCCCTGGCCGGGCTGCAGGCTCACGACGCCGCCCGAGAAGCCGACGGCGCCGTTCACGCCCGGGCCGACGGTCAGGGCGAGCTGGCCCCAGTCGAAGCCGAACGCCTCCACGTCGTCGGGGCGGACGAAGAAGTTCGCGTGCCTATCGTCCATCGCCGGTCTCCTGCCGAGGTGCGCCGCCGAAGGTGACGGCCTTGAAGTCCTGCGTCTGCCGCGTGATCGCGACCTCCGCCGGCAGCCGCTCCAGCGAGCTGGCGCCGTAGAATCCGTGGCAGCGGTCCGCGCGCCGGAGCACGTACTCCGCATCGGCCGGCGCGGAGATCGGGCCGCCGTGGCACAGGATGATGATGTCCTCGCGCACGCCGCGCGCGGCGGCCGCGATCGCGTCGATCTCGCCGATGCACGCGTCGAGCGACTTGCCGGACCGCGCGCCCACCGCGCCGCCCGTGGTGACGCCCATGTGCGCGACGACGACGTCGGCGCCGGCCCTGGCCATCGCGCGCGCCTCGTCCGGGTTGAAGACGTAGGGCGTCGTCAGCAGGTCGAGCCGGTGGGCGGCGGCGATCATGTCGACCTCGAGGCCGAACCCCATGCCGGTCTCCTCGAAGCTGACCCGGATCGACCCGTCGAACAGGCCGACGGTGGGGAAGTTCTGCACGCCGGAGAACCCCATCTCCTTCAGCTGCGCGAGGAAGCGCGGCATCAGGATGAACGGGTCCGTGCCGTTCACGCCCGCCAGCACCGGGGTGTGCCTGACGACCGGCAGCACCTCCACGGCCATCTCGCACACGATCTCGTTCGCGTTGCCGTAGGCGAGCAGGCCCGCCGCCGAGCCGCGCCCCGCCATGCGGTAGCGGCCCGAGTTGTAGATGACGATGAGGTCGATCCCGCCGGCCTCCTCGCATTTTGCCGACAGCCCCGTGCCGGCGCCGCCGCCGACGATGGGCACGCCCCGGTCGATCAGGGCGCGCAGGCTGGACAGGATCGTTTCGCGGGCGATGGCGGGCATGGCGTCAGGTCCTGTCTGCGATGTCGTGCCAATGGGAGGCGACCGCATCGGCGAACGCGGGGTCGTTGATGTGGTGCGGCAGGCGGACGAGGCGCCGCCGGTCCGACCAGGCGACGGACGACTCGATGGCGTCGAACAGCGCCGCGTCGGCCGCGGGGTCGAAGAACGGGCCGCCGTCGATGTCGAGCGCGGAGACGCCCTTCTCGGGGATGAGGAAGCGCACCGGGCCGTCGCACCGGCCGAGCTTCGCGCCGATCCACGCGCCCAGTTGCCGGCACTCGTCCGCCGTTGTCCGGACGAGCGTGACGTTCGCGTTGTGGCGGTACAGCAGGCGGTCGCGGTAGGCGGCCGGCATGGTCTCCGGGGCCCAGAAGTTGATCATGTCGAGCGCGCCGACGGAGCCCACGTAGGGCAGCCCGGTCCCGGCCACCACGTCCAGCCTGGCCTCGGTGGCGGCCAGCACGCCGCCGAAGAGGAGGTCGCAGATCTCCGTCGTCGTGACGTCGATCAGGCCGCGCAGCATGCCGCTGGCGGCAAGCTTCTCCATCGTCCTGCCGCCGGTGCCGGTGGCGTGGAAGACCAGGCAGTCGTGGTCGGCGCCGAGGCGCTCGACGATCTGCGTCACCGCGGCCGTCGTGACGCCGAACATGGTGAGGCCGATCGCCGGCTTGCCGGAGGCCGCCGGGCGCGGGGCGTTCGCCATGGCGACGGCCGCGACCCCGGCGTTCGTGAGGATGACGCGGCTGATGTCGTTCAGGCCTGAGAGATCGGTGACCGCCGGCATCATCACGATGTCCGACACGCCGACGTAGGGCGCGACATCCCCGGAGGCGAGCGTCGAGACCATGATCTTCGGCACGCCGATCGGCAGCTCGCGCATGCCCGCGGTCACGATGGCGGTGCCGCCGCTGCCGCCGATGCCGACGATCCCGTCCAGGTCGCCGAGCGTCAGGACGAAGCGGCGGAACGCCTCCGTCATCGCCGCGACCGCGTCGCCCCGGTCGTCGGTCCCGAGGACCGCGTCGGCCCCGCGCGGATGCGCGCCCGCCACGTCGCGCGCCGCGACATCCGTCTCGATCGGCGATCGGCGCGTCCCCACGTCCACCACCACCGCAGACGCGCCGGCCGCTTCCACGACCCGCTTCAGGAAGACGAGCTCGGCCGACTTCGTGTCCGCCGTGCCGACGATGTGGATCCGCTTCATGTTCTCCTGCCGGAACCTGTCTTCCGTTTCGCCGCGGCGATCGTTCACGGGGGAGATTGAAAGTCGGGTGAGACGCGCGTATCAAAATGGCATGGGAGCTTCACGCGAACAAGTCGTCGCCGCGGGAACGGAGGACCAGGGTCCCCGCGCGAGGACGATGCGCCTGATGCTGCAGACCGCGGTCGGGCTCATGCAGGAGGGGCGGACCCCTTCGGTCAGCGAGGTGGCGGAGGCGGCCGGCGTGTCGCGCGCGACCTCGTACCGCTGCTTCCCGAGCCAGACGGCCCTCGTGGGCGCCGTCGTCGATGCGGCGCTGGGGCCCGTGCTGGAGTGGCAGCCGCGGTCGTCGCGCGCCGACGAGCGGGTGGCGGACCTGCTGAGGACATCGCTGCGCCGGATCGGCCAGTTCGAGGCGACCTTCCGGGCCGCGCTGAGGCTCTCGCTGGAGCAGTGGAGCAGGACGCGGGCCGGCACGCTCGGCGCCGAGGCGCTGCTCCGGCGCGGCCACCGCATGGCGCTGCTGACCAATGCGGTGGAACCGTTGCGCGGCACGCTCGGCGACCGCGAACTCGACCGGCTCGCGAAGGGGCTCTCGCTCGTGTTCGGCATCGAGGCCTTCGTCGTCCTCAAGGACATGTGGGCGATGGAGCAGGAGGACGTGGAGGACACGATCAACTGGGTGGCGCAGGCCCTGATCGGGGCCGCGACCAGCGACAGGCGCGACCGCGACGACGCGGGCTCGCCGGTGACCACGCCGAACCAATAACGCCGCACGCCCGGTCCTCGGACCGGCGAAGCGGCAAGGGTCTGGGGGCAGGAGATGAGAGGCAGACATCCGGCATGGCCGGTGCCGGCGGCGTGAGCGCGCCGGTTCCGTCCGCACGGTCCGACGCCGCGACAGACGCGAGTCGGCTGCCGCTGCAGGCCGTCTCGCTGTGCAAGTCGTTCGGGCCGGTGACGGTCCTGCACGACCTCAGCCTCGACGTGCGCGCCGGCGAGGTGCACGCCGTCATCGGCGAGAACGGCGCCGGCAAGTCCACGCTGATGAAGATCCTCGCCGGGCACCTGCGCCCCTCGTCCGGGCAGATCAGGATGGACGGCGAGGCGGTCGCCCTGACCAGCCCGGTGGCCGCCGAGGCGCTCGGCGTGGCGCTCGTGCACCAGGAGATCCTGCTGGCGCCGGACCTGACCGTGGCGCAGAACCTGTTCCTCGGCCGCGAGATCCGGCGGGGCTGGACGCTGGACGAGCGCGCGATGCGCGCGCAGGCACGGGCGGCGCTGGCCTCGCTCGGGTCGGGGGTCGAGCCGGACGCCCTCGTCGGAAGGCTGTCGATCGCTCAGCGCCAGCTCGTGCAGATCGCGCGCGTGCTGCTGGTGCCGCACCGGGTCGTGATCTTCGACGAGCCGACGGCCTCGCTCACCCCGTTCGAGACCGACGCGCTGCTGCGCATCGTCGACGACATCCGCGCGAAGGGCGCCGCCGTCCTCTACATCTCGCACAAGCTCCCGGAGGTGAAGACGATCGCGGACCGGGTGACGGTCCTGCGCGACGGCCGCCTCGTGTCGACCGACGAGGCGAAGGGGCTGGAGCCGCTGGACATGGCGCGGAGCATGGTGGGGCGCGACATCGCCAGGCTCTACCCGGACCGGGCGCACGCCGCGGGCGGCGACGTCGTCCTGGACGTGCGCGGGTTCTCGGTCCCCGGGCACGCGACGAACGCGAGCTTCGCGCTGCGGCGCGGGGAGATCCTCGGCTTCGCCGGCCTGGTCGGCGCCGGGCGGACCGAGCTGATGGAGGGCATCGTCGGCCTGCGACCCGGCCGGGGCGGCGTCCGCCTGGACGGCGTGCCCGTGGCGTTCGGTGCGGTCGATGCCAGCCAGGCCGCGGGCATCGTCTATCTCAGCGAGGACCGGAAGGGCAAAGGCCTGCTGCTCGACCGCAACCTGAGGGTGAACCTCACCCTGGCCTCGCTTTCCCGCTTCGGGCGCGGCCTCGGGATCCACCACGCCGCGGAGGCGGCGGCGCTCGACAGGGCGTTCCGCGACTTCGAGATACGCGCGGGCAGCCGGGACGCGCTGGCCGGCCAGCTTTCCGGCGGCAACCAGCAGAAGCTGCTGCTGGCCAAGATGATGCTGCTCGACCCGAGGATCGTGATCATCGACGAGCCGACCCGCGGCATCGACATCGGCGCCAAGGAGCAGATCTACGCCTTCGTCGTCGAGCTCGCCCGGCAGGGCCGGTCGGTCATCGTCGTCTCGTCCGAGATGCCGGAGCTGATCGGGATCTGCGACCGCATCCTGGTGATGCGCGGGGGCAAGATCGTCGGCGAGGTGGCGGGCGAGCGCATGACCGAGACGGAGATCGTGGTCCTGGCCACGGGCGCGGATGCGCAGGCCGCCGCGAGGATGACCACATTGGGGAACGTCGAGTGACGATGGAACTCACCGTACGCCACGCGCAGGCACGGGATCGGCTGCGGCGCTGGTCGCGGATCGACCTCAGGGCCGTCGCCCCGTTCGTGGCCCTGGCCTGCCTCGCCGTCCTCGGGGCGCTCTCCAGCGACCGGTTCCTGACGCTGGGCAACCTGCTGAACGTCGCCACCCAGAGCGGCTTCATCGCCATCATCGCCGTCGGCGCGACCTTCGTGATCACGGCCAGCGGGCTCGACCTTTCCGTCGGCGCCATGGTGGCGTTCGTCGCCAGCCTCGCCATCCTGTTCCTCGACAGCGGCGCCCTCGCGAGCCCGGTGGCCATGCTGGCGGCGGCGATCCTGCTCATCCTCGCGATGGGGGCGGCATGCGGCCTCGCCAACGGACTGATCGTGACGAGGGGCGGCATCGAGCCCTTCATCGCGACGCTCGGCACCATGGGCATCTTCCGCGGCCTGACCACCTGGCTGTCGCAGGGCGGCGCGATCTCCGTGTCCTCGGCCGAGCTGCAGAACCTGACCCGGCCCATCTACTTCGGCCGCGTCCTCGGCATTCCCGTGCCGCTGGTCCTGATCCTGGCCGTGGGCGCGGCGGGGGCGTTCCTGCTGAACCGGACCCGCTTCGGACGCCATGTCGCCGCCGTCGGCTCGAACGAGGAGGTCGCGCGCTACTCGGGCATCAGGGTCGGCCGGGTACGCACGATCACCTACGTCCTGCAGGGGCTGTGCGTCGCCGTGGCGGTGGTCCTCTACGTCCCCCGTCTCGGCTCCACCACGGCCACGACGGGCATCATGTGGGAGCTGCAGGCGATCACCGCGGTCATCATCGGCGGCACCGCCCTGACCGGCGGGGTGGGGCGGATCTGGGGCTCGATCTGCGGCGCGTTCCTGCTGGGAGCGGTCGGCAACATCATGATCCTGTCGAACTACGCGAGCGAGTACCTCATCGGCGCCATACAGGGGGCGATCATCATCGCGGCCATGCTGGTGCAGCGCTCGCTGATCCGGAAGTCGTGAATCACCGCCGGGCGCAGCAGGGCGCCCGGCGGAGGCCGAACAACCTGCACCAAGGGAGGAGACCATCTTGAAGAAGCACATGACGATCGCGGCGCTTGCGGTTCTGGCGGCGGCGGGTGCGACCACCGGCGCGCGCGCAAAGGACTACACGATCGGCGTCTCCGTGCCGACCGCGGACCACAGCTGGGCCGGCGGGATCATCTACCAGGCGGACCGGGTCGCCAAGCTGCTCAAGGCCGCGCACCCGGGCATCAAGGTCATCATCAAGACGTCGTCGGACCCGGTCAGCCAGGCCAACGCGGTTCAGGACCTGACGACCCAGGGCATCGACGCGCTCGTCATCCTGCCGATCGATCCGAACCCCCTCGTCAACGCCATGAAGGAGGTGAAGTCGCAGGGGACGTTCGTGGCGCTGGTGGATCGTTCGCCGGCCGTCAACGACGGCTCGGTGCGCGACGTCTACATCGCCGGCGACAACTACGACCTCGGCGCCGTCGCCGGCCGCTACATCAAGGCGCAGACCCCGGACGCCAAGGTCGTGGTGATCCGCGGGCTCCCCATCCCGATCGACCAGGAGCGCCAGAACGGCTTCGACACCGCGGTCAAGGGGAGCGGCGTCTCGGTCCTGGGCAAGCAGTACGGCAACTGGAGCCGCGACGACGCCTTCAAGGTGATGCAGGACTTCCTCACCAAGTTCAGCCAGATCGACGTCGTGTGGTGCCAGGACGACGACATGGGCGTCGGCGTCCTGCAGGCCATCAACCAGGCGCACCGGAGCGACATCAAGTACATCGTCGGCGGCGCCGGCTCCAAGGCGTTCATCAAGATGGTCATGGACGGCGACAAGATGGTTCCGATCGACGTCCTCTATCCCGACACCATGGTCGCGACCGCGATGGAGATCACCGCCGCCCATCTCTACGACAACGTCACGGTTGCCGGGCAGTACACCCTGGACGCGACGCTCGTCACGAAGCAGAACGCCAAGAACTACTACTTTCCCGATTCGCCCTTCTGAGGTCCGTTCGCCCAGCGCTATGCGGTTCGAAGGCTTGGTTGCCGCATGGCATCGTGCGTGAAGGGCCTAGCTCGTCCCGTTGTTGTGTGGCGGAGCGGGCGGGCTATCGGGCGCCATGTCGTTCAGACGCCAACAGGCCTTAGTGGCAAAGTTCTTTGGTTCTTTCTTTCAGGAAAGAACCGCTTCCTTGCCCAGCCTTGCCAGGAGCTGCTCGTGCAGGGCGCGCGAGCCTGCGGCGACGACGCGGCCGCCGGACTCCGTGGTGAGGGGGGCGCCGGTCCAGTCGGTGATGGTGCCGCCGGCGGCCTCGATCACCGGGACCATCGCCATGATGTCGTAGGGGTGCAGGCCGGCCTCGACGACCGCGTCGATCAGGCCGGATGCCAGCAGGCCGTAGCTGTAGCAGTCGCCGCCGAAGCGGCGCAGGGCTGCGTCGCGGCTCAGGGCGTCGAACAGGGCCCACTCGTCAGGGGCGAAGGCGTCGGGGGAGGTCGTGTAGAGGACGGCGTCGGCGAGGGCGTCGCAGGGGCGGGTGCGGCAGGGGGCGCCGTTGTGGCGGGCGGGCTCGCCGGGCGAGGCGGTCCAGCGCTCGTCCAGGGCGGGCATGTCGATCACGCCGACCTGGGGCACGTCGTCGACGCAGAAGGCGATCAGCGTGCCGAAGGTGGGCATGCCGGAGATGAAGCTCTTCGTGCCGTCGATCGGGTCGATGACCCAGGTGTGGGGCGCGCGGGCGGCGGTGCGGCCCTCCTCCTCGCCGAAGATGGCGTGGTCGGGGTAGCGCGCGGCGATGCTGGCGCGCATGGCGGATTCGATGGCGCGGTCGGCGACGGTGACAGGCGAGGCGTCGGCCTTGGTCTCGACACGCAGGGGGGTGCGGAAGTGGCGCAGCGCCAGGGGGCGGGCGGCGTCGGCGAGGGAGGCGGCGAAGGCGGCGATCTCGGGGGTCATCGGCGTGGGCTCCGGGCGGGAAGGAAGGCCAGGGCTCTGCCCTGGACCCGCCAGGGCGAGCCGCCCTGGACCGGCGTCACTTGTCCTTCATGTGCCGGTCCAGGGGCGGCTCGCCCCTGGCGGGTTTGGGCAGAGCCCATGCTTGCTTTCGTGGGCATCATTCCGGGTCCGGCACGGGCGGGAAGACGGCGCGGCAGATGCGGGCGTGGACGCCCTGGCGGCCGTCGACGACCTGGGTGACGGCGAAGTCGGCGGCGACGCTCATCAGGGAGTAGGCGTCGTCGCGGCTGAGGCCGGCGTGCTCGCTGAGCAGGCACAGCATCTCCGTGCTGGCGTTGCGCATGGCGAGGTCGAGGTCCTCGTCGAAGCCGTGGGTGATCCAGAACTTGGGCGTCTGCAGCAGGGGGGACGCGAAGGTGAAGTCGCGGCGGAGGAAGATTTGGAGGGTGACGTCGAGGGAGGCCTCGATCGCGGTGCCGCTGATCTCGCCGTCGCCCTGGGAGATGTGGGGGTCGCCGACGGAGAACAGCGCGCCGTCGACCTGCACGGGGTAGAACATCGTCGCACCCGCGCCGATGCGCCAGTTGTCGATGTTGCCGCCGTGGGCGCCAGGCGGGATCGTGCTGACGCGGCCGGCGGCGTCGGGGGCGACGCCGGCGGTGCCGAGGTGGGGGCGGACGGGGACGCGCACGCCGCGCAGGGCGGGCTGGCGGCAGCAGTCGCGCTCGTGGGTGATGGTGCCAGGGACGGTGTACTTGCCGGGGAAGTCGTAGGCGAAGGCGGCCTGCGCGGTCTGGCTGGCGTCGTCGAGGCGGTAGATGGTCACGCGCTCCTTCTCGCCGAGCTCCTTGTACAGGTGGCCCCAGTGGGCGGCGAGGTTGGAGCCGTAGCGCAGGCGCGGCGTCATCTGCAGGTAGCGCACCTCCAGCACGTCTCCCGGTCGCGCGCCCTCGACGCGGATCGGGCCGGTCATGAGGTGGACGCCGGGGTTGCGGTCCTCCGGCGGGATGGCGTCGAAGATCGCGTGGATGCCTTCGTCCATCATCAGCTCGGGGGCGTCGCCGGCGTGGTGGGTCAGGGCTTCCACGCGCACCAGGTCGCCGTTGCGCACCGTGACGGCGGGGGCGAGGGAGGCGTCGAAGTAGCCCCAGTGCACGGTGGCGGGGGTGGCGCGCAGCTCGTGCAGGGCGGGGCGGAGGCGGTCGCGCTCGGCGAGGTGCTCGTCGGCCATCAGGGTCATCGCGGGGCTCCGTTCAGGGCGGCTCAGCGGGAGCGCAGGCCGACGACGAGGTCGATCTCCACGGCGGCGCCGACCGCGAGGCCGGTCGTGCCGACGCAGGTGCGGCTCGGCAGGGCGCCCGTGAACCAGGCGGTGTAGGCCTCGTTGAAGGCGGCGTAGTCGGCGGCGAAGTCGGTGAGGTAGACGCGCACCATCAGCGAGTCGTCGAGCGTGGCGCCGAAGGGGGCGAGCACGGCCTCCAGGTTGCGGCGGACCTGGTTGGCCTGGGCGGCGACGTCGCCGGGGACGAGGGCGCCGGTGTCGGGGTGGGTGGGCATCTGGCCGGTGACGAAGAGGAGGTCGCCCCAGCGGGTCGCGTGGGAGAAGGGTGCCACGCCGGGGGGGACGCCGTCGGCGGGGGTGAAGGAGAAGGTCTCGCGGGTGGGGCTCATGCGGCGGTCTCCGGCAGGGCGTCCGCGCCCATGGTGCGCAGGAAGCGCGCGGTCAGGGGGTGCTGCGGGCGGGAAAGGATCTCGTGGGCGGGGCCTTGCTCGGCCACCGCGCCATTGGACAGGAAGATCACGCGGTCGGCGACCTCGCGGGCGAAGCGGAGCTGGTGGGTGGAGATGACCATGGTCAGGCCGTCGGCGGCGGAGAGGCGGCGGATGGTGTCGAGGACCTCGTTGACCAGCTCGGGGTCGAGCGCGGAGGTGGGCTCGTCGAGGAGGAGCACGGCGGGGCGCGGGGCCAGGGCGCGCGCGATGGCCACGCGCTGCTGCTGGCCGCCGGACAGGTGGCGCGGCAGGGCGTCGGCGCGGTGCGACAGGCCGACGCGGGCGAGCAGGTCGCGGGCGCGGGCGTCGGCCTCGGGCGCGGGCATGGCGTGGACCCAGCGCAGCGGGCCGGCGACGTTCTCCAGCGCGGTGAGGTGGGCGAACAGGTTGAACTGCTGGAACACCATGCCGACGCCGACGGCGGCGCGCTCGTTCGCGACGGCGCGCGGCGGCATGGGGCGGCCGTCGGCGCGCAGGCCGAGGCGGCGGCCGGCGACGAGGATCGTGCCGTCGTCCCACGGCTCCAGCAGGGCGATGCAGCGCAGCAGCGTGCTCTTGCCGGAGCCGCTGGGGCCGAGCAGCGCGATCACCTCGCCGGCGCGCACGGTGAGGTCGAGCGCGTCGAGCACGGGCTGGGCGCCGTAGCGCTTGCGCAGGGCGCGGATCTCGACGACGGCAGGGGCGGCGGCCAGGGCGGCGGCGCGAGCGGCCCTTTGCGGGGGCGTGGCGGGGGGCGGCGGTGCGGGGGCGGCGTCGGTCGTGGTTCCGGCGGGGGGCGCGGGCTGGGGCGTGGCGGGGAGCGGGGTGCGGCCGCGCCAGGGGAGGAGGCGGGACAGGCGGTCGCGGGCGGGGGGGCGGTCGAGGTCGAGGAGGTTCTCGACGCCGAGCTGCAGCGCGGTGACGGCGCCGGTCAGCACCAGGTACATCAGGCCGGACGCGAAGAAGATGGAGAAGAAGTCGAAGGTGGAGGAGGCGAGCTGGGTGGAGCGCAGGGTCAGCTCCTCCACCGCGATGACCGAGGCGAGCGAGGAGTTCTTCAGGGCGGAGACGGTTTCGCTGCCGAGCGCGGGGACCATGGTGCGGATCGCCTGCGGGCCGATCACGCGGCGCATCAGCACGCCGGGCGTCATGCCGAGCGCCTGGCCGGCCAGGACTTGGCCCGGGTCCACGCCGCGCACGCCGGAGCGCAGGATCTCGGCGATGAACGGGCCCTCGTTGGCGGCGAGCGCCAGGCCGGCGGCGGCGACGGAGCTGAGGCGCAGGCCGATGTGGGGAAGCGCGTCGTAGCAGAACACGAGCTGCAGGATGAGCGGCGTGCCGCGGAAGATCACGGCGTAGCCGCGGGCGAGGGCGGAAAGCACGCGGATGCGGCAGGTCTGCATCGCGGCCAGCACCAGGCCCACGGCCAGGCCGCCGGACACGCCGAGCGCGGTCACCTCGGCGGTGAAGGCGACGCCGCGCAGGAGGTACGGCAGGCCGAGGTAGTGGAGGAAGAGCTCCACTATTCGGTCACGAGCCTCGGGGCCTCGAGCGTGCCGGCGTCGAGTGACCATTTCGTGAGCAGGGCGGTCTCCACGCCGGCGTCCTGCAGGGCGGTCAGCGCGGCGAAGATGGCGTCGCGGAACTCGGTCTTGCCCTTGGGGACGGCGATGCCGATGAAGTACGGCAGCGTCACGGCGGCGGCCTTGGCGAGCTTGTCGGGGTAGGCCTTCACCGCCTGGTCGACGGTGTTGACGTCGTTGATGTAGGTGTCGGCGCGGCCGGCGAGGACGGCCTGGATGCAGTTGGCGTTGTTGTCGTACAGCTGCAGCACCGGCGCGGGCTTGCCGGCGGCCTTGCACGGCTCGGCGAGCGCCTGCACCAGGGGGACCTCGACGAAGCCGGTGTTCTCCGCCGCCGTCGTGCCGCACATGGTGGCGTCGATGCCGTCCAGGTGCTTGGGGTTGCCCTTGGCCACGAGGACGCCGTCGGAGACCTTGGAGTAGGTGATGAAGTCGGCGGCGCGGGCGCGCTCGCTGGTGGCGTAGATGTCGGAGATGATGATGTCGGCCTGGCCGCTCTGCAGCGTCGGCAGCATGGCGGCGAAGGCGACAGACTTGTAGGTCACGTTGAAGCCGAGGCACTCGCCGAGCGCCTGCACCAGGTCGATGTCGAAGCCGATGTAGTGGTCGGGGTCGGCGGGGTCGAGCGCCTCGTAGCCGGGCGTGTGCGGGTTCACCGCGTCGACCAGCGTGCGGCCCTTCAGGGTGGGGTATTTGGCCTGCAGCGCGGCGCAGGCGGCAGGCGGGGCGGCGCGCGCGGTGCCGGGCAGGGCAGCGGCGCAGGCGAGCGCGGAGGCGGCGACGAGCCAGCCGCGCGGGAAGGCCCGGCGCGTGGCGGCGGGGCGCTGGTGTGTGCTCATGTCCGATGACCTTCCGGTGGCTGCTTCGCGGGGCAGGCGGGAGTGCAATCGCTGTGCCAGCGCAGGCCGGGCCGGGTGCCGGCGAAAGGCCGTTCCGGTCTCGCAATGCAGTGCCGCGTGCGGATGGCGGTTCCGGAGAGCGCCCCTTCCGTTCCGGAAGCGTCATGTATCGCGTGTCGGTCCGCGGGGTTGCGCGCGGGGCGGATGAGCGACACTTTCCCGGGCTGGACCTTGCAGGATCGGATGCGGCGCATGGGCGACATCGACATCGTGGAACTGACGGTGCAGGGCGCGCAGGACGCGTTCGCCAGCGGGGCGGCGACCTCGGAGGCGCTGACGCAGGCGTTCCTCGACCGCATCGCCGCGTGGAACCCGGCCTACAACGCGATCATCTTCCTCAACCCGGACGCGCTGGAGGATGCGCGCGCCATCGACCGGCGGCGCGCGGCGGGCGAGGCGCTCGGGCCGCTGGCCGGGGTGCCGATCGTGGTCAAGGACCCGATGGACATGGTGGGGTTTCCCACCACCGCGGGGTGGTCGCTGCTGCACGCGGCGTCGGGGGGCGTGGATCTGATGCCGGCGACGGACTCGCCGGTCGTGGCGCGGATGCGCGCGGCAGGGGCGGTGATCCTGGGCAAGACCAACGTGCCGATCCTCAGCCACACCGGGGCGCACGCCAACGGGAGCTGGGCCGGGCCGACCTACAATCCCGCGGGTCGCGCGTTTTTGCCCGGGGGGAGCAGCGCCGGGTCGGCGTGCGCGGTGGCCGCGAGCATGGCGGTGCTGGCGCTCGCCGAGGAGACCGGGGGGTCGATCCAGAACCCGGCGTCGGCGCAGGCGCTGGTCGGGCTGAAGCCGACATTTGCCCTTGTGCCGAACGCGGGGGTGATGCCGCTGTCCGCGTTGCGCGACGTGGTGGGTCCGGTGTCGCGCTGCGTGCGCGATGCGGCGCTCACGCTCGATGCGCTGGCCGGGTTCTCCTACGAGGACCCGAAGACGATCGCAGGCGTCGGCCATCGTCCGGCCGGCGGCTACACGTCGCTGCTCGCCGAGGATGCGCTGCGGGGCAAGCGGGTCGGGCTGTACGGGCCGGGGTGGCGCGACCTGCCGCTGTCCGACGAGACCGTGCGGCTTTACGAGCGGGTGCAGGGCGAGCTGGAGGCACGCGGCGCGGTGCTGGTCGAGGATCCGTTCGCGGGCACGGGTTTCGCGGCGTTGCGCAAGCCCACGCCGCCGCTCGCAGAGTTCGACGCGCGCGGCATGGAGTCCGTGCCCTACGACCTGCAGAAGTATCTGGAGCGTCTCGGGCCGGACGCGGCGTTGAAGACGTTCGCGGAGTTCGCAGCCGCCACGGCGCGCGAGGATGCGTTCGCGCCCACCGGCGTGCTCGGGTTCATGCCGCACCTGCCGCAGTTCGCCGCCTGCCTCGCCGATCCGTCGCGGCCGCCGGACCTGTCGGAGTTCATCGCGGCGCGGGAGGCGTATCTGGCGATCTTCGGCGAGGTGTTCGCGGCGCACAGGCTCGACGCGCTGGTGTTCCCGCAGATGCGCGACGCGCTCGGGCCGCTGCACGGGCCGGCGCCGATCCACGAGACGGTCGTCAGCGAGATCAACATTGCAGGCCTGCCCGCGCTCACCGTGCCCGCGGGCTACCATGAGTCCGGAGCGCCGTTCGGCCTGGTGTTCGTGGGGCCGATGTGGAGCGAGGCGACGCTGCTCGCGCTGGGGCATGACTACGAGTGCGCGACGCGGCACCGGAAGGCGCCGGTGCTCGTCAGGGAGTAAGGAAGGCCTTCTTTTTCTGAAGAAAAAGAAGCAAAAAGACTTTGCCCATGAGGTCCCGGACCCCATGGGCAAAGTTCTTTGGTTCTTTCTTTCAAGAAAGAACTGCTTGCTTCCTTAGAGGAGCGACTTGGCGAGCATCATGTGGACGCCCTTGTTGCCGTCCACCGTCTGCGTGACGCGCAGGTCGCCGGCCAGCGAGCACAGCATGTAGGCCTGGTTGCGCGTCAGGCTGGTACGGGCGCAGACGTGCTGCACCATCTCGCGCACCGCCTGCTTGGCCGCGTCGTCGAGGTCCTCGTCGAGGCCGATGGACATCAGGTGGGTGGGGGTCTCGGCGAACGGGCGGGCAACGGGGAAGTCGCGGCGCACGGTGAGGCGGAAGGTGCCGGAGAGGCCGGTCTCGAGCGCGGTGATGCAGACCTCGCCGTCGCCCTGCACGCCGTGGCCGTCGCCGGCCATGAACAGCGCGCCCTCGTTGAACACCGGCAGGTAGAGCGTGGCGCCGGGCTTCAGCTCCTTGTTGTCCATGTTGCCGCCGAAGGCGCGCGGGACGGGCGAGCTGCAGCGGCCCCATGCCTTCGGGGGGGCGACGCCGATGATGCCGAAGAACGGGTCGAGCGCCAGCTCCGTGCCCCAGGGCAGCGTCGTGGTGCCGCGCGCGCGGTCGATCGAGGGGTGGATCGTCTCGTAGTCGGTGAACTCCTCGGGCAGGGTTCCGAGCAGGGGGAGGATGGCGACGAAGCCCCAGTCCATGGTCGGCTCGGCGGAGAGGATGTCGACCTGCAGCGTGTCGCCGGGCTGGGCGCCGCGCACGAACACCGGGCCGGTGATGAAGTGCGGGCCGGGGCCGTCGGCGAACGCGTCCAGGGCGGCCAGGTAGTCGGCGGGGACGGGCAGGTGCGACGGCAGGGTGGAGCGGCCGCCGGCGGGGAACGAGGCCAGGGTGACGGTGTCGCCGGAGTCGACCTGCAGCACCGGCGGCGTCGCGGCGTCGAGGTAACCGAAGACCATGTTCTCGGGGGTGGCAGGGATCGTGTGGTGCTGGCTCATGGGCGGTGTCTCCTGGGGTTTGTCGGGGGTCAGACCGAGAGGAAGCGGTCGAGGCCGTCGCGGGGGATGTCGGGGCCGAGGCCCTGCGCGACGACGGCGCCGCGGCCGAGCACGACGTAGCGGTCGGCCAGGGCGGCCGCGAAGTCGAGGTACTGCTCGACCAGCAGGATCGACATGCGGCCCTTCAGCGAGGTGATCGCGGCCTCGATCGCCTTGACCAGGCTGGGCTGGACGCCCTCGGTGGGCTCGTCGAGCACGAGGAGGCGCGGGCGGCCCATCAGGGCGCGGCCGATCGCGAGCTGCTGCTGCTGGCCGCCGGACAGGTCGCCGCCGCGGCGGCGGCCCATCTCGCGGAGCACGGGGAACAGGGCATGCACCTCGTCGAGGGCGGCCTGCTCGGTGTCGCCGGGGGCGGTCCCCTGCCCTGCCCGCCGGCGCCGCGCGCGGTGGGCGATGGCGAGGTTCTCGGCGACGGACAGGTCGGAGAAGATCTCGCGGCCCTGGGGGACGTAGCCGATGCCGGCGTGGCAGCGGCGGTGGCCGGGCCAGGCGACGATGTCGGCGCCGTCGAGCAGGATGCGGCCGGCGCTCGGGCGAAGCGCGCCGGCGAGGCAGCGCAGGAGCGTGGTCTTGCCGGCGCCGTTGCGGCCGAGGAGGGCCAGGCACTCGCCGGGGCGGATGGAGAGGGAGACGCCGCGCAGGCTCTGGGCGCTGCCGTAGTGGTGGTCTAGGGCGTCGATGGCGAGGTGGTCCTGCGCGGTCATCGGCCGATGTACACGTCGATGACGGTGCGGTCGGCGCGGGCGGCGGCCATGGAGCCCTCGAACAGGGAACGGCCCTCGTGCAGCACGCTCACCGAGTCAGCGACCTGCTCCACGAAGTCCATGTCGTGCTCGATCACCACGATGGCGCGTGTGGGCGAGCGCAGGGCGCGCACCAGGGTGGCGGTGTGCTCGGTTTCGGCGTCGCTCATGCCGGCGACGGGCTCGTCGAGGAGGAGGAGGCGGGGCTCGGAGGCGAGCACCATGCCGATCTCGAGCCACTGCTTCTGGCCGTGGCTGAGCGTGCCGGCGAGCGCGTCGGGCAGCGCGTCCAGGCCGATCGTGTGCAGCAGGCGGTCGATGGCCTCGCGCTTGGCGGCGCGGGGGGCGAGGACCTCGCGCAGCAGGGAGCGGCGGTGCAGGCGCAGCGCCAGGTCGAGGTTTTCGGCGATGCTCAGGGCCTCGAACACGGAGGGTTTCTGGAACTTGCGACCGATGCCGGCCAGGGCGAGCTCGACCTCGCCAAGGCGGGTGACGTCGATGCGGCCGTCGAGCGTGATGGTGCCGGAGGCGGGGCGGGCCTTGCCGGTCAGGACGTCGAGAAGCGTGGTCTTGCCCGCGCCGTTGGGGCCGATCACGCCGCGCACCTCGCCGTAGTTCGCGTGGAATGACAGGCCGTTGATGGCGACGAAGCGGCCGAAGGAGACGGTCAGGTTCTCGGTGCGGATCGCGGCCCCGCCGGGTTGCGGGGGAGTCATTGGCCGGGCCGGCGCAGGAGAGCGGGGGCTGAGCCGAGGCCAGCGAGCCAGGCGCGGGAGCGGTTGCGCAGGTCCAGCAGGCCGTTGGGCAGGGCGAGGACCACGGCGAGCACCAGGAGGCCGAGCACGAAGGGCAGCAGCACGGGGGCGGAGGCGGACAGCCACAGGCGCAGCAGGTTGACCAGGATCGCGCCGGCGAGCGCGCCGTAGAGGCCGCCGCGGCCGCCGACCGCGACCCAGACGGCGACCTCCAGGGACAGCGAGGGGTCGAGGAGCGACGGGTTCACGATGCCGACCTGGGGGACGTAGAGCGCGCCGGCGATGCCCGCGAGGGAGGCGGACAGGCACCAGGCGGCGAGCTTGAGCCACAGCGTCTGGTAGCCGAGGAAGCGCAGGCGGGGCTCGTCGTCGCGGATGGCGGCGAGCAGGCGGCCGAAGCGGGTTGCCAGCAAGGCGCGGCCGCCGAGCAGGGTGGCAAGGGCTGCGGCGCAGGACAGGGTGGCGAGGAGGATCGTGGCGCCGCGTCCGCCGGAGGGGAGGCCGGCGACGGTGCGGAAGCCGGTCATGCCGTTGTTGCCGCCGAAGCCGGTGTCGTTGCGGAACATCAGCAGCATCGCCGTGTAGACCAGCGCCTGGGAGATGATGGAGAAGTACACGCCGTTGACGCGGGAGCGGAACGAGACGTAGCCGAACGCGAAGGCGACGAGGGCGGGCACGGCGACGATCGCGGCCAGGGTGAGCACCCAGCTGTCGGCGAAGCCCCACCAGGCGGGAAAGCCGCCCTGGCCCATGAACAGGAGGAAGTCGGGCAGCGTGCCGGTGGCGTGCCACGCGGTGCGCAGCAGGTGCATCGCGCACAGGTATCCGCCCAGCGCGAAGAACAGGCCGTGGCCGAGGCTGAGCACGCCGGCGCCGCCCCACATCAGGTCCACCGACATCGCCAGCACGGCGAAGCACATGGTCTGGCCGACGAGGTTGGCGGCGTAGGGGGAGAGGGCGATGCCCGGGAGGAGGCCGAGGCCGGCGAGGGGCACGGCGATCGTGGCGGCGGCGAGGAGGAGTGCCGCCAGCGTGGCCAGGGGGTCGCGAGGGGCTTTCGCGGGGGCGTTCATCGGCGGCCGCGCGGGGGGACGAGGCCTTCGGGGCGCCACTGGATGATGGCGATGATCAGCAGGAGGGAGACGACCTTGGCGGCGACGGCGCCGTAGAAGGGCTCGATGCCGACGTCGACCAGGCCGATGCCGAGGGCGGCCAGCGCGGTGCCGGCGAGGCTGCCGACGCCGCCGAGGACGACGACCATGAAGCTGTCGATGATGAAGCCCGTGCCCATGGAGGGGTTGACGTTGTAGATCGGCGAGAGCGCCACGCCGCTCAGCCCGGCCAGGCCCGCGCCCAGGCCGAAGGCGGCCATGTCGATGCGGCGCGTGGCGATGCCGACGCCCTCGGCCATCGCGCGGTTCTGCGTCACCGCGCGGATGAACAGGCCGAGGTCGGTCAGGCGCAGCACCGCCAGCGTGGCGGCGAAGGCGACGATTGCCGCGAGGATGGCGCCGAGGTGGTTCCAGGTGACGAGGAAGTCGCCGACCACGCGCACGCCGCCCGTAAGGTAGGGGGGTGTCGCGAACTGCAGGTTCTGGCTGCCGAAGAGGACGCGGATCGCGTTGATCAGGAGCAGGCTGATTGCCCAGGTTGCGAGCAGGGTCATCAGCGGGCGGCGGTAGAGGTGGCGCACGACGAGGACCTCGATCGCGACGCCCAGGGCCGCGGTGGTGGCGAAGGCGACGGGGATCGCGAGCAGCGGGTACCAGCTCACCCAGGCCGGCGCCCAGGCGCGCAGGGCCTGCTGCGTGCAGAAGGTGGCGTAGGCGCCGACGGTGATCAGCTCGCCCTGCGCCAGGTTGATCACGCCCATCAGGCCGAAGATGATCACGAGGCCGGCCGCGGACATGAACAGCACGCTGCCCACGCTCAGGCCGTTGTACAGCACCACCAGCACGCGGCCCGCGCCGAGCCAGAGGCGCACGCGGGCGAGCGAGGCGTCGAGGGCGTGGGCGACGCGGGGGTCGGCGGCGTAGGCGGGGTCGGCGCGCAGGGCTGCGAGCTGGACCTCGGCGCGGGTGGAGGCGTCCTGGCCGAGGGCGGCGATGGCGCGCAGGCGGGCGTCGGGGTCGGGCGCGTGCAGGCCGGCGGCGACCAGGAGGGCGCGCAGGGTGGGGGCGGCGGCGGGGTCGCGGGCCAGGGCGGCTTCGAGCAGCGAGGGGGGGAGGCCTTCGGCGCGGCGTTCGAGGGTGTGGGCGGCGGCGGCGAGGGTGGGCTCGTCGCGGGCGGTGAACAGGGTCAGCACGGCGGCGAGCTGTTCCAGGGCGGCGCGGGCGCGCAGGTTCGGGACGGGCGTGCGGGCGTCGTCGGGGGGCGTGGCGGGGGCGAGGGTGGCGGCGTCCAGGGGGCCGGCGGGGAGGTCGAGCGTGGCGTGGCCGTCGGGGGCGCAGCGGAGCTGGCGGGCGGCGTAGGCCGTGGTCGCCGTCGTGGCCCAGGCGAGCGTGTCGGCGTCGGACGCGGGGGCGTCGGAGACGAGGCCGGCGAGGGCGGCGGTGGCGTCGCGGCTGTCGGGCGCGCACAGGGCGGCGAGCACGGCGGTGCGGTCGGGCTGCGCGCGGGCGGGGGTGGCGAGGAGGGCGAGGCAGAGCGCTGCGGCGAGGAGGCGGGTCAAGGCAGGCAAGGCCGGGCCCTGCCCGGACCCGCCAAAGGCCTGGAGGCCTTTGGAAACCCGTTCCTTAAGTGTCGGTTTCCAAAGGCGAGCCTTTGGCGGAGTTTGAGGCAGAGCCTCAACCTTGCTTGCTTCACCTGCCTCAGCCGTAGGGGCTGAACGGGACGGGCTTGGGCGTGCCCTTGGACTGCCAGAGCACGTCGAAGCCCTGCCTGTCGTTGACGGAGCCGATGAACACGCCGCGGGAGACGTAGTTGTTGTCGGCGTTCATGGTGAGCGTGTAGCCGGAGGGGCTTTCGCGGCTCAGGCCGGGAAAGGCGGCGCGCACGGCGGGGACGTCGAACGAGCCGGCCTTCTTGGCGGCCTGCGCCCAGAGGTGGACGCCGTCGTAGGTGGAGACCATGGGGTCGATCACGACGGTGGGGCTGAAGGGGGCGCCGGAGCGCTTCACGTAGGCGGCCCAGTCGGCGAGGAACTGCTTGTTGCGGGGGCCGGGGGCGTTCTGCAGGTAGGCCCAGCAGTTCAGGTTGCCGGCGAGCGCGGCGGTGTTCAGGCCTTCGAGGTCGGCCTCCACCATGTCGAGGCCGAGGACGGGGATGTCGGTGGGCTTGAGGCCCTGGTTGGCGTACTCGCGCAGGAAGTCGGGGATCGAGCTGCCGACGGTGGTGAGCACGACGATGGGCTGGCCGCCGCCGGCGTCGGCGAAGCTGCGGATGCGGCCGACGAGGTCGGCGAAGTTGCTGAAGCCGAAGGGGACGTACTCCTCCTGCCAGGCGGCGGGGGCGATGCCCTTGGTGGCCCAGTAGCCCTTGAGGATCTTGTTGACGGTGCGCGGCCAGACGTAGTCCGAGCCGAGCATGAAGAAGCGTTTTGCCCCGACGCCGTCGGGGCCCATCAGGTAGTCCACGGCGGGGAGGACGGAGCTGGAGGGCGGGGAGTTGAGGTAGACGACGTTCTTCGAGTTCTCCTCGCCCTCGAAATGAAGCGGGTAGAAGAGGAGGGCGTCGTTCTGCTCGACGACGGGCAGGACGGTCTTGCGCGACACCGAGGTCCAGCAGCCGAAGAGGGCGGCGACGTGCTGCTCCTGGAGGAGCTGGCGGCCGAGCTGGGCGTAGGTGGGCCAGTCGGAGGCGGGGTTGGTGACGACGACCTCCACCTCGCGGCCGAGCACGCCGCCGGACGCGTTCAGCTCGTCGGCGGCCATGCGGGCGACGTAGTTCAGCCGGCCCTCCAGGTTGGCCATCGTGCCAGAGGAGGAGAACAGGCAGCCGAGCTTGACGGTGCCTGCGGCGTGGGCGGGGCGGATGATCGCGGGCGCGGCGAGGGTCGCGGCGATGCCCGCAAGCACGCTCCGCCGGGTGGACGGGATCATGGTGTCTCCTGATGCTGGGCGGCGGGCATGAAGCAACCGCCATGCCAGCGTGGCAGGCGGGCGAGGGTCGGAATCCGTACGGAAGGTGCCTGCATACCGGTCACTCGCGCCGGGATCTGCCGCGCGGCGTGGGTGGCGCGGGGCCGCGGGGCCTGCGGGTGGTGGCACGGCGCGTGCAGATGCGGCTGCGGATTTGAACCATGACAGGAGCGACAGGCCATGCCGGACCACGAGATCTTCGCGGCGGGCGACGTCGTGCTGCAGTCCGGCGCCACGCTGCGCGACGCGAAGCTGGCGTACAAGACGTTCGGCACGCTGAGCCCGGCGAAGGACAACGTGATCGTCTATCCGACGTGGTACTCGGGGCAGCACACGGAGAACGAGTGGCTGATCGGGCCGGGCATGGCGCTCGACCCGGCGCGCTATTTCATCATCATCCCCAACATGTTCTGCAACGGGCTGTCCACCTCGCCGAGCAACACGCCGCCGCCGTACGGCGCAGGGGCGTTCCCGCGCGTGACCGCGTACGACAACGTGGTGCAGCAGCACCGGCTGGTGACGGAGCATTTCGGCATCGAGACGGTGAAGCTGGTGACGGGGTGGTCGATGGGGGCGCTGCAGACCTACCACTGGGGGGCGCTGTATCCCGGCATGGTCGAGCGCATCCTGCCGTTCCAGGGGTCGGCGAAGTGCTCACGGCACAACTTCGTGTTCCTCGAGGGCGCTCGCAGCGCGCTGATGGCGGACGCGGCGTTCGCGGACGGGTGGTACGACAGGCCGCCGGCGCGGGGGCTGCGGGCGTTCGCGCGCGTCTATGCCGGGTGGGGGTTCAGCCAGGAGTTCTACCGCAGGCGGGCGGACATCGAGATCATGGGGTACGCGTCGCTGGAGGACTTCCTGGTGGGGTTCTGGGAGGGGCTGTTCCTCGCCAAGGATGCCAACAACCTGCTCGGCATGCTGTGGACCTGGCAGCACGGCGACATCAGCGACAACCCGGTGTTCAAGGGCGACCTGCCGAAGGCGCTGGCGGCGATCACGGCGCGGGCCATCGTCATGCCGTCCTCGACGGACCTGTACTTTCCGCAGGAGGACAACGCCATCGAGGTGTCGCACATGCCCAACGCGGAGCTGCGCGTCGTCGACAGCTTCTGGGGGCATTTCGCGGGCGGGCCAGGGACGAGCCCGGACGACATTCGCGTGCTCGACGACGCGTTGAAGGAGCTGCTCGCGAGCTGAGGCGGAGAGGAGCAAGGCCAGGGCGCTGCCCTGGACCGGCGTTCGGGAAGGGGTGGCACCGGTCTTGCAATGAGGCGGGGCGTGCACCCGCGACGGGCGTGGCCGGGCGATGGTCCTTTCGCCTGCACAACGGATGGCGTGCTTGATGCGACAGGAAGGATCCGACCGATGACCGACACCACGATCACGCGGCGCGAGGCGCTGAGGATGGGCACGCTGCTTTCGGCGGGCGCCCTGGCCGCGCCGTTCGTCTCGCGCGCCGCGTGGGCCGCAGAGCCGATCAAGCTGGGCAGCCTGCTCGACGGCTCCGGGGCGATCGGGCTCGAGGGCTCGCGCATGATCCAGACGACGGAGTACGCGGTCGGGCTGCTGAACGCCTCGGGCGGGCTGCTCGGGCGGCAGATCAAGCTCATCAGCTACGACACGCAGTCGAGCATGCAGCTCTACTCGCAGTTCGCGCAGCAGCTCGTGCTCAAGGACAAGGTCGACGTGATCCAGGGCGGCATCACGTCGGCGTCGCGCGAGGCGATCCGGCCTACGCTGGACCGCTACAAGACCCTGTACTTCTACAACACCCAGTACGAGGGCGGGGTGTGCGACCGCAACGTGTTCTGCACCGGCACCACGCCGGCACAGACCGTCGACCACGTCGTCGACCACGCGCTCAAGACCTGGGGCAAGAAGGCCTACATCATCGCGGCCGACTACAACTACGGCCAGATCACCGCGAAGTGGATGACCAAGTTCGTGCGCGACGGCGGCGGCAGCGTGGCACAGACGGACTTCTTCCCGCTCGACGTCACGGATTTCTCGTCGGCGATCAGCCGCATCCAGCAGGCGCAGCCGGAGTTCCTGCTGTCCGCGCTGGTCGGCGCCAACCACTCCGGGTTCTACCGGCAGTGGGACGCGGCGGGCATGAAGCCGAAGATCCCGATGGGCTCGACGGTGTTCGGGCTCGGCGACGAGCTGACCACGATGGACGCGTCCACCACCGACGGCATCGTCACGAGCTTCGGCTGGTACAACGACGTGGATACCCCCACGGGCAAGGATTTCGTCAAGGGCATGCAGGCGAAGTTCGGCGCGGGCGTGACCGATCTCGGCGAGCTGGATTCGGCGACGTACGAGGGCATCATGCTGTGGGCGGAGGGCGTGCGGAAGGCAGGCTCCGTCGAGCAGTCCAAGGTGATCGCGGCACTGGAGAGCGGCATCACCATCGACGGGCCGTCGGGCAAGGTGACCATGGACCCGAAGACGCACCACACCATCCGCAACACCTACCTGGCCCAGCCGAAGGACAGGAAGTGGAGCATCATGGCGAGCTACCCGGACCAGTATCCCGCCGACACCGCCGGCGCGTGCGACCTGATCAAGGCGCCCACGACGAACAAGCAGTTCGTGCCAGGCATCTAGGGCCGGCGTCATGGACCTCGCGGGGCTGCTCGCGTTCAACGTGCTCACCAGCGTGGCGACGCTGGTGCTGATCACGCTGGGCCTGGGCGTGATCTACGGCATGATGCGCATCATCAACCTCGCGCACGGCGAGTTCATGATGCTCGGCGCCTACACCGCGGTCACCGCGGCGCACGCCGGCGTCAACACGTGGGTGTCGATGCTGGTACTGCCGCCGCTGGTGGTGGGCCTGGTCGGGCTGGTGCTGGAGCGCACGCTGATCCGCTTCCTCTACGGGCGGATCATCGACACCATGCTGGCGACATGGGGCGTCAGCCTCGGGCTGATCGGGCTCACGACCACGATCTTCGGCAACGTCGTGCGCGGGGTGTCGGCGCCCGTCGGGGGGTTCTCGATCGGGCGCTACGGCGCGAGCCTGTACAGCGTGGTGATCATCGCGGCGGCGGCGGCGGCGCTGCTGGGCATGCTCGCGCTGCTGCGGGCGACGAAGTTCGGGCTTGTGCTGCGCGCGACCATGCAGAACCCGAACATGTCGGCAGCGCTCGGCGTGTCGCCGCCGACGATCTACATGGCGGCGTTCGCGCTGGGCTCCGCGCTCGCGGGGCTCGCCGGCGGCGTGCTGGCGCCGGTCTCCGGGGTTTCGCCGGGGATGGGGGCGGCCTACATCGCGCGCGCGTTCATCACCGTGCTCGGCGGCGGGCCGGCGATCATCACCGGCACCGGGCTCGCCTCGTCGCTGTTCGGCGTCATCGACGAGCTGGTGTCGTTCCAGACCACGCCGATCATCGGCAACGTCGCGCTCCTGCTGGCCGCGGTGCTGATGATCCGAATCCTGCCGCAGGGCATCACCGGGCGTTTTCTGCGGAGGAGCTTGTGATCACGAGGGAAGCAAGGTTGAGGCTCTGCCTCAAACTCCGCCAAAGGCTGCGCCCTTGGAACGCATCCCTTAGGGAAGGCAGTCCAGAGGCCCAGCCTCTGGCGGGTTTGGGCAGAGCCCATGCTTGCTTTCTTCCTTGCGGGTGCGGGCGGTGAGCGGCTGGGGCGGCTTCGTGGCCGTGGTCGTGGCGGGGCTGGCGCTGATGTTCGGGCTGCCGCAGGTGCTGGACCTGTTCGGCATCGTGCAGATGACCGTGTTCGCGGCGATGGCGATGTTCGCGCTCAGCCAGGGGTTCCTGTGGGGCTACGGCGGGATCATGTCGTTCGGCCAGGCGGCGTTCCTGGGGCTCGGCGGGTATGCCTACGCGGTGTCGGTGATCAACTTCGGCGAGAGCACGCTGCCGGTGGCGCTGTCGGTCGCGGTGCCGATGCTGTTCGCGGCGCTGCTCGGGTACTTCATGTTCTTCGGGCGCATCAGCGATGCCTACATCGGCGTCATCACGCTCACCGTGTCGATCATCCTGTTCCAGCTGGTGAACTCCACGTCGGGCAGCGAGTACGCGATCGGCAGCGCGGCGCTGGGCGGGTTCAACGGCATCCCCGGGGTGCCGCCGCTCAACATGCCCGGCGACGCGGCGAGCCCGCTCGACCCGGTGCAGGGGTGGTACGCGTCGATGGGGTCGCTGATCGGGGTCTACGTGCTGCTGCGCGCGATCCTGGCGAGCCGGTTCGGGCGCGTCGTCGTGGCGATCCGGGAGAACGAGACGCGCGCGATGCTGCTCGGCTACGACCCGCGGCTGTACAAGCTGGCGACGTTCGTGATCGCGGCGGGCGTCGGCGGGCTGGCGGGCTGCCTGTTCACCAACTGGGGCGGCTTCATCAGCCCCACCGTGTTCGGGCTGACCATGTCGGCGCAGGTGATCATCTTCGTGCTCGTCGGCGGGCTCGGCACGCTGGTCGGGCCGATGCTGGGCGCCGTCGGCATCCAGTACCTCATCATCCTGGCGGGGACGCAGAGCATGGTCGACTCCAACCTCGGGCTCGGCGTCGTGCTCGTGGCCTTCGTGCTGCTCGTGCCGCAGGGCGTCGTGCCGGTGATACGCGACCGGCTGCTCGCGCTCAGGCGTCCGGCCGCCGTCTTGCCGGTTCCGGCGGGCGACGCGGCGGAGGCGGGGCGGTGAGCGGGGCGGCGGTGCCCGGGGCGCGCAAGAGCCTGCCGGCGGACAGCGCGCTGCTGCTGGAGGCGCGCGGGCTCACCATGCGGTTCGGGGGGGTCACGGCGGTGCAGTCCGTGGACTTGGTGCTGCGCGAGGCGGAGCTGCGCTGCCTGATCGGGCCGAACGGGGCGGGGAAGAGCACGTTCTTCAAGATGCTGACCGGGCAGCTCCGGCCGTCCGAGGGCACCATCCTGCTGCGCGGGCGCGACGTCACCGGCGCCAACCCGCACGAGATCGCGCGGCTCGGCGTGGGCATCAAGACGCAGGTGCCCAACGTGTTCAACGGGCTCACCGTGCGCGAGAACGTGTTCATCGGGGCGGGCCGGCTCGGGTCGGTCAGGCGGGCGCGCGAGGTGGTGGAGCGCACGCTGGCGCGGCTGCAGCTCGAGCCGATCGCGGGGCGCATCGTGGGGCAGCTCGCGCACGGGCAGCGGCAGTGGGTCGAGATCGCCACGGTGCTGGCGCAGGAGCCGGACCTGATCCTGCTCGACGAGCCGGCGGCGGGGATGAACCACGCCGAGGTGCTGCGCACGGCCGAGCTGATCCGCGAGATCAGCCGCACCCAGGCGCTCGTGGTGGTGGAGCACGACATGCAGTTCATCCGGATGATCGCGACCACGGTCACCGTCTTCAACCAGGGCAGCGTGCTGATGGAGGACGAGGTCGGGCGGGTGCTCGCGGACCAGCGGGTGCGCGACGTCTATCTCGGGCGGAAGGCGGCGTGACCACGCTCGCGGTGTCCGGGCTGCACTCGGGGTACGGGCGCATCCCGATCCTGGCCGGGGTCACGCTGGAGGCGGCCGAGGGCGAGACGGTCGGCATCCTCGGCCACAACGGCATGGGCAAGACCACGCTGCTGCGCACGCTGATGGGGTATCTGCCGGCGACGGCAGGCTCGGTCCGGGTTGGCGGGCGCGACGTGACGCGTCTGCCGCCGGCGGCGCGGGCGCGGCTCGGCGTCGGCTACGTGCCGCAGGGGCGCGAGATCTTCGGCACGCTGAGCGTGGCGGAGAACCTGCAGATGGGCTGCCTGCGGCAGTCGGACGCGCGGGCCACGATCGCGGCGATCCTGGAGGACTTCCCGCGGCTGAACCGGCTGCTGGACCGGCCGGGCGGCGCGTTGTCAGGGGGCGAGCAGCAGCTTCTGGCGCTGGCGCGCTGCCTGTGCGGGGACCCCGGGCTGGTGCTGCTCGACGAGCCGACGGAGGGCATACAGCCGTCGATCATCGAGGAGATGGTCGAGACGCTGCAGGCGGTGCGGGCGCGGCGCGGGCTGACGATCGTGCTCGTGGAGCAGAACCTGGGGTTCATCGCGGCGCTGTCGGACCGGATCCTGATCCTGCAGAAGGGGCAGGTGACGCGCGAGGTGCCGCCGCATATCGCGGGGGATACCGCGCTGATCGGCGAGTTCGTGGGCATGGAGTAGGGAAGGTTGAGGCTCTGCCTCAAACTCCGCCAAGGGAAGCCCCTTGGATGGCTTCCCTAAGTCAAGGGATCAAAGGGTCCTCGGACCCTTTGCGGGTTTGGGCGCAGCTGGCCAAAGGTTCCGACGACCCTCTTGGGTCGTTGGAAGGGCCAGCGGAGGGAGAGCCCATGCTTGCTTTCTACCCTGCCACCGGCCGCAGCGTCGGGCTCTCGCGTTCCTGGCACACCTTCATGTTCAGGATGTAGCGGGTGCCGTTGCCTTCCTGGACGTCGAGGGTGGCGCCGAGCTGGCGGGAGAAGCCGCGGATCAGCTGGAGGCCGATGCCGTCGCGGGTGCCATGCTCGGTCTCGGATTTTCCGGCCGGGATGCCGACGCCGTCGTCCTGGATCTCCAGGCGCACGAAGCCGCTGTCCTCGGTGAGGTTGACGCCGATGCGGCCCGCGCGTCCGCCGGGGAAGGCGTATTTGAGGGCGTTGCTGACGGCCTCGGTCACGACGAGGGCGAGGGGGACGGCCTGGTCGCTGAGCATGCGCAGCTCGGGAGCCTCGATGTCCAGCGCGATGCGGGTGCCCTCGTTCTCGCCCATTGCCTGGAAGAGCTGGCCGCACAGCTCGACGAGGAAGGAGCGCATGTTGATCGTGTGCACCTCGCCGTGCGCGTAGAGGTGGCGGTGCAGGGTGGCCAGCGCACGGACGCGGTCGCGGGCGGACTGGAACTCGGCCTTCGCCTCGGGGAGGCGGATGCGGCTGGCCTGCAGGTTGAGCAGGGAGGCGACGATCTGCAGGTTGTTCTTCACGCGGTGGTGGATCTCCTGCATCGCCAGCTCCTGCTGCTCCACGGCGCGGCTCAGCTCGGCCTCGCGCTGGGAGAGGGCGGTGGTCGCGCGGCCGAAGCTGTCGCACAGCGCGCGGACCTCGACCGGCAGGGACGCGGTGGGCGGCACGAAGCGCCCGGTGCTGCGCCAGCCGCCGACGGCCATGCCGAGCAGGCGGAGCGGCTCGACGACGGCGCGACGGACGCCGAGCACCAGGCCGCAGAGGCCGGCCAGGGTCAGGAGCGCGAGCCAGGCGGCGCGCACGAGGAGGGTGCGGCGCGCGGACCTGTGCTCGGCGGCGGTGTCGCTGCCGACGATCAGGCGCACGGAGTCGCCGAGCGGCACGGCGGTGTAGAGGTAGTCCGAGCCGCGGTGGCGCACGGTGACGATGGGCTCGGGGCGCATGAGGCGCGCGAGCATCGCGGGGGTGGGCAGGCCGGCCGCACCGCCGGGGCCGAGCGGCACCACCGTGGCGCCATCCGCCACCCAGCAGGACGCGTGCTCGACGGCCGCGCGCGCGCCGCCCGCGTCGGGTCCGGGGAGGAGGAGGCGCGCGGCGGGCAGGACGCCGCGCAGCACCAGCCCGGCCTCGGTGACGGTGAGCACGAGGGGAGCGCCGGGGTCGGGAGGGGTGGCGAGATGCAGGCCGCTGCCGACAGAGGGATCGCCGCGCGGGCCGGTGCCGCAGCGCCAGGCGCCGTTCGCGTCGGTCACGGAGACGTCGCGGAAGGCGAGGCCGGCCGCGCCGAGGCCTGCGGACAGGCCGGCGGAACAGACCGCGGGGTCGGCGGAGCCCACGCCGGAGACGGCTGCCAGGCCGCGCAGCGTGCCGGCGGCGTCGGCGAGCACGACCCTGGCCTGGCCGGAGACGGCTTCCACCGCCTCGGACAGGTCGCGGGCCTCGCGGTTCTGGGCGTCAACGTAGTTCTCGACGAGCACCGTCACGGCAAGGCCCGCCAGGGGCACGCCGGACAGGATCGCCAGGAGTGCCAGGCGCACCGCGACGAGGTCGAAGCGTCGCAAGGCCGGGAGGTGCCGCTCGATCCTGCCGGCCAGGCCCGGGAGCGAGGGCCGGGTCGGGCGGGTCACTTGCGCCGCTTTTCCTCGGCGATGCCCTCGATCATGCGCAGGAATTCCTCCGGCACAGGCTCGCTTGCCACGGCGTCGAAGAGCTTGTGCAGCCCGCGGTCAAGCCAGAGGTCGAAGGCGGCCTCGCCCTTGGCGGGCTTGGCCGGGGCCTTCTGGCCGCGCCGTCTGGGGCGCGGGGCGGGTTCGTCTTGCGCCATGGTCAGGACCGCCTCGATCGACGTGGCTCCCCCGAAATGGCCGGGGATGCCGGTCAACGCCGCAGGTCAGGCAGCCAGCGCGTCGGCGGCAGGCTCGCCGAGGATGGCCGAGACCTCGCGTGCCACGCGGGCCGGGCGGCGGCGGGTCTGCTCCTCGCCGAACAGCCAGGCCTCGAGCTGGCGGCGGGCGCGGAACACGCGGCTCTTGGCGGTGCCGACGGCGCAGCCGGTGGACTCGGCGAGGGCCTCGTAGCTCATGCCGTGAACCACGACCATGACGAGCGCCTCGCGCTGGTCGGCCGGCAGGCGGGTCATCGCCTTGGCCAGCTCCTTGAGCGCCAAGCGGTCCTCGTGCGGGGCCTCGGTGGCGAAGGTGTGCGCCGGGACGTCGTCGATGTCGGTCGTGTCGCGGCGCTTGCGCAGGTTGGAGATGAAGCGGTTGCGCAGGATGCGGTGCATCCAGGCGGCGAAGTTGGTGCCGGGGATGAAGCTCTCCTGGGCGGACAGCGCGTTGCAGACGGCGTCCTGAACGAGGTCCTCGGCGGCCGCACGGTTGCGGGTCAGGGCGAGCGCCTGGACCCGGAGCTTGGGGAGGATACCGATCACTTGTTCGTGGAAGGTCGCCATCGTCATCGTCCGTTATCTCCTCTTCCTGGCTGACCAATGACGGCCGGTGCGGGTGGTTGCATCCATGTCGTCACGAGACCGTGAGCAGGGAACGCGGCGCTTGCCCCTGCCCTGGCGAAGGAAGGTTGAGGCTCTGCCTCAAACTCCGCCAAGGGCTGGGCCCTTGGATCGCCTTCTCTTAAGGGATGGGGATCCAAGGACCCCTGGTCCTTGGCGGGTTTGGGCAGAGCCCATGCTTGCTACGCTTCCGGCTCCGGCGCCTCGGTACGTCCGGTGATGCGGGCGAGCTTGGCGCGGGCGCGGGAGACGCGGGCCTTCATGGTGCCGACGGGCACGCCGCAGATGGCCGCCGCCTCGTCGTGGCTCAGCTCCTGGGCGCCGACCAGCACGAGGGCCTCGCGCAACAGCGGTGGCAGGCTGAACAGCATGCGCTGCAGGTCGGAGAGGTCGGAGACGCCGTGCTGGGCGGGGCCTTCGGATTCCGCGCCGGCGAAGTGCTCGCGCATGGCGACGTCCTCGCGGCGGCGGCGGCGGGCGTGCTCGAAGAAGGCGTTGCGCTGGATGGTGAACAGCCAGGCCTTGAGGTTGGTGCCGGCCTGGAACTGGGCCAGGGCGGCCAGCGCGCGCACCAGCGTCTCCTGCACCAGGTCGTCGGCGAGCGTGCGGTCGCGCGCCAGGAAGCGGGCGAAGGCGCGCAGGTCGGGCAGCAGCGCCAGGATCTCCCGGCGCAGCGCGGCGGCGGCGTCGGGCGCCGGGCGGACCTTTTCGGGCGCCGCGCCGTCGTTCACCATGAATCCACTTGCCCTCCGGCGTCCTTGCGTCGAGTGGTGTCGCCCGGATGCCTGCCTCGGGCAACCGGGGGGCACGGCGGGGCAGACGCCCGGGGCCGGGCCTCGACTTCGCGGCGGACACGTGGTCGGACACGTGCCAGAAAAGGATGCCGAATGACCAGCCCGGGACGCGAGGACCTGATCCGAGCCCTGCCCTACGCCCGACGCTACGCACGGGCGCTGATCGGCAGCCAGGTCCGCGGCGACGCGCTGGTGGCGGCGAGCCTGCGCGCCATGCTGGACGATGCGGGGCTGGACGACGCGGGCGCGCCGGGGCCGGACCCCAGGCTGGCGCTGTATGCCAGCATCACGCGGGCGGCGGCGGCGGGGAGTGCCCCAGAGGACGGCGCGGCGGCAGGCGGCGTGACGGGGCTCAGCACGCTGCAGCGCCAGCTTCTGCTGCTCACGGCGCTGGAGGGGCTCAGCCTGGACAAGGCGGCGGCGGTGGCGGGACTCGACGAGCCGGACGCGGCGGCGAGCCTTGCGGAGGCGCGGCTGCACCTGCGCGAGGCGGCCGCGACCGACGTGCTCATCATCGAGGACGAGCCGATCATCGCCATGGACCTGGAGGAGCTGGTCGCGGGGTGCGGCCACCGGGTCGTGGGGGTCGCGTGCTCCGAGGCGGAGGCGGTGGAGATCGCGCTGCGCACCCGGCCGGGGCTGATCCTGGCCGACATCAACCTCGGGCACGGCGGCGACGGCGCCTCCGCGGTCGCCACCATCAGCCGGCAGCACCAGGCGCCGGTGATCTTCGTCACGGCGTATCCCGAGCGGCTGCTGACCGGCGAGGCGGTGGAGCCGGCGTTCGTCATCACCAAGCCGTTCGAGCCGCTGACGCTCGCGATCGCGACCTACCAGGCCGTGACCGGGGGCGTGCAGCTGGGCTGAGGCCGCGACGTCCGGCTCCCCTGCCGGCACGGGTCCGCGCGCCGGACGGGTTGCGGGGGCGGGGCCGGCCCGCCGATGTTTCGCTGCCGGCAACTCCGCACATGCTCGGGCGCTCAACCACACACACCGCAGCAGGACGATCGCCACCCGATGGACTCCTCTCAAGACGCCGTCCGGACCGCCGCGCAGACCCTGCGTATCTCCTTCGTCGACCAGACCCTGGCCGGGCCGCCGCCCGGGTGGCCCGCGCTGGTGCGCAGCGTCTCCGGGCTCGGCTTCGACCACATGCTGCTGGGGCCGGCGTTCGAGGCGCACCCCGCCGACCCCGGGCTGGTCGCGGACGCGGGGCGGCTGGGCGCGTCGCTCGGCGGCGGGGACGCGGCGGAGGCGCTGCGCTCGCTCTCGGCGATGGCGCGGGCGCAGGGCGTGTCGCTGCTGCTCGACGTGGCGCTGGACAGGGTCGCGGCGGGGTCCGCCCTCGCGGGGCTGGCGCCGGCGGGGGTGTTCGCCGCGCCGGACCCGGAGGCGCCGCTCGATCCGCGGCGCGAGGACGACATGGCGGCGGCGCTGGCACGGCCGGGCGACGCGGCGGAGGCGGAGCGGCTGGGGCGCTGGTGGGGCGCGCAGCTCGCGACCTGGGCGGGCTGGGGGGTCGCGGGATTCCGGCTGACCGGGCTGGACAAGCTGCCGGGGGCGCATCTGGCGGGCGTGCTCGGGGCGCTGCGCGGCGGCACGGACGCGGTGCTGCTGGCGTGGACGCCGGGGGTTGCGCGCGAGGCGGTGCGCTCGCTGCGCGGGATCGGGCTGGACGGGGTGTTCTGCTCGCTGCCGTGGTGGGACTGGCGGGGCGAGTGGCTGTGGGACGAGGTCGCGGAACTGGCGGCGGTGGCGCCGGTGCTGGCGTCGCCGGAGGTGCCGGGGGGCGCGGGGCTGGCGTCGGGCGTGCAGGATCCGGCACTGGTGGGCGCGACCTGCCGGCGTGCGCTGGCGCTGGCGGCGGCGCTGGGGTCGGGCTGGCTTGTGGCGGCGGGGATGGAGGATGCGGCGGGCGACGGCGGGGCGCTGGCGGACGACATCGCCACGCTGAACAACCTGCTGGCCACCGAGTCGCTGCTCGACGACGGCGGGATGCCGGTGCTGCCGCTCGGCGCGAGCGGGCCGGTGCTGGCGCTGCTGCGCGCCGAGACCGACCTGCGCATCGCAGACCGGGTGCTGCTGGTGCTGGCCAACGCCGATCTGGCCGCGGTGCGGACGGTGGAGCCGGCGGCGATCCTGCCGGCGCTGGGCGGGCGGTTCGGCGACCTCGCCCCGCTGCTGGGTTCGGGCAGCCTGCGCGCGGGTACGCCGGTGGTGCTGCAGCCCGGCGAGATACGCGCCTATGCCGCGATGGCGGTCCCGGTGGAGGCGCCGGCGCCGCTGGGGCAGGAGGCGGCGGTGCGCGCCGGGCACAAGGCACGCGTGGCGATCGAGAACCCGCAGCCGGCCGTGGATGGCGGGGCGTTCGCGGTCAAGCGGACGGCCGGCAGCAGCGTCACCGTGACCGCCGACGTGCTGTGCGACGGGCACGACAAGCTGGCGGCCGCGCTGCTGTGGATGGGGCCGTCGGGCGAGGGCGGCGAGGTCCGCATGAGCCTGGTCGCCAATGACGTGTGGGAGGGCGCCTTCCCGCTCGGGCCGCTCGGGCGCCATGTCTACATGGTGCAGGCGTGGCGCGACGCGTTCGCGACCTTCGCCGACGAGCTCGGCAAGAAGCACGCGGCCGGGATCGGGATCGAGCTGGAGATGGTGGAGGGCACCCGTCTCGTGGAGCGCGCGGCGGCGCGCAGCGAGGGGCCGCTCGCGGCGGCGCTGGGCGAGGCGCTGGCGGCGATGGAGGCGGGCGACGAGGCGCGGCGCGTGACGCTGCTCTCGCCGGGGCTCGCGGCGCTGATGCGCGACGCGGACGAGCGGCCGCAGGCGGCGACGACTCCCAAAATGCCGGTCGACGCGGAGCGCATCGGCGCGGGGTTCGCGTCCTGGTACGAGGTGTTCCCGCGCTCGATGAGCGACGATCCGGCGCGGCACGGGACGTTCGCCGACGTGGAGCGCCATCTGCCGCGGGTGCGCGACATGGGGTTCGACGTGCTGTACTTCCCGCCGATCAGCCCGATCGGCAAGTCGAACCGCAAGGGGCCGAACAACACGCTGACGCCGGGGCCGAACGATCCGGGCAGCCCGTATGCGATCGGCTCGGAGGCGGGCGGGCATGACGCGCTGCACCCGGAGCTGGGGACGCTGGAGGATTTCCGGCACCTGATCGCGGCGGCGTCGGCGCACGGGCTGGAGATCGCGGTCGACTTCGCGATCCAGTGCTCGCCGGACCATCCCTGGCTGAAGCAGCACAGGGGCTGGTTCGACTGGCGGCCGGACGGGTCGATCAAGTACGCGGAGAACCCGCCGAAGAAGTACCAGGACATCGTCAACGTCGATTTCTATGCCGAGGACAGCGTGCCCGGGCTGTGGGTCGCGCTGTGCGAGGCGGTGATGTTCTGGGCCGAGCAGGGCATACGGCTGTTCCGCGTCGACAACCCGCACACCAAGCCGTTCCCGTTCTGGGAGTGGATGATCGCCGAGGTGCGCGCGCGCTACCCGGACGCGGTGTTCCTCGCCGAGGCGTTCACCCGGCCGAAGGTGATGTACCGCCTCGCCAAGGTGGGGTTCAGCCAGTCCTACACCTACTTCACCTGGCGCAACGAGAAGCGCGAGCTGTCAGCCTATCTCGAGGAGCTGTCGACGGAGGCGCCGAGCGAGTTCTTCCGTCCCCATTTCTTCGTCAACACGCCCGACATCAACCCGGTGTTCCTGCAGACGTCGGGACGGCCGGGGTTCCTGATCCGCGCGGCGCTGGCGGCGACGCTGTCCGGGCTGTGGGGCGTGTACAACGGCTTCGAGCTGTGCGAGGGCACGCCGCTGCCGGGCAAGGAGGAGTACCTCGACAGCGAGAAGTTCCAGATCCGCACGTGGGACTGGGACCGGCCGGGCAACATCGTGCCCGAGATCACCCGGCTCAACTGGATACGCCGCGTCAACCCGGCGCTGCAGAGCCAGCTCGGCGTCACCTTCCTGCCGGCGGACAACGAGTACGTGCTGTTCTTCGAGAAGGCGACGCCCGACCGCTCCAACGTGGTGCTCGTCGCCGTCAGCCTCGACCCGTTCGGCGTGCAGGAGGCGCGGATCGACGTGCCGCTGCAGCGCTGGACGCTGCCGGACAGCGCCTCGCTCGACATGGAGGACCTGGTCGGCGGCGCGCGCTTCGGCTTCCAGGGGCGCTCGCAGCGGGTGCGCCTGACGCCCGAGGCGCCCTATGCCATCTGGCGCGCAACGCCCGCCTGACGGATCGCGCCTGCCCCGCTATAGACTGGCCAAACCCAGGGCTGCGATCCCACAGCCCGAAGCCTGCGGACACCCGGACAAGAATGAACAGCATCAGCCCCGCCGAACTCCCGACCACGCCCGTCGCCGAGGACCCGCTGTGGTTCAAGGACGCCGTGATCTACCAGATCCACCTCAAGGCGTTCTTCGACGGCAACAACGACGGGGTCGGCGACTTCCCCGGGCTGATCGAGAAGCTCGACTACATCGTCGAGCTGGGCGTCACCGCGATCTGGATGCTGCCGTTCTACCCGAGCCCCAGGCGCGACGACGGCTACGACATCGCGGACTACCGCGGCGTGCACAAGGACTACGGCACGATGGAGGACGTGGCGCGCTTCATCGAGGCGGCGCACGCGCGGGGGCTGCGCGTGATCACCGAGCTGGTGATCAACCACACCTCGGACCAGCACCCGTGGTTCCAGGCGGCGCGCAAGGCGCCAGTCGGCTCGCCGGAGCGCGACTTCTACGTGTGGTCGGACACGGACGACAAGTACGACGGCACCCGGATCATCTTCCTTGATACCGAGAAGTCGAACTGGACGTGGGACGACGAGGCCAAGGCGTACTACTGGCACCGGTTCTACTCGCACCAGCCGGATCTTAACTTCGACAACCCGGCGGTGATGGACGAGGTTCTGTCCGTCATGCGCTACTGGCTCGACCTCGGCGTGGACGGGCTGCGGCTCGATGCCGTGCCGTATCTCGTGGAGCGCGAGGGGACCAACAACGAGAACCTGCCGGAGACGCACGCCATCCTCAAGCGCATCCGCGCGGAGCTGGACGTGGTGGCGCCGGGCAAGATGCTGCTGGCGGAGGCGAACCAGTGGCCGGAGGACGCCCAGGTCTACTTCGGCGAGGGCGACGAGTGCCACATGTCGTTCCACTTCCCGCTGATGCCGCGCATGTACATGGCGATCGCGCGCGAGGACCGCTTCCCGATCACCGACATCATGCGCCAGACGCCGGAGATCCCGGCGAACTGCCAGTGGGCGATCTTCCTGCGCAACCACGACGAGCTGACGCTGGAGATGGTCACCTCGTCGGAGCGCGACTACCTGTGGGAGACGTACGCGTCGGACAAGCGGGCGCGCATCAACCTGGGCATCCGCAGGCGTCTGGCGCCGCTGCTGCAGCGTGACCGGCGACGCGTCGAGCTGATGAACGGGCTGCTGCTGTCGATGCCCGGCACGCCGGTGATCTACTACGGCGACGAGATCGGCATGGGCGACAACATCCACCTCGGCGACCGCGACGGCGTGCGCACGCCGATGCAGTGGTCGATGGACAGGAACGGCGGGTTCTCGCGCTGCGACCCGGCGCAGCTCGTGCTGCCGCCGATCATGGACGCGATGTACGGCTTCCAGGCGGTCAACGTGGAGAGCCAGGCGCGCGACCAGCACTCCCTGCTGAACTGGATGCGCAGGATGCTGGCGGTGCGCGGCCACCACCGCGCGTTCGGGCGGGGCACGCAGAAGTTCCTGTACCCGAACAACCGCAAGGTGCTCGCCTACCTGCGCGAGCTGGAGGACGGGAACGGCGTCGAGGGGCACGGCGCGGACGGGCACGGCGGCGAGGGCGAGACGCTGCTGTGCGTGTCGAACCTGTCGCGCGCGGCGCAGGCCGTGGAGCTCGACCTGTCGGCGTTCGAGGGGCGGGTGCCGATCGACCTGGTCGGCGGCTCGGTGTTCCCGCCGATCGGGCAGCTCACCTACCTGCTGACGCTGCCGCCGTACGGGTTCTTCTGGTTCCGCCTGGCCAGCGCCACGCAGACGCCGTCCTGGCACACGCCGGCGCCGGAGATGCTGCCGGAGTTCGCGACCCTCGTGGTGCGCAACGAGCTGGTCGACATGCTGACCGACACCTTCGCGCGACGCACGCTGGAGCGCGACATCCTGCCGGCCTACCTCGGCATGCGGCGCTGGTTCGGCGCGAAGGGCGAGACGCTGCACTCGGCGAAGCTGTCTTACGGGGTGGCGCTGCGTTCGGGGCGCGACAACAACGTGTTGTTCTCCGAGGTCGAGGTGGCCGTGGGCGACCGCACGGAGAGCTACGCGCTGCCGATCGCGGCGATCGAGGAGAACTCCAGCGCGCTGGGCATGCAGCTCGCCTTCGCGCGCGCCAGGCGCGGGCCGCAGGTCGGCTACCTGACCGACGGCTTCGCTTCCGACGACTTCACGAACGCGATGCTGGAGCACATGCGGGCCGGCAGCGTGCTGGCGTTCCCGGGCGGCGAGCTGCGGTTCCGCACCACGTCGCGCGGCGACCTGCTCGACCTGCCGGAGGGATACGAGATCCGGCGCCTGTCGGCGGAGCAGTCCAACTCGTCGCAGATCATCGGCGACGCGGTCGTGCTCAAGGTCGTGCGCAAGGTGCTGGCCGGCATCCATCCCGAGGCGGAGATGACCGGCTACCTGACGGAGCGCGGCTTCGGCAACATCGCGCCGCTCGTCGCCGAGACCGTGCGGGTGAACGCGGACGGCGTGCCGCACACCGTGGCGCTGGTGCAGGGCTTCGTGCGCAACCAGGGCGACGGCTGGGGCTGGACGCTCGAGTACCTGGCGCGTGCCGCCGACGACGTGGGCGCGGAGCAGGCCGACGAGGCGATCGTGGACGACGTGCTGTCGGGCTACCACGCGTTCGCCGCCGCGATGGGGCGCAGGCTCGCGGAGCTGCACGCCGTGCTGTCGGCGGAGAGCGACGACCCGGCGTTCCGGCCGCTCGACGCGGACGAGGCGGCGCTGGGCGAGTGGGCCGAGGGTGCCATCGCGCAGATCGACGGCGCGCTGGAGGCGCTCGGGCGGGTGACGCAGTGGGCGGACGCCGCGGACCATGCCCGTGCGGATGCGCTGCGCGGCCGGGCGGAGCAGATCCGCGAGGCGGCGCGCGGGCTGGCGCGGCAGGGCCGGGGCGCGCTGCAGACGCGCGTGCACGGCGACTTCCATCTCGGGCAGGTGCTCGTGGTGCAGGGCGACGCCTACCTGATCGACTTCGAGGGCGAGCCGGCGCGGACCATGGAGCAGCGTCGGGCGAAGTCCTCGCCGATGCGCGACGTGGCGGGGCTGCTGCGCTCGTTCGACTACGCGGCGGCGACGGCGTCCACCGGGCGCACCGCGGAGTCCGGGTCGGCGGCGGGCAACCGCGCGCTGGTGGTGGAGCGGTTCCGGGTCACGACCTCGGCTGCGTTCCTCGAGGCCTACCGCGCGGTGCTGCTGGCGGCGCCTCGCCCGTGGGTGGCGCCGGAGTCCGAGCAGGCCGTGCTCGACCTCTTCCTGCTGGAGAAGGCGGCCTACGAGATCCGCTACGAGGCCGCCAATCGTCCGACCTGGCTGGCGATCCCGCTCTCGGGGTTCGCCGAGATCGTCGAACGCCTGACCGGACCGCTTGGAGGCGACGCCCATGGCTGAGCAGACCCAGGACGCCGGCACGCTCGAGGTCGGCGCCGATCCCGGCACCGACGTCGCCGTGACGGTGGCCGAGCCCCCTGCCCCGCCGGCGGACGTGCCCGCTGCCGCCCCGGTCGTCGAGCCGGGCGCGGTGGAGGCGATCGTCCATGCGCGGCACGGCGATCCGTTCGCGGTGCTCGGCCCGCACCGTGCGGCGGGCGGCTGGTCGGTGCGCGCCTTCGTGCCGGACGCGGACTCCATCGATGTCGTCGAGCGCGCCTCGCAGGCGGTGATCGGCAGCCTGACGCGCCAGCATCCCGACGGGTTCTGGGTCGGCGCGGTGGCGTCGGGCGAGCCGTACCTGCTGCGCATCACCAGCGCGGGCGTGGTGCGCGAGACGGAGGATCCCTACGCATTCCCCGCGGTGCTGGGCGAGCTGGACGTGCATCTGCTCGCGCAGGGGCGGCATCTGGAGATCGCGAAGGCGCTCGGGGCGCATGTCACCGAGCACGAGGGCGTGCCGGGCGTGCGCTTCGCGGTGTGGGCGCCCAATGCGCGTCGGGTGTCCGTGGTCGGGCCGTTCAACGCGTGGGACGGGCGGCGCCTGCCGATGCGCCTGCGCCACGAGGCCGGGGTGTGGGAGCTGTTCGTGCCGCGCATCGGGGCGGGCACGATCTACAAGTACGAGATCGCCGATCCGAACGGCACGGTGCTGCCGCTCAAGGCGGACCCGGTCGCCTGGCGCGCCGAGGTGCCGCCGGCGACGGCCTCGATCGTGGCCGACCCGACGCCGCCTGCGTGGACCGACGCCGCGTGGATGGAGGGGCGGGCTGCGGCGCAGTCGCCGTCCTCGCCGATCTCGGTGTACGAGGTACATGCCGCGTCGTGGCTGCCAGGCTCGGAGAACGGGGCGGACTGGACGCGGCTCGCGGCCAAGCTGGTGCCGTATGCCAAGCTGATGGGGTTCACGCACATCGAGCTGCTGCCGATCCAGGAGCATCCGTTCGGCGGCTCCTGGGGCTACCAGCCGCTCGGGCAGTTCGCGCCGCAGGCCCGCATGGGTGCGCCGGAGGGCTTCGCCCTGTTCGTGGACCGCTGCCACGCGGCGGGCGTGGGCGTGATCCTGGACTGGGTGCCGGCGCATTTCCCGACGGACGCGCACGGTCTGGCGCGCTTCGACGGCACGGCGCTGTACGAGCATGCCGATCCGCGCGAGGGGTTCCACCAGGACTGGAACACGCTGATCTACAACCTCGGGCGCAACGAGGTCCGCGCGTTCATGATCGGCTCGGCGCTGCACTGGCTCGAGCATTTCCATGTGGACGCGATCCGCGTCGATGCGGTGGCCTCGATGCTGTACCGCGACTACAGCCGCAAGCAGGGCGAGTGGGTGCCCAACCAGTACGGCGGGCGCGAGAACCTCGAGTCCATCGCGTTCTTCCAGGACCTCAGCCGCGCGGTCGCCGAGCGGGCGCCGGGCGCGCTGCTGATCGCCGAGGAGAGCACGGCGTTCCCGGGCGTCACGCGCTCGGCGGACGAGGGCGGGCTCGGCTTCGACTACAAGTGGAACATGGGCTGGATGCACGACAGCCTGCACTACATCGAGGAGGAGGCGGTCAACCGCCGCTGGCACCACGGCTCGATGACGTTCGGCCTGGTGTATGCGTTCTCCGAGAAGTTCCTGCTGCCGATCAGCCACGACGAGGTCGTCTACGGCAAGGGCTCGCTGATCGGGAAGATGCCGGGCGACGAGTGGCAGAAGTTCGCCAACCTGCGCGCCTATCTCGGCTTCATGTGGACGCATCCCGGCAAAAAGCTGATCTTCATGGGCCAGGAGTTCGGCCAGGTTCGCGAGTGGAACCACGACCGCGGGCTGGACTGGTTCCTGCTCGACGATCCCCGGCACAAGGGGGCGCAGGCGCTGCTGCGCGACCTCAACGCGCGCTACCGCGACCTGCGCGCGCTGCACGCGCGCGACACGGAGGAGAGCGGCTTCCGCTGGGTGGTGCGCGAGGACGCCGAGCAGAGCGTGTTCGCCTACCTGCGGCTCGGCGACGACGCCGATCCGGCGGTGCTCGTCGTGTGCAACTTCACGCCGGTGCCGCGCTACGGGTACCGGGTGGGCGTGCCGGTGGCGGGCTTCTGGCGCGAGGCGCTGAACAGCGACGCGGCGGGGTACGGCGGCTCCAACGTGGGCAACGGTGGCGGGGTCCAGGCCGAGGGCATGGCGTCGCACGAGCAGCCGGCTTCTGTGGTGCTCACGCTGCCGCCGCTATCCACGGTGATCCTGGTGGCGGAGCCGGCGGGGGGGTGACGGGCGGCAGGCAAGCATGGGCTCTGCCCAAACCCGCAAAGGGTCCGAGGACCCTTTGATCCCCTGACTTAGGTACTGGATTCCAAAGGCGAGCCTTTGGCGGAGTTTGAGGCAGCGCCTCAACCTTGCTTGCTTTGCCCCACACGGAGACTCCCCATGAGCGTGACTTTCAGCCATCCCGGCACGATCGGCGCCCAGGTGCAGCCCGACGGCAGCACCAGGTTCCGCGTCTGGGCGCCGTCCACGCGGTCGCTGTCGCTGGTGATCCGCGACGCGGCGCCGCAGCCGATGCACGAGACCGGGGACGGGTGGTTCGCGCTCGACGTGCGCTGCCCGGCGGGCACGCGCTACCGGCTGCGCACCCAGGACGGGACGGAGATGCCCGACCCGGCGTCGCGCCAGCAGGACGGCGACGTGCACGGCTGGAGCGTGGTCACGGACGCGCGCAGCTACGCGTGGGAGAACGGCGGCTGGCTGGGGCGGCCGTGGCACGAGGCGGTGGTGTACGAGCTGCACCCGGGCACGTGCGGTGGCTTCGACGGCATCCGGGCGATGCTGCCGGAGCTGAAGCGGCTCGGGGTGACGGCGGTCGAGCTGATGCCGGTCGCGGACTTTCCCGGCGCGCACAACTGGGGGTACGACGGGGTACTGCCGTATGCGCCGGACGAGGCCTACGGCACGCCGGACGCGTTCAAGGCGATGGTGGATGCGGCACACGGGCTCGGGCTGATGGTGATGCTCGACGTCGTGTACAACCACTTCGGGCCGGACGGGGCGTACATCCACGGGCTGGCGGAGACGTTCTTCGACGAGGGCGAGCACACGCCGTGGGGTGCTGCGATCGACTTCAAGAAGGAGCCGGTGCAGCAGTTCTTCATCCAGAACGCGCTGATGTGGCTGCAGGAGTACAGGATCGACGGGCTGCGCTTCGACGCGGTGCACGCGATCCGGCCGCAGGCGTTCCTGGGGCAGTTGAGCCGGGCGCTGCGGGCGGCGGCCGAGCCGGGGCGGCAGGTGCACCTGGTGCTGGAGAACGAGTTCAACACGGCGGAGCTGCTGCGCGCGACGCCGGACTCGGCGCTGTTCGACGCGCAGTGGACGGACGACTGGCACCACTGCGTGCACGTGATGCTCACCGGGGAGAGCGAGGGGTACTACGAGGACTTTCAGGATGCGTCGAGGCTGCTGGCGCGCTCCTTGTCCGAGGGGTTCTCGTACCAGGGGGAGACCTCGCCGCATTCGGGCAAGGCGCGGGGCGAGGCGAGCGGGCACCTGCCGCCGACCAGCTTCGTCATCTGCCTGCAGAACCATGACCAGATCGGCAACCGCGCGATGGGCGACCGGCTCGCGGCGCTGGCGGACCCGGAGGCGCTGCGGGCGGCCACGGCACTGCTGCTGAGCACGCCGCTGATCCCGATGCTGTTCGAGGGCGAGGAGCACGCGAGCCGCACGCCGTTCCTGTTCTTCACGGACCACAACGAGGAGCTGGCCGGGCTGGTGCGCGCGGGGCGGCGCGAGGAGTTCAAGCACTTCGCGGCGTTCCAGAATGCCGAGACGCGGGAGAGGATTCCCGATCCCAACGCGCACTCGACGTTCGACGCGTCGGTGCCGCAGCCTGGCGAGGATGGCGGCGAGGTGTTCGCGCTGCACCAGCGGCTGCTGGCGCTGCGGGCGGCGCGGATCGTGCCGGGCATTCCGGGGGCGGTGAGCGAGGGCGCGCAGGCGCTGGGCGCGCAGGCGGTGCGGGGGCAGTGGCGGATGGGCAACGGCGAGACGCTGGTGGTGGCGACGAACCTGGGCGAGGCGTCGGTCGAGGTCGCGGCGCCGGCGGGAGAGTGCGTGTTCGAGAGCCATGGCGGGGACGGGGCGAAGGCTGCGGGCGGCACGCTGCCGGCGCGCTCCACGGTCGTGTTCCTCGGCGCGGGCGCATGAGCGACGCGACGCTTGATGGGCTGGCGCGCGACGCCGGGGTGATGCCGCGCTGGACCGACGCGTTCGGCAAGGAGCACGCGGTCGGCGTGGACACGCTGCGCGCGGTGCTGCGCTCGATGGGCCTGGATGCGGCGGACGACGCCGCCGTGGCGGCGAGCCGGGCGGCGCTCGTGGAGGCGGGGCGGAGCCTGCCGCCGCTGGTCACGGCAGTGGCGGGGCATCGCATCCGGCTGCCGGTGGCGGCGGGGCGCTATGCGATGGTGCTGGAGGACGGGCGGCGTTTCGACGGGCAGGCGGAGGCGGACGGCGAGGGCTGCACGATCCCGGCGATCCTGGAGCCGGGCTACCACGAGGTCACGCTCGGCGAGGCGCGCACGACGGTGGCGGTGGCGCCGGGCCGCTGCTTCACGGTGGGCGATGCGACCGGCGGGCGGGCGGCGTGGGGCATTGCCGTGCAGCTGTACGCGCTGCGGCGCGAGGGCGACGGGGGCATCGGCGATTTCGCGGCGCTCGGCGCGTTCGTGCGCAATGCGGCGGGGCACGGCGCGGATGCGGTGACCATCAGCCCGGTGCATGCGCAGTTCTCCGCCGATCCGGACCGGTTCAGCCCGTACTCGCCGTCGAGCCGGGTGGCGCTGAACGTGCTGCACGCGCCGCTGGATTTCGGCGGCGAGGCGGCGGGGGCACTGTCGCGGGGAGACCTGGTGGACTGGCCGGTGGCGGGGCGGCAGCGGCTGGCGGCGTTGCGCGATGCGTTCGCGGGCATGGACCCGACGACGCGCGCGGCGTTCGAGGCGTGGCGCGCGGCAGAGGGCGGGAGCCTGGAGGAGCACGCGCGCTTCGAGGCGATCCACGCGCACATGCTGGCCGAGGGGCACGCCTGGTACTGGCGCGACTGGCCGGAGCAGTTCCGTTCGCCGGAGTCGCCGGCGGTGCGCGCGTTCGCGCAGGCGCACGAGGCGGAGGTCACGGCGCATGCGTTCATGCAGTTCGCGGCGGACCGCGGGCTGGCGGACGCGCAGGCGGCGGCGAAGCGCGCGGGCATGGCGATCGGGCTGATCTCGGATCTTGCGGTGGGGACGGATCCGGGGGGCAGCCATTGCTGGAGCCGGCAGGACGAGACGCTGCTCGGCATGACGGTGGGGGCGCCGCCGGACCTGATGAGCCGGGACGGGCAGAACTGGGGGCTGGCGGCGTTCTCGCCGCGCGGGCTGGCGCAGCGGGGGTACGGTGCTTACCTGGAGATGCTGCGCGCCGCGCTGCGCCATGCGGGCGGCGTGCGCATCGACCATGGGCTCGGGCTGCACCGGTTGTGGGTGGTGCCGGAGGGCGCCGGCTCGAAGGATGGCGCCTACCTGCAGTTCCCGGAGCGGGACCTGCTGCGGCTGATCGCACTGGAGAGTTTTCGGCACCGCGCGATCGTGCTCGCCGAGGACCTCGGGACGGTGCCGGAGGGGTTCCAGGACCGGCTGCGCGATGCGGGCGTGGACGGCATGCGCGTGCTGTGGTTCGAGCGGGACAAATCGGAAAAATTCGTGGCGCCGGCGCACTGGACGCGCGAGGCGTCGGCGATGACCGGGACGCATGATCTCGCCACGGTGGCGGGGTGGTGGCGCGGGCGCGACATCGACTGGCGGGCGAAGCTCGACCTGGTGCGCGACGAGGGCAAGGAGCGCGACGAGCGGGCGCGCGACCGCACGGCGCTGTGGGACGCCATGACCGCGAGCGGCGCGGCCCAGGGTCCGGCGCCCGGCGACGAGGATGGCGACGCGGTGGCGGATGCGGCGTGCGTCCACGTGGGCGGGGCGGCCAGCGAGCTGGTCATGCTGCCGGTGGAGGACGCGCTCGCGCTGGTGGAGCAGCCCAACCTGCCGGGCACCACCGAGGGCCATCCGAACTGGCAGCGCCGCCTGCCCGGCGAGGCCGCCACGCTGCTCGATTCTCCCCGCGTCGCGGCACGGCTGCGCGCGCTCGATACCGCCCGACGCGGCGGCCCAAGGACCAGCGCATGAACACGACCGACTCCCGGGAGATGAAGCCGCTGTCGGCGACGGCACGGCTGCAGTTCCACAAGGATTTCACCATGGACGACGCGGCGGCGCTCGTTCCGTATTTCGACAGCCTGGGCGTCAGCCACCTGTACGCCTCGCCGCTGCTGCAGGCCCGCAAGGGGTCGACGCACGGCTACGACATCATCGACCACAACAGCATCAACCCGGAGCTGGGCGGGCGGCCGGCGCTGGAGCGCATGGTCGCCGAGCTGCGGCGCCACGGCATGGGGCTGATCCTGGACATCGTGCCAAACCACATGGGCGTCGGCACCGGCGAGAACGCCTGGTGGCAGGACGTGCTGGAGTGGGGGCGCGCCAGCCCGTATGCCGAGACGTTCGACATCGACTGGGATCCGCCCGATCCCACGCTGCGCGGGCGGATGCTGGCGCCGTTCCTGGGCAGCGCTTACGGCGAGGCGCTGGAGGCGGGCGAGCTGACGCTCAACCTCGACGAGGCGGCGGGCAAGCTCTACGTCGACTATTTCGGCAACCGCTTCCCGGTCAGCCCGCGCGACTATGCGGCGGTGCTGCTCACCGAGGGCGGGCAGCTCGAGGAGGTGGCGCGCGCGTTCGCCGACCTGCCGACAGGCAACCGCGCCGAGATGCGCGCCGCGGCGGGCGAGCTGCACGAGGCGCTGCGGCTGCCGGAGAACGTGCGGGCCACGCACGAGGCGCTGCGCGGCTACGACGCGAAGGACCCGGCGGGGCGCGACCGGCTGCACCGGCTGCTGGAGCGGCAGAACTACCGGCTGGCGTGGTGGCGGGCGGCGTCGGACGAGATCAACTGGCGCAGGTTCTTCGACGTCAACGGGCTCGCGGGCATCCGTGCCGAGCTGGCGCCGGTGTTCGACGCGACGCACGAGACGGTGTTCGCGCTGTACGCCGAGGGGCTGATCGACGGGCTGCGCATCGACCACGTCGACGGCCTGGCGGCGCCGCGCGAGTACTGCCGCAAGCTGCGCCGCAGGCTCGACGCGCTGACGGCGCAGCGGCCGGCGGGGCTGTCGCACGCGCAGCCGGTGATCTGGATCGAGAAGATCCTGGCCACGCACGAGCGGCTGGCGACGGACTGGCTGACGGACGGAACCACCGGCTACGACTTCATGAACGATGTTGCCGCCGTGCTGCACGACCCGGCGGGCGAGGCGCCGCTGACCGAGATGTGGAGCGCGCAGACCGGGCGCACCGGGCATTTCGAGGAGGAGGCGCGCACGGCGCGACGGCAGATCCTGCGCGAGAGCCTGGCGTCGGAGCTGTATGCGACCTCGGTGGCGCTGCACCGCATCGCGCGGCGCGACCTGAAGACACGCGACTACACGGTCACCGCGATCCAGCGCGTGCTGACCGAGATCCTGGTGCACTTCCGGGTGTATCGCGTCTATGCCGGGCCGGGCGGGCTGAGCGAGACCGACAAGCAGGCGATGGACTGGGCGATTGCCGGCGCCAGGCGGACCGTGCCGGCGACGGGCACCAGGCTGCTCGATCTGGTGGCGGGGTGGCTGTCGGGCGAGGATCTGCGCAGCGTGCCCGCGGGCAGCCGGCGCAACGAGCGGCTGCGCGCGATGGTGCGGTTCCAGCAGCTTTCGTCGCCGACGGCGGCGAAGTCGGTCGAGGACACTGCGTTCTATCGTTTCGGGCGGCTGATCTCGCGCAACGAGGTCGGCAGCGAGCCGTCGCAGTTCGCGCTTACGCCTGCCGGCTTCCACGCGATCAACAAGGAACGGCAGAAGCGGTTTCCGCGCGCCCTGCTGGCGACCGCGACCCACGACCACAAGCGCGGCGAGGACAACCGCATCCGCCTCGCCGTACTGTCGGAGATCCCCGGCGAGTGGGAGGCGGCGATCACCCGCTGGACCAGGCTCAACGCGTCCCTGAAGCGCGATCTCGAGGACGGGGCGGCGCCGGATGCCTGCGACGAGCTGATGATCTACCAGACGCTGGTCGGCGCCTGGCCGCTCGACCTCGACCCGCAGGACGCGGACGGGCTGGCGGCGCTGCGCACGCGCGTCGAGGGGTGGCTGGAGAAGGCGCTGCGCGAGGGCAAGCGGCGCTCGGGCTGGTCGGTGCCGAACGAGGCCTACGAGCAGGCGTGCCGCGACTTCCTGGCGGGCGTGCTCGATCCGGAGCGGGCCTCGCACGTCGGGCGCGAGATCGCGGCGCTGGTGGCGCGCATCGCCCCGGCCGGGGCGCTGAACGGGCTGTCGCAGAGCGTGCTGCGCATGACGGCGCCGGGCGTGCCGGACCTGTACCAGGGGGCGGAGTACTGGGATCTGTCGCTGGTCGATCCGGACAACCGTCGTCCCGTGGACTTCCCGGCGCGCGAGGCGTCGCTCGCGGCCGGGCTGGCGCCGGACGCGCTGCTGGCGGACTGGCACGACGGGCGGGTCAAGCAGGCGGTGATCGCGCGCGTGCTCGCGTTCCGCGCCCGCGCGCCGGAGCTGTTCGCCACGGGGGCCTACGTGCCGCTCAAGGTGGAGGGGCCGCTGGCAGATCACGTCCTCGCGTTCGCACGCACCGAAGGGGAGCGCGCGGCCATCGTCGTGGTGACGCGGCTCTCGGTCGCGGCGGGGGTGGGAGCGACGCCGCTGGTCGAGCCGGGGGCGTGGGGGGGAACCGCCATACTCCTGCCGCGTAGCCTCGGTGAAGGTGGGGCCAGGAACGTCCTGGATGGCAGGGCGCAGGACGTGGCGGCGGCGGCCGGCAGGCTGGCGGTGTCCGACGTGCTGGCGGGCCTGCCGGTGGCGGTGCTGGAGGTCTGATGAACCGGATCGTCGTCGTCTCGAACCGGGTTCCCGTGCCGAGCGGCGCGGGCGCCCAGGCCGGCGGCCTCGCCGTGGCGCTGCACGGGTTGATGCAGCGGCGCGGCGGGGTCTGGTTCGGCTGGAGCGGCAAGGTCAGCGACGACACGCCGCGCCAAGTCGGTACCGTGACCGATGGGGCGATCCAGTACGCCACGGTCGATCTCACCCGCGATGAGCACGAGCGTTACTACAACGATTTCTCCAATGGCACGCTCTGGCCGCTGCTGCACTCGATGCCGGAGCACATGGTCTATGACCGTCGCGCGGCGGGCGTGTACCGGCAGGTCAACGAGCGGCTGAGCGAGGCGCTGGTGCCGCTGCTGCGGCCGACCGACGTGATCTGGGTGCACGACTACCACTTGATGGCCATGCCGGCGATGCTGCGGGCGCGGGGCGTGCGCGCGCCGATCGGCTTCTTCCTGCACATCCCCTTCCCCGGACCGGACATGCTGGCCAGCGTGCCCGAGGCCGGGGCGCTGGTGCGCGATCTGCTCGCGGCCGATCTGGTCGGGTTCCAGACGGCCAACGACGTGGAGAACTTCGCCAGTGCGGCCCAGCGGCTTGGTGGGGCCGTGCGCGTCGACGGGGGGCTGCGGGTGGCGGATCGCCATGTCAGGCTTGGCGCGTTCCCGGTGGAGATCGACGCGCGCGATTTCGCGCGGACCGCGGACGAGGCGTGGCGCACGCCGGCAACGGAGCGGCTCAGGCGCAGCCTGCAGGGGCAGAGGCTCGTGCTCGGCGTGGACAGGATGGATCCGACCAAAGGGCTGCTGCAGCGTCTTGCCGGGTTCCGCAGGCTGCTGGAGACGCGGCCGGACTGGCGCAGGCGTGCGACGCTGCTGCAGATCGCGGCCGAGAGCCGAAAGGACGTATCGGCGTATCGCGACCTGCGGCTGGCGATCGACCACGAGGCGGGGGCGATCAACTCGGAGTGGGGCGAGGCGGACTGGACGCCGCTGCGGCTGCTGGCGCACGGCGGGTCGCGGGACCAGATGGCGGGGTTCATGCGCGAGGCGCGGGTGGGCTACGTCACGCCGTTGCGCGACGGGATGAACCTCGTGGCGAAGGAGTATGTCGCGGCGCAGGACCCGCAGGATCCGGGCGTGCTCGTGCTGTCGCGGTTTGCCGGCGCGGCGCACCAGCTGACGGCGGCGCTGCTGGTCAACCCGCACGATCCGGACGAGCTGGCGGATGCGCTGGACGCTGCGTTGTCGATGTCGCTGGGGGAGCGGCAGGAGCGGTGGCAGGCGTTGTGGGGGGCGATCGAGGGGACGTCGGCGGTCGCGTGGGGACGGGGATTCCTAGCGGCGCTGCTGCGGGGGACGGTGCGGGTGGCGGCGGAGACCAGGCTCTCGGCGTAGGGATCAGCTCAGACGTGGTGTCGGGCAGGAAGGCAACTCGGCGGGTACTGCGGACGAGTTCAGCCCGGGGATTGTGCGAGATTCCCGTGCCGCTCCTGCCGGGGGTCATGTCAAGACGATCGCGCCCTAGCTCAGGTGCGGCCCGACGGACAGGGCGGCAATGAACGCGGGATCGGAGACGACCTGTCCGATGACCTTCGTCAGGGTGCGTTCCACGCTGCGCCGGGCCTGTCCGGCGGTGCCGGCGATGCTGCCTTCCTGGTCGTCCTGGACGGAGAAGGTGCGGGCGTAGGCGATCGTGCCGTCCGGGTGTCGCACCTGCACGGACAGGTCGGCGTAGCCGATGGCGCCGATGGTGAAGAAGCGGTTCTGGTAGATCGATTCGAGCCGCGACACCTCCACGCTCGTGGTGGCCCCGGTCGTGCCGACGTGGAAGCCGCGCGCCGTCAGCTCCTGCGCCAGCGCCTCGCGCACGAGATCAGTCACCGGCTTCTGCGCCAGCACGTTCGCCAGCCGCATGCCGTAGCCGTTCTTCTTGTCGGCGATCCAGTCGGGGCTTTCGGCGCGCCGCCGATCGCTCACGTCCAGCACCAGGTCGCCGGCGCCCGGGGCAAGCACGCGAGGGATCGCGGGATCGGGCGTGTAGGCGACGTCGACGTGCTCGTTGGTGAGAGAACAGGCGCTGCAGAGGAACGCGAGGACGACGGGAACAAGATGCTTTTGCATCTACCCAGGGTAGATCACGGTTCCGTGCAGGCCAAGTGTGCGTGGCAAAAGCGTGCGCGAGTGTGTCGTTCCGGTACCCTCGATGCGTGCAGGCTCCAGAGGCCGCCATGGACCTGCTGATCCGTGCCTGCCGGTCTCACCGGGAAGAAGACGCGCCCTCGTCGAAAAGATCAGAGAACTTCCGACTGTGGTCTCCGCGCCTGGCCACGCCTCAGGAGCCGACGGGCAAAGTCTTTTTGCTTCTTTTTCTTCAGAAAAAGAAGACTTGCTGGCCTTCTTGCCTGAGCTCCCCTGCCCTTCCTACGCCGCCCTCGCCTGCCCCGCGATCCGGTTGAGGTTGCCCAGCACATCGCGCGCCAGCTTCACGCGCTCTGCGATCCCCATCTCGCGGACGACGGCGAGCTTGTGGTCCAGGCGCAGGCGCATGGTGCTGCCGCGGGTGCCGAGCCAGGTGACGAGGCCGGCGGGGTTGCGGAAGCTGTTGCCGCGGAACTGCACGACCATGCCCTTCGGGCCGGCCTCCAGCTTCTCGACGCCGGCGGCGCGGCACTCGCGCTTGAGGGAGACGACGGAGAGCAGGTTCTCGACCTCGGCGGGGAGCGGGCCGAAGCGGTCGACCAGCTCGGCGGCCATCGCCTCGCCCTCGCCGTCGGTGGCGAGGGCGCCGATGCGGCGGTAGAGGCCGAGGCGGACGGGCAGGTCGCGGACGTAGACGTCGGGGATGAGGACGGGCAGGCCGAGGGAGATGTTGGGTGTCCACTCGCGGTCGGAGCGGGCGCGGGCGCCTTTCTCCGCGCGCAGGTCGCCGACGGCGTCCTCCAGCATCTGCTGGTAGAGCTCGATGCCGACCTCGCGGATGTGGCCGGACTGCTCGTCGCCGAGGAGGTTGCCGGCGCCGCGGATGTCGAGGTCGTGGGAGGCCAGGGTGAAGCCGGCGCCGAGGGTGTCCAGCGTCTGCATCACGTCGAGGCGCTTGGCGGCGGCGGCGGAAAGGCGGTGGGACTGGGGCCAGGTGAGGTAAGCGTAGCCGCGCAGCTTGCCGCGGCCGACGCGGCCGCGGAGCTGGTAGAGGGCGCCGAGGCCGAACATGTCGGCGCGGTGGATGATCAGCGTGTTCACGGCGGGCATGTCGAGGCCGCTCTCCACGATGTTGGTGGAGAGGAGGATGTCGTACTTGCCGTCGCCGAACTCGGTCATCACCCGTTCCAGTTCGGTGGGGGCGAGGCGGCCGTGGGCCTGGACCATGCGGGCGTCGGGCACGATCTGGCGCAGGCGGTCGGCCATGCGGTCGAGGTCCTCGATGCGGGGGACCACGCAGAAAATCTGGCCGCCGCGGAAGCGCTCGCGCTGGATCGCCTCGCGCGCGACGACGTGGTCGAAGGGGCCGATGAAGGTGCGCACGGCCAGGCGGTCGACGGGGGGGGTCGCGATCAGGCTCATCTCGCGCAGGCCGGTCAGGGCGAGCTGGAGGGTGCGCGGGATCGGGGTCGCGGTCAGGGTGAGGACGTGGACGTCGGCCTTGAGCGCCTTGAGGCGTTCCTTGTGGGTGACGCCGAAGTGCTGCTCCTCGTCGACGATCACCATGCCCAGCTCGGCGAACTCGATGGACTTGGCGAGCAGGGCGTGGGTGCCGACGACGAGGCCGATGCTGCCGTCGGCGACGCCGCGGCGGACCTCGATGGCCTCCTTGGCGGTGACCATGCGGCTGAGCTGGGCGACCTTGACGGGCAGGCCGGCGAAGCGGGCGGTGAACGTGCGGAAATGCTGGCGGGCGAGGAGGGTGGTGGGGACGACGACGGCGACCTGGGCGCCGGTCATGGCGGCGACGAAGGCAGCGCGGAGTGCCACCTCGGTCTTGCCGAAGCCGACGTCGCCGCAGATCAGGCGGTCCATCGGGCGGCCGGACGCGATGTCCTCCAGCACGTCGGCGATGGCGCGGGCCTGGTCCTCGGTCTCGGCGAAGGGGAAGCGGGCGCAGAACTCGTCCCAGGCGCCCTCGGCCGGGGTCATGCTGGTGGCCTCGCGCAGGCGGCGCTCGGCGGCGGTGCGGATCAGGGCGCCGGCCATGTCCTGGATGCGCTGCTTCATCTTGGCCTTGCGGGTCTGCCAGCCCGCGCCGCCCAGCTTGTCCAGGGACACGCCCTGGGTCTCCGAGCCGAAGCGGCTCAGCAGCTCGATGTTCTCCACGGGGAGGAACAGCTTCTCGTTGTTGTCGTAGACGAGGCGCAGGCAGTCGTGCGGCGCGGTGCCCACCGTCAGGGTTTCCAGGCCGACGTAGCGGCCGATGCCGTACTCCTGGTGCACGATGAGGTCGCCCTCGGCGATCTCGGTGGCCTCCGCGATGAACTGGTCGGCGCGCTTGCGGCGCTTGGCGGGGCGGCTGATGCGCTCGCCGAGCAGGTCCTGCTCGCCGACGACGGCGATGCCCTCGGCCACGAAGCCGCGGTCGAGCGAGAGCGTGACCAGGCCGACGGTGCCGGCGGGGGTGCGTTGCGCCTCGGCCCAGGAGTCGGCGGGCTGGGCGCGCACGCCGTTCTCGCGCAGCAGGGCGGCGATGCGCTCGCGCGAGCCGCGGCTCCAGGCGGCGACCAGGGTGCGGCGGCCCTTGGCCTCGTTGGAGGTCTGCAGCGCGCCGAGCTGTCGGAACACGCTGTCCACGCCTGCGGCGCTGCCGCCCGGCGTGCCCATGGCGGCCTGGGCGAACACCGGGCCGGGGCGGCCGCCGGCGTCGATGCCCTCCGCGCCGTCCGGCCTGCCGAACGGGGAGAACTCCAGCAGCGGGCCCTGCGCCAGCATCGCGTCCCACTGCGCGCGGTCGAGGTAGAGGCGCTCGGGCGGCAGCGGGCGGTAGGGGACCTCGCCCTCGCGGGTGACGGTGCGCCGCGCGTCGTAGTGGTCGGCGATCATCTCCAGGCGGCGGTCGAGCACCTCGTCGGCCTGGTGGTCCAGCGTCACCGCAGGGCTCGGCAGGTAGTCGAGCAGGGTCTCCATCGCGTCGTGGAACAGCGGCACCCAGTGCTCCATGCCCGGGTGGCGGCGGCCCTGGGAGATGGACTGGTAGATCGGGTCCTCGGTGGTGGCCTGGCCGAAGATCTCGCGCCAGGCGGTGCGGAAGCGCGCGATGCCCTCCTTGTCCAGCGGCACCTCGGAGACCGGGCGCAGCACCAGCGCGGTGGCGGGGCCGGTGGAGCGCTGCGTCGTAGGGTCGAAGCGGCGCAGGCTCTCCACCGTGTCGCCGAACAGGTCGAGGCGGATCGGCTCCGCCTCGCCCGCCGGGAACAAGTCCACGATGCCGCCGCGCACGGCGTACTCGCCCGGCTCCATCACCGTGTCGGCGCGGCCATAGCCGTTGGCCTCCAGGAACAGCGTCAGCTTGCCGATCTCGACCACCGAGCCCTGTGCGATGTCGAGCGCCGCGCCCGCGAACACCATCTGGGGCGGCACGCGCTGCACCAGGGCGTTGACCGTGGTCAGCACGATGCGCGGCGCGGACTGCGCCTCCGTCAGCCGGGCCAGGGTCGCGATGCGCTCGGACACGATCGAGGCGTTGGGGGAGACGCGGTCGTACGGCAGGCAGTCCCACGCGGGGAAACGCAGCACCTCCACCTCCGGCGCCACGAAGGCCAGCGTCTCGGCGAGCTTGGCCATGCGCGTGTCGTCGCGGGCCACGTGCAGCAGGCCGCCGGTGTGCTCGGCGCGGCGGCGGGCCAGGAGGAGGGCGTCGTAGCCCTCGGGGACGCCGTGGATCGTAGCCGTCATCGTGTCGGGTCCGTCAGGGAGTGTGCGGGGGAGGAAGGAAGGTCGGGCTCTGCCCGAACCCGCCAGGGGCGAGCCGCCCCTGGACCGGCACTCATGAGGAGGAAGCCTCGCCGGGCAGGAGGAGTGGCGGCGTGGAGGTGATGGGCTTGGCCCGGAAGGGAAGCCTTGCTGTCGGGCGGGTTTCCAGAGGCCCCTGGCCTTTGGCGGGTCCGGGCAGGGCCCGGCCTTGCTTCCCTGCCCTCACCCCAGGGCCGCCGCGCGGATCGCCAGCAGCATCGGGCTCGCGACCGCGTCCGGGATCGGCCTGCGGCCGCAGAGCCAGTCGGCGAGGTCGACGTCGGGCAGCTCCATGACCTCCTCCAGCGCGTCCAGCTCCGCCTCGGTGAAGGTCTCGATTCGCGGCGCCACGTAGCCGCCGATCAGCAGGTCGGTCTCGTGGGTGCCGCGGTGGGTCGAGCGGAACAGCAGGCGGCGTCGGCGCGGGTCGGTCAGGGCCATGGACGGCCATATCGTGTCGCGGGGTTTTGAGTCCAGCGCGCGGCTGTCCTATCACCGCGCCGTGTCGTCCCCACAGCCCCCCGGCGAGGAGCCGGACCTGTCGCCGCTGCTGCAGCCGGTTACCGCCCTGCGCGGGGTGGGCGAGGCCGTGGCCGCCCTGATCGGCAAGGCGGCCGGGCCGCGCGTGCTCGACCTGCTGTTCCACCTGCCGGAGAGCTTCATCGACCGCAGGCACCGCCCGAGCGTGCGCGACGCCCGCGCCGGCGAGATCGCCACGCTGGACGTCGAGGTCGTGGGGCACGTGGCGCCGGCGCGGGCGCGCCAGCCGTGGCGGGTCACGGTGCGCGACGACACGGGCACCGCGGAGCTGGCGATGTTCAGCCAGGCGCGGCTGAAGATGATGCCGGTCGGCGCGCGCGTGCTGGTGTCGGGGCGGGTGGAGCTGTTCGGCGGGCGGCTGACCATGGCGAACCCGGACCAGGTGGTGCCGGCTTCGCACCCGGAACGGATGCCGGCCGTGGAGGCGGTGTGGCCGCTGACGGCGGGGCTGTTCGGCGGGCACCTGCGGCCGGCGCTGCGCCAAGCGCTGGCGCTGGTGCCGGAGATGGCAGAGTGGCACGACGCGGCGCTGATGCGGCGCGAGGGGTGGCCGGGGTTCGCCGAGGCGCTGCGCGCGCTGCACGCGCCGGGGGAGATCCCGGGGCCGGGGCCGCGGCGGCGGCTCGCGTACGACGAGCTGCTGGCGCACCAGGTGGCGATGGCGTGGGTGCGCAACCGCAACCGGCACCGGCCGGGGCGCGCGCTGCTCGGCGACGGGTCGCTGCGGGCGCGGGCGCTGGAGCGCTTCGGGCATCAGCCCACGGAGTCGCAGGTGGGGGCGCTCGCGGAGATCGACGTGGACCTCGCGGCGCCGCGGCGGATGCTGCGGCTGCTGCAGGGCGACGTGGGGTCGGGCAAGACGCTGGTGGCGCTGCTGGCGATGCTGCGCGCGGTGGAGGCGGGGGCGCAGGCGGCGATGATGGCGCCGACGGACGTGCTCGCGCGGCAGCACCACCGCACGCTGGGGCGGCTGTCGCCGGTGCCGGTCGGGCTGCTCACCGGCTCGGTGAAGGGAGTCGCGCGGCGCAACGTGCTGCTGTCGCTGCAGGCGGGGCGGCTGGGGATGGTGGTCGGCACGCACGCGCTGTTCCAGGACGGGGTGGCGTACCGCGACCTCGGGCTCGCGGTGATCGACGAGCAGCACCGCTTCGGGGTCGAGCAGCGGCTGCAGCTCGGCGCGAAGGGGGAGAGGTCCGACGTGCTGGTGATGACGGCGACGCCGATCCCGCGGACGCTTCTGGTCACGCAGTGGGGGGAGATGCAGGTCTCGCGGCTCGCGGGCAAGCCCGCCGGGCGGCAGCCGATCCGCACCACGCTGCACTCGGTCTCGACGATGGCGAGTGTGGTCGATGCGCTGGCGCGGGCGCTGGAGCGCGGCGACCGGGCGTATTGGGTGTGCCCGATGGTGCACGAGAGCGAGCTGAGCGACCTGGCCGCCGCGGAGGGGCGGTTCGTGGTGCTGCAGGAGCGGTTCGGGGCGCTGGTCGGCCTTGCGCACGGGCAGCAGGACCAGCCGGTGCGCGACGCGGCGCTCGCGGATTTCGCGGCCGGGCGCACGCGGCTGCTGGTCGCGACCACGGTGATCGAGGTCGGCGTCGACGTGCCCGAGGCCAGCGTCATGGTGATCGAGCACGCCGAGCGTTTCGGGCTGGCGCAGCTCCACCAGCTGCGTGGCCGCGTCGGGCGGGGCACGGCGGCGTCGTTCTGCCTGCTGATGCACGAGGACGGGCTCACGGAGAGCATGCGGCGGCGGCTCAGCCTGCTGCGCGACACGGAGGACGGGTTCGCCATCGCCGACGAGGACTTCCGCATCCGCGGCGGCGGCGACCTGCTCGGGCGCAGGCAGTCCGGCGACGCGGGGTTCCGGCTGTCGGACCCGGTCGACGAGGGGCTGCTGCACATGGCGTCGCGCGACGCGGCCGCGCTGCTGGACCGGGACCCGAGGCTGGAGGGCGCGCGGGGGCGGGCGGTGCGGGTGCTGATGCGGCTGTTCGAGCGTGGGGCGGCGGTGCGGACGCTGCACGCGGGGTAGCAAGCAAGGCCGGGCTCTGCCCGGACCCGCCAGGGCGAGCCGCCCTGGACTGGCCTTCCTTAGGGATGCGTTCCAAGGGCGCAGCCTTTGGCGGAGTCCAGAGGCAGCGCCTCTGGCCTTGCTTGCCTCCCCGCGGCACAACCTCGCCATGCCGATCCTGCAGACCCTCGGCCTGTCCCGGCGCTTCGGCGCGCGCAGCGTGGTGCACCCGCTCGACCTCGCGATCGGGGCGGGCGAGGTGGTGGGGTTCGTCGGCCGCAACGGCGCCGGCAAGACCACGGTGCTGCGCATGATCGCGGGCGTGCTGCCGCCCTCGGGAGGGGCGGCGCTGCTGTGCGGGCGGGACGTGCGCGAGGCGGGGGCGCGGCGGGCGCTGGGGTACCTGGCGGAGGGCGCGCCGGCCTACGCGGAGATGGAGGTGGCGGCGCTGCTGCGCTTCGTGGCGGGGGTGCACGGGCTGCGCGGGGGGGCTGCGGTCGCGCGGGCGGTGGAGCGGTGCGACCTGGCGGCGGTGGCGGGGCGCAGGGTGGGGGCGCTTTCCAAGGGGCTCAGGCGGCGGGTCGGGCTGGCGGCGGCGACGCTGCACGAGCCGGCGCTGCTGGTGCTGGACGAGCCGCAGGACGGGCTGGACCCGGCGCAGCGGCAGGGGCTGCGGGCGATGCTGGCGGCGCTGTCTCCGGGGCGGGCGATCCTGCTCAGCACGCACCTGCTCGACGAGGTGGAGGCGGCGTGCACGCGGGTGCTGGTGCTCCATGGCGGGCGGCTGGTTGCGGACGGCACGCCGGCGGCGATCGCGGGGGCGCATGCGGGCGGGCTGGAGGGGGCGGTGCTGGCGCTGACCGGGGCGTGAGGGCGATGCTGCTGGTGGCGCGGCGCGAGTTCGCCTCGCTGTTCGCCACGCCGTTGGGGGTGTTCGCGCTGGTGGCGTTCCTGGTGGCGCAGGGGGCGCTGACGTTCACGCTCGGCGGGTTCTTCGCGCGCGACCAGGCGGACCTCGCGGCGTTCTTCGGGACGCTGCCGTGGGTGCTGCTGCCGTTCACGGCGGCGCTGGCGATGCGGCTTTGGGCCGGGGAGCGCGGCGCGGGCACGATCGAGCTGCTGATGGCGCTGCCGGTGGGTCCGGGGCAGGCGGTGCTCGGGAAGTTCGTGGCGGCGTGGGGGTTCTGCGTGCTGGCGCTGGCGCTGTGCGCGCCGTTCGTCGTCACGG
>JBPBQS010000159.1:0-71951 GCA_050920955.1 Janthinobacterium lividum | reverse complement strand
GATCAGCAGCAGCACGATCTCGAAGCGGGACGCGAGGGTCAGGGCGGCTCTCCGGTGCGCCGGCGGGCGGCGGCGCGCCGGGAGCGCGCCGCGGTCAGGGCAGCGCCATCTCCGCGTAGCACGCGCAGGCGAGCTTCCGCAGGGCCTGCGGGTCGAGCAGCGTGATGCGGCCGCGCGATTGCCGCAGCAGGCCCTCCTCCTGCAGCGCGGCGATCACCGTCGAGATCCCCGCGCGCCGCACGCCGATCATGCGCGCGATCTGGCCCTGCGTCAGCCGCACCTCGTCGTCCTCGGAGCGGTCGTGGGCCATGAGCAGCAGGCGGCACAGCCGGCTGTGCAGGTCGTGCCGGCCGTTGCACGCCGAGGTCTGCGCGATCTGGCGGAAGAAGGCGTTCATGACGGCCAGGCACTGCGCGCGCAGCACCGGGGCCTGCGGGATCACCCGGAGGAAGTCCGCCGCCTGCATCCGCCACGCCCAGCCGGCGACCTCGACGACGTTGCGGTACGCGGTGGCGAGGTCGGGCTGCACCACGAGGTCGGTGCCGCGCGCACCCTCGAAGCCGATCATGCCGATCTGGATGCTCTCGCCGCCGCCGACGTCGGCCAGCAGCGCGAGGAGCCCCTGCTCGACGAAGTACACGGCGTCGACCGGCATGCCCTTCTCGAACAGCACCTGGGAGGCGACCAGGCTCGCGCGGAACAGGTGCGGCCGGACCAGCGCCAGCTCGTCGGGGGGCAGCGACGCGAGGATCGTGTTCCGGAAGGCGGGCGGCGTCGCACTCGGATCGGCTGGGACTGCAGGCGGCATCAACGCTTCGTCCCTTTCGTTGCATAGGATCGTGCAGGCCGGGAGCAGTAGTGCAGAAATCGGCCTGCAGCGGACCTTCGACAATAGAGCGACGTTACGGCCAGAGCAATGTACGGTTGCGCAACCAGTATCCCGTGGTGGCGAATATCGGTGGACCGCATGGGCGGGGCGGCAGGCGACGTGGGCAAGGCAAGGTCGAGGCTCCGCCTCGAGCTCCGCCAAAGGCTCGCCTTTGGAAACCCTGACGGGAGGCAGGGGCGCGTCAGGCGGCGGCGGCGGCCTGCGCGAGGGCGGGGGCCGGGCGGCCGCGGCCGATGAACGGCACGGCGGCGGCGGCCAGCAGGCAGATCGCGCCCGCGGAGACGAACGCGCCCGCGTAGTCGCCGGTCTGCGTGCGCACCAGGCCCGCCGCCCACGCCGAGCTGGCAGCGCCCATCTGGTGCGCCGCCGCGATCCAGCCGAACATCAGCGCGGCGTTGGCGCGGCCGAAGCAGCGCTCGGCCAGGCGCACCGTCGGCGGCACCGTGGCGATCCAGTCCAGGCCGTAGAACACCGCGAACAGCGACAGGCCGTGCACGCTGCCGGTGAACGCCCACGGCAGGCACATCAGCGACAGTCCGCGCAGCCCGTAGTAGCACGACAGCAGCACGCGGCTGTCCACGCGGTCGGTCAGCCAGCCCGAGCCGGTGGTGCCCACGAAGTCGAAGACGCCCATCACCGCGAGCAGCCCCGCCGCCTGCACCTCGGGAATGCCGTGGTCGATGCACGCGGGGATCAGGTGCGTGCCGACCAGGCCGTTCGTCGAGGCGCCGCACACGAAGAAGGTCGCCGACAGCAGCCAGAAGTCGCGCGACGCCAGGCCGGTGCGCAGGGCGCCAAGCGCGCGCATCGCGGGGTTCGGGCCGCCGGTGCGCGCCGGCTCAATCGCGTCCAGGCCGTACGGGGCGAGGCCGAGGTCGGCGGGGCGGTCGCGCAGCAGCAGCGCCACGGGCACGACCAGCAGCAGCGCGGCGGCCGCGACGGCGAGGGAGACCGCGCGCCAGCCCAGGGCCTCGGCGAGGCGGGCGAGCAGGGGCAGGAACACGAGCTGGCCGGTGGCGCTGCTCGCGGTCAGCAGGCCGAGCACCAGGCCGCGGTTGCGCCCGAACCAGCGCGTGGCGACGGTGGCGCCCAGCACCAGCGCCACCATGCCCGTGCCGGTGCCCACGACGACGCCCCACAGCAGCATGAGCTGCCACGGCGCGCGCATCAGCACGGTGCTCGCGACGCCCACGGAGAGCACGCACAGCGCGGTGCAGACGCTGCGGCGAAGGCCGAAACGTTCCATCACGGCGACGGCGAAGGGGCCGACGAGGCCGTAGAGCAGGATGTTGACCGCGACGGCGCCGCTGATGGTCGCGTCGGACCAGCCGAACTCGTGCTCCAGGGGGACGATCAGCACGCCGGGCGTGGCGCGGATGCCGGCGCCGACGAGGAGCACCAGGAAGGTCGTCGCGGCCACCACCCAGGCGTAGTGGAACGGCAGGCGCGCGGGCCAGCCAGGGGCGGTGCGTGTGGGCGGCATGGCGGTCTCCTGGGTGGCCGAAGCAAGGAAGCAGTTCTTTCCTGAAAGAAAGAACCAAAGAACTTTGCACGCCTGGCTTGTGCCAGCCGTGGGGGATGGATCTTCGTGGCACAGTCTTTTTGCTTCTTTTTCTTCAGAAAAAGAAGGCCTTGCCTGCTTGTGCCTCAGGCGAGACGCAGCTCGTCCACGGTGCGCATGACGCTGTCCTGCACGTGGCCGGGCAGCGGCAGCAGGGGGCGCGGGAGGTCGCCGCGGCACAGGCCCATCCGGGTGGCCGCGGCGTGGACGACGCGCAGGCTGGTGTGGGCGGCGAACAGGTCCCACAGGGGGCGCAGGCGGGCGTCCAGGGCGCGGGCCGTGGGTGCGTCGCCCGACTGCGCGGCGGCGGCGAGGGCCAGGCACGCGGCGGGGAACAGGCCGGCGGCGACGCTGTACCAGGCGTCGCCGCCGGCCAGCAGCGCCTCGGCGGCCTTCCAGTCGACGCTGTGGCCGACGGAGAAGCCGGGCGGGGTGCGCCCGCGGAGGTCGGCGAGGCTGGCGGGGAGGGCGGCGGGGTCGGGCGCGGGGGTTTTCAGCGCGACGACGTTGGCGACCTGGGCGAGGCGGCCGAGGAGCTCGGGGCGGAAGGCGAAGTGCGTGGTCGAGGGGTTGTCGTAGACGCACAGGGGGAGGCCGACCTGCTCCGCGACGGCGGCGAAGTGGGCGAGGGCCTCGTCGTCGGTGAGGGGCGTGTAGGACACGGGGGCGAGCAGCACGGCGTCGGCGCCGGCGTCGCGGGCGTCCTGGCCGAGGCGGACGGCCTCGTCGGTGCGCAGGGCGCCGATGCCGGCCAGGATCGTGGCGCGGCCGCCGGCCTCGGCCACGGCGGCGGCGACGGCGCGGCGGCGCTCGGGGCGGGTCAGGTAGGCGTAGGTGCCGGTGCTGCCCAGGACGCCGAGGGAGGGCACGCCGGCCGCGACCAGGCGCGCGACCAAGCCGCGGAAGGAGGCGGCGTCGACCGCGCCGTGCGCGTCCATGGGGGTGAGGGGGAAGGCGCACAGGCCGCGGAACAGGGTCATGGCAGGCGCGCTCCGTGGTGCGGCCGCGCAGGATGGCGCGGGCCAGGCGCGGGCGGAAGGCGCATTGTCGCGGCGCGCGCCCGGGCCGGGCCCGGAGTCGCGGCGGTGCGGCCCGGTCGCGCCGGTCATGGGGGGATGCCGCTTGCAGACGACGCCGTTCCTGTTCGGGCCCTGGCACGACTTCTTCCTGCTCACCGGGACCGCGTCGGCGACGCTGGTGGGGCTGACGTTCGTCGCCGTCTCGGTGGGCGTGGGCGTGTTCACGAAGGAGCGCCAGGCCGGGCTGCGCAGCTTCCTGTCGCCGATCGTGGTGGCGTTCAGCGTCGTGCTGGCGGCAAGCCTGGTCGCGGTGATGCCGGTGTCGTCGTGGGGCGTGCCGGGGCTGCTGCTCGCGGGCATCGGGGTGCTCGGCACGGCGTACTCGTGGCGGGTGTGGCGCCGGATGGTGCGCAGCGGCATCACGGCGTCGATGGATCGGGAGGACCGGGTCTGGTACGCCCTCGTGCCGCTCGGTGCGTATCTCGTGGTGGCCGCGGGCGGCGCGGCGCTGGCGGTCGATACCGGGGATGCCTGCGCGCTGCTGGCGCTCGGCTGCGGTCTGCTGCTGCTCGCCGGGCTCAGGAACGCCTGGGACATGACGACGTGGATCGCGATGCGCCGCGAGGGCGGCGGCTGAGGGGCGTCAGTCCGGGGCGGGGAACAGCGTGTCGGTCCAGCCGCGCAGGCGGTAGGCGAGCAGGCCCATCCACTCGTGCGCCGCCCAGTCCAGCACCGCGAGCCGGTGGCCCATCGACAGCGGCAGGGCGCTGATGCGGTCGCGCGAGAGGTAGCCCACCGGCCACGGCAGCACCGTCCAGCCGGCGTGGCGGAACACGCCCACGGCGCGCGGCATGTGGCTCGCCGAGGTCACGAGCACCCAGCGCTCGCCCGGCTGCGGCCGCACCAGGGCCGCGGTGTCGGTCGCGTTCTCGCGGGTGGTGCGCGAGCGGCTCTCGAACAGGACGCGGCCGGGCGGCAGGCCGAGCTGGTCGAGCAGGGTGCGGGCGAACTCGGCCTCGTTGGAGACGCCCTGCGCGAGGTCGCCCGAGCCGCCGGTGAACACCAGGCGCGCGTCGGGGTAGCGGCGGGCCAGCGCCACGAAGGTCGTCATGCGGTTCGCCGCCGCGTTGAGCGTGGGCGTGCCGCGGTCGCGGCTGGTGAGGTCGTCGATCGCGCCGCCCAGCACCACGATGCCGTCCACGTGGTCGGGGTAGTCCGTGACCTGGGGGAAGCGGTTCTCCAGGGGGCGGATCGCCCAGCCGTCCACCGGGAGCAGCAGGCACGCGGCCTGCGCCAGCACCGCCAGGGCGAGGAGCGCACGGCCGGCGGGCCAGCGCGACAGGAGGAGGCCGAGCGCCGCGCACTCCACGAGCAGGGCGGTCGGCAGGAGGAGGAGCGTCAGCAGCTTGCCGGCGACGAACATCGGGGGGCTTTCCGGGGGCGCGAAGGAAGGAAGCAGTTCTTTCTTGAAAGAAAGAACCAAAGAACTTTGCACACTGGGCCTGTGCCAGCCGTGGAGGGGTTCTTCGTGGCAAAGTCTTTTTGCTTCTTTTTCTTCAGAAAAAGAAGGCCTTGCTTGCCTTACATGCGGGCGTGCACGGCGGCGAGCGTGGCGACGGCGGCCTGGAGCGAGGCGAGGGTGCGCCGGGCCGTGGCGAGGGTGGCGGCGTCGGGGCTGTCGGTGTCGCCGATCTGCTCCTCGAGGTCGGCGGCGTCCTTGCCGAGGCTGTCCCAGAGCTCCTCGATGCGGGCCTGGGCGGCGGCGGGGCTCATGTCGGGCTCGGCGGCCCAGGCGGCGACGATGGCGCCCACGGCCTCGGCGATGCGCGAGGCGGGGGCGCCGGCGGCGGCGAGGCGGCCGAGCTGTTCGAGGGCGGCCTCGGTGGGGGAGGGCTGGTCCATGGGCGGGTCCTAGTCGAGGCAGGTGACGGGGTCGCCGGGGCGCACGGTGCCCTCGGCGAGCACCGCGGCGTAGATGCCGGCGCGGCCTTCGTGTTGCTGGCCGACGCATTTCAGGATGGCGCCGTCGAGGGCGGCGGTGGCGGGGTCGAGGGCGATCATCTTGCAGCGGGGGTCGCGGTCGAGGATCGCCACGGTGGCGCGCTCGCCGAGGCGCAGGGTGCGGCCGACGAGGGCGTCCTCGGAGAAGCCGGGGGCGTCGGCGCCGGACTCGTCGTGGAGGTCGAGGACGATGTTGGCGCGGAAGCGGAGGGGGTCGACGGCGAGGCCGGACTCGTCGCCGACCTGGCGGGCGGTCTGGGCGGAGAGGAGGGAGACCGGGCGGCAGTCGGTCATGGCGTGGTGGGAGTGCAGGAGGCGCAGGACCTGGCCGTCGCGGCCGCCCTCGCCGAGCCAAGCGGCCAGGGCGGGGTCGTCGATGGGGAGGCGCTCGCCGGTGGGGAGCTGGACCTCGAGCGCGGCGTCGTCGGGGGTGGCGTAGACGGGGGTGAGGCCGGGGGGTGCGGCCTCGGCCTCGGCGAGGTTGGGGGGGGCGGCCATGCGGTCGGGGTGGAGGAAGGCGGGGCGGCACAGGAGCATGGCCTCTCGCTCGCGGGCGGTGAGGTAGGGGAAGCGGGGGTGGGCCGTGCTGCTGTGGAACGCGTAGACGCGGTCGCCGTAGACGCCGGCGTAGCCGAGGAAGGCGGAGGGCAGGGGCTCGCCTGCCATGCTCTTGACCGGGAAGCGCCAGAGGCTCGCGACGTGGCCGAGCGGGCGGCCGGCGGGGGACTGGGACATGCCGTGCTCCGTCAGCGGGCGGGCAGGGGGGGCGGTCCCGGGGCGGGGCCGGCCGCCGAGGCCTGGGCGGCGAGGATAGGCCGGAACAGCGGCGCGCACAGCAGGAGAACCAGCGCCGCTGCGCCGACCAGGGCCGCGTGGAGCAGCCAGAAGCGTTCGGCGGGCATGGTGCCCAGCAGGCCGGCGAGCCAGCCGACGAGCAGGTTGGAGAGGAAGAGGTGCAGGGCGTAGGCGTTGACCACGGTGGCGCCGAGGGCGGGCGGGGCGGCGCGCGAGTACAGCGCCATGCCCACGGGGTAGAGGTTCGCGAAGCCGATGTCGTTGACGGCGTGGAACGCCAGGCCCCAGCCCAGGCCGACGCGCCCGCCGCCGGCGACGTGGTGCGACGCGGCGGCCAGGACCAGCGGGGCGGCGGCGGCGATCGCGGCGGCGGCGGCCATCCGGGTCAGCTCGTGCGGCGTGCGCCAGCGGCGCGCCCACCAGCGCCAGAAGGCGAGCGAGCCGGCCAGCGCGCCCACGCCGACCAGGGCGTCGAGCGAGAGCAGCCAGCTCACCGGCATGGCGTGGCCGGCGAAGGTCAAGGCGTAGCTGTCGCGGCCCCAGACCAGGTAGGCGTTGAAGATCTCCATGTTGCCGACGGAAGCCACGGCCAGCACCGGCAGGAGGGCGGCCAGGGCCGCCATCGCGCGGCGGTCGGCGGGGGCGAGGGGCGGCGCGCGCGTGCCCGGGGGGCGGCGGGGCGGCTCGGGGGGGAGCAGGCGGCGGCCGGCGGCGTAGGTCGCGAGGCCGAGCAGCATCCCGGCGGCGGCGGCGAGGAAGCCCCAGCGCCAGTCCACGGCCTCGCCGAGCGTGCCGCAGGCCAGGGGGGCGAGGATCACGGCGATGCCGATGGCGATGGAGTAGAGCTGGAAGGCGGCGGCGCGGCGGGGGTCGTCGCGGGCGTAGAGGGCGCCGACCTGGGCCTTGAGGGTGCCGGCCAGGCCCATGCCGCACACCAGGCAGCACAGGGCGACGAGGAAGGTCGGCTCGAAGGCCATGAGGAGGTGGCCGGCGGTCATCAGCACCGCGCCCAGCGCCACGGCGCGCGTGCGGCCGAGCAGGCGGTCCGCGGCCAGGCCGCCCAGGATCGGCGTCGCGTACGCCAGCGCGCCGTAGAGGCCCATGATCGCGGCGGCCAGGGCGGCGGGGGCGGGATGGCCGAGGAGGGCGCGCAGGGCGGGGAGGCCGAGGACGCGCTCGGCGTGGCCGGGCTGGAGCAGGCGGGCGGTCATGAACAGCACCAGCAGCGACTGCGTGCCGTAGAACGAGAAGCCGATCCAGCCCTCGGTCGCGGCCAGCACGGCGAGGCCGCGCGGGTGGCCGAGGACGCCGCGGTCCGCGGCGCTCACGCGGCGGCGTCGCGGATGCGGGCGAGGTCGAGCACGCCCTTGGCGCCCCAGCCCTTCGTGCCGGGCGCGACCTCGGGGCGGAAGTGCTCGTAGAGGCGGAAGCCGGTGCGGTTCAGCTTGTCGGGGGGGAGGCTGTCGGCGAGGGCCTCCATGGCGCGGCGAACGGCGGGCAGGTGGGGGCCGAGCGCCTTCTCCACGTAGGCGCGGGCGGGGCCGGGCTGGGCGGGGTGGCCGTGGTCGAGCGCGTGGTCGCTGCCGTCGTGGTCCGCGACCGGGATCTCGCGGCCGAGCAGGCGGACGGTGCGGGCGGGCTCGCCTGGCGGGGGCGGCTTGGCGGCGGCGGCGTGGGGTTCCTCCAGGCCGATGGAGCGGGCCTTGACGCGTGCGCTCGCGCCGGCGACGGCGCGGCCGAGGGTGATGGCCGCGTCCGCGTCGTGGCCGAGGCGCTCGGCCACGATCGCCGCCCACAGGGTCAGCACCGGCGCGCGGTTCACCCTGATTTCGCCATCTTCGTCCGCCATCCGTCTCTCCCCTCGCGTGGCGCCCCGTCCGCGCGGGCGCATGACGGCGACGTGTCGGCCGCCCGGCCGGCATTGCTTGACACACTCCCATACCGCGCGGCCATTCTCGGACAGGCACTTACGCGCTATGGACTTCGGCCGGGAACAACGGCCACGGAGCGGCGCGGATGCACGACACGCCTGGACAAGCCTGCGGATCGACCTGTCGCAGAGGTGCGACGCCCGGACTCCGGGCGTGACACAGGGGGCACGGATGTTCTCGACGGACATCAGGAAGGCCTGGCGCAGGGCGCCGGTGCTCTCGGCCGGCTCGCCCGGGTGGAACTACCTGACGCGCATGCGCAGGGTGCCGGCGTTCAGCGTCAACAACGCGCTGTTCGGCGGCGGGCTGCGCGAGGGCGACGACGGCACGATCTGGGCCATGCACCAGGGCGCGCGGGGCGAAATCACCGGCTGGGAGATGCGCGGGCCGCGCCACAACGGCTTCAGCTCCCACGCCGGCAAGTCGCTGTTCAGGGTCGGCGAGCACATCAGGACCACGCGGATCGCGGTGACCGAGAGCGTGATCGATGCGCTCAGCCTGGCGAGCATCGAGGGCTGGCAGGTCGGCACGCTGTACGCCTCCACCGGCGGCGGCATCACGCCGGCCACGCGCGGCGCGCTGCAGGTGCTGCTGTCCGCGCAGGTGCAGCTGGTCTGGGCGAGCCAGGGCGAGGAGGCCGAGGTGTCGGCGGCCGGCCTGCAGGCGCTGGCGGCGGAGTGCGGGTCGGCGTTCTCGCGGCTGCGCCCGGACGCGCGGAGTTGGAACCGGCAGCTCGCGGGCTGAGGCGGCGGGCGCTTCAGGCGTCGCGGGCGGCGTCCACGAGGCGGGCGACGAGGCTGGCGATTTCGTCGTCGGCCAGGTCGTCGGCCGCGTCGCCGATCGAGACCTCCGTGGCGGCGAGGCCGGGGAGCAGCGTGTCGGAGAAGCCTGCGAACAGCCACACGCCGGTCTCGCGCGCGAGGTGCAGGTGGGCGGCCTTCAGCGCGTCGGGGCGGCCGGGCAGGCAGAGGCGGAAGGCGTTGCACTGCGGCGGCGCGGGCGTGGGGGTGACGCCGGGCAGGGTCGCGAGCGTCGCCGCCAGGCCCTGCGCGCGGCGGAAGTGCTCGCCCATGCGGGGCAGGTGGCGGCGCAGGCCGTCGCTGGCGCCGAGCACGAACGGGAAGGCGGTGTAGAGCGGGCCGCAGTGGCGGGCGTGCCACACGCGGGCTTCGGCGACGAGGTCCTCGGGGCCCGCGAGCAGCGCGCCGCCCAGGGCGCCGAGGCCCTTGTAGCAGGACACGTAGACGGAGTCGGCGAGGACCGCGATCTCGGCGAGCGGGCGGTCGTAGTACGGCTGCGCCTCCCACAGGCGCGCGCCGTCGAGGTGCAGCGGCACGCCTTGCGCGCGGCACCACTGCGACATCGCCACGAGGCCGTCCCATTCGGGCAGGCGGTACCCGGCGCGGCGCAGGGGAAGCTCGATCGTCACCACGCCGAGCGGCTCGGCCACGCGCGCCAGGTCGGCGGCGTCGAACGGCGCGTGGTCGCCGCCGAGGCGCACGCCGGCGAGGGGGTGGAGGCGCTCGAAGGCGGCGCGCTCGTCGAGGGCGATGTGGCTTTTCGGGTGGAGTGCGACGTTGCGGCGGCCGGAGCGGTCGGACCAGGCGCGCAGGGCAGCCTGCTGGGCGGCGACGCCCTTGACGGCGAACAGGGCGGCGGGCTTGCCGAGGAGGGCCGCGACCTCGCGCTCCAGGCCGGCGATCGCCTCGCCCTCGCCGTAGGAGTCGGGCGGCAGGTCGGCGAGGGGGGAGTCGGCGAGGGCGGCGAGCGTCTGGCGCACGGTGCGGCGGCGGTGGCCGGAGAGCGCGCGGTCGCAGAGGAGGCGGACCTCGTCGTGCTCGGTCATGGCCGCTCCCGGTGGGCGCGGGCGTCGCACGATGTTCGGAGTGGCTGGGGGACCTGGATTCGAACCAAGGCTGCCCGGGTCAGAGCCGGGAGTTCTACCGCTAAACTATCCCCCAATCCGGGGCGCCGCGCGAGGCGGGCACCGGTTGCGTGCGGGTTGCCTACCACCTCGGCCGCGGAGCGGCAACCCGGGATGGCGGGCCAGGGCGCAAATGGCCGCTTGCCCCCGCCGGGCCGCGGGCAACACAATGGACGGTCAACGACGCGGAAGCCTCAGCCCATGGTCGAGCCCGCCCCGCACGTCCTGCGACGTCCGCCCGCCAGCGCGTATGCCGCGCTGGACCTGGGCACCAACAACTGTCGGCTGCTGGTCGGCGCGCCCGCGTCGGACGGGTTCCGCGTGCTCGACAGCTTCAGCCGCATCGTCAGGCTCGGCGAGGGGCTGCACGACACCGGCGCGCTCAGCCCGCCCGCCATGGACCGCGCGATGTCGGCGCTGCACGCCTGCGCGAACCGGCTGTCGCGTCGGCCGGTGCGAAGGCTGCGCGCCATCGCCACCGAGGCGTGCCGCAGGGCTGCCAACGGCGCCGAGTTCATCGACCGCGTGCGCGTGGAGACCGGGCTCGACATCGACGTGATCACGGCGCGCGAGGAGGCCGAGCTGGCGCTGGAGAGCTGCGCGCCCTTGCTGGCCGCGGTGTCGCGGCCGCACGACCGGCGCGCGCTGCTGTTCGACATCGGCGGGGGGTCGACCGAGCTGGCCTGGGTGCGCGTGGGCGGCGGCACGCTGCAGCTGATCGGCACCACCAGCCTGCCGGTGGGCGTCGTCACGCTCGCCGAGCGGTTCGGGGCGGCGTGCCACACCGAGGCGGGCTATGCGGCGATGGTGGCCGACGTCGCGGCGCGGCTGGCGGCGTTCGAGGCGGTGCACTGCATCGCCCACGAGATGCGCGGCGGCGGCGTGCGGCTGCTGGGCACCAGCGGGACGGTCACGACGCTCGCGGGGGTGGCGCTGGGGCTGCCGCGCTATCGCAGGCCGCTGATCGACGGCGTCGTGCTCGGGCGGGTGGCGGCGATGGCGGCGCTCGCGGACCTGCGCGCGCTCGGGCCGGCGGGGCTGGCCGAGCATCCGTGCGTGGGCGCGGAGCGCGCGGCCTTCGTGCTGCCGGGGTGCGCGGTGTTCGAGGCGATCTTCCGCTGCTGGCCGGCGGCCGACGTCACCGTGGCGGACCGCGGGCTGCGCGAGGGCATGCTGCTGCGCATGATGCGCGACGGCATGGCGCGACGGCCGCAGCGGCGCGTCGGGCCCGTGCCGGACGCCGTGGCGCCGGTCGCGGTGCTGCCGGCATGAGCGGCGCGTCGAAGCCGCCCGGCCGCCGCCCCGGCGCGCCCGGCAAGGCGCCGCGCCGCGACTCCAAGGGGGGCGGCAAGGCCGCTCGTCCGGCCGCCGGCGGGGACAAGCCGCCGGGCGCGAAGCCCGCGCGCCGCGCCGCGCCGTCGGGCACGGAGATGCTGCGCGCGGCGACGCGCGGCGGCGGCAAGGCGGGTGCGCCCGCGCGCACTCGGGGCAAGCCCGCCGCCGCCGCGAAGCCCGCCGCGTCCGCCCCGCGTCCCAGGCCCGCCGCGCCTCGGCCCGAGGCGGCCGCGCCTGTCGAGGCCCCGAAGGCGCGTTCGGGGACCGCGGCGCCGGCGCGCTCGATGAAGGCACGCGCCGCGGCCGCCAAGGTCGCCAAGCGCGTCACGGCGGCCAAGTCCAAGGCCCATGCCGCGCGGCCGGGGGCGCCGGCGCGCAAGTCGAGCGCTGCGCCGCGCTCGGCGTCGGCGGACACCACGCAGGGCGCGCGCAACATGTCCGTGTCGCTGCGCACCGCGCGCGGGCGCACCACCGCGCAACAGCACTGGCTGCAGCGCCAGCTCAACGATCCGTATGTCGTGGCCGCCCAGCAGCAGGGGTGGCGGTCGCGCGCCGCGTTCAAGCTGATCGAGCTGGACGACCGGTTCGGGCTGATCCGTGCGGGCATGCGCGTGCTCGATCTCGGGGCCGCGCCGGGCGGGTGGTGCCAGGTTGCGGTCAAGCGCGGCGCGAAGCAGGTCGTGGGGCTGGATCTGCTGCCGATCGACACGGTGCCGGGCGTCACGCTGATGGTCGGCGACTTCACCGAGGAGTCGATGCCGGGGCGGCTGATGGCGGCACTCGGCGGCAAGGTCGACCTCGTGCTCTCGGACATGGCGCCCAACACGACCGGGCACACCGCGACCGACCACATCCGCATCGTCGACCTGGCGGGGCAGGCGCTGGAGTTCGCGCGGCAGGTGCTGTCGCCGGGGGGGGCGTTCGTGGCGAAGGTGCTGCAGGGCGGGTCGGAGAAGGAGATGATGGACTCCATGCGGCGCGACTTCACCGTCGTGAAGCACGCCAAGCCGCCGGCGAGCCGGCGGGAGTCGAGCGAGCTCTACGTCGTGGCGACGGGCTTCAGGGGGTGAGGCAAGCAAGGCCAGAGGCGCTGCCTCTGGACTCCGCCAAAGGCTGCGCCCTTGGAACGCACAACTTAAGTAAGGCCAGTCCAGGGCGGCTCGCCCTGGCGGGTTTGGGCAGAGCCCATGCTTGCTCGCTTTGCCGCAAGCCTTGATCCCCCCCGCCCCGACCCGCTAGAAGGACGCGCCAAGGCCGGGCCGTATCCGCGTCGCCCGGCGTCGAAAGGCGTTCGCCATGGCCCCCGAGAGCACCGCCACCCAGCCAGCGCAGCCCGAGCCGGGCCCGCGCCTGGACCAGCGCATCCGCGAGGCGCTCGCGTTCGACGACGTGCTGGTCGTGCCGTCGTACTCGCAGGTGCTGCCGAACAACACCGACACGCGCACGCGCTTCACGCGCACGATCAGCCTCAACATCCCGCTGGTGTCCTCGGCGATGGACACCGTCACCGAGAGTGCGATGGCCATCGCCATGGCGCAGCAGGGCGGCATCGGGGTGATCCACAAGAACCTCACGCCCGAGGAGCAGGCCGACCAGGTCCGCCGGGTGAAGAAGTTCGAGAGCGGCATGGTGGTCAACCCGCTCACCATCCACCCCGACCAGACGCTGGCCGACGCGCGCGCGCTGATGGCGCTGCACCGCATCAGCGGGTTCCCCGTGGTCGAGCGCGACAGCGGGCGGCTCGTGGGCATCCTCACCAACCGCGACGTGCGCTTCGCCACCGACCCGTCGACGCGGGTGTACGAGCTGATGACGCGCGAGGGGCTGATCACGGTCGCCGACGGCTCGGAGCACGACGAGGCGCGGCGGCTGCTGCACCGGCACCGCATCGAGAAGCTGCTGGTGGTCGACGAGTCGTATCGCTGCGTCGGGCTGATCACGGTCAAGGACATGGAGAAGGCGACGGCGCACCCGCTCGCCAACAAGGACGAGCTGGGGCGGCTGCGCGTCGCGGCGGCCACCGGCGTCGGCGAGGACGGGCACGCGCGGGCGCAGGCGCTGGTCGCGGCGGGCGTGGACGTGGTCGTGGTGGACACGGCGCACGGGCATTCGCAGGGCGTGCTCGCGGCGGTGGAGCGGATCAAGCGGCTGTCGAACGCGGTGCAGGTCGTGGCCGGCAACGTGGCGACGCCGGAGGGGGCGGAGGCGCTGATCCAGGCGGGCGCGGACGCGGTCAAGATCGGCATCGGGCCGGGCAGCATCTGCACGACGCGCGTGGTGGCCGGCGTCGGCGTGCCGCAGTTCTCGGCGGTGATGGAGACGGCGGCCGCGTGCCGCGCGCACGGCGTGCCGTCGATCGCGGACGGGGGCGTGCGGACCTCGGGCGACCTGGTCAAGGCGATCGGGGCTGGGGCGGACTCGGTGATGGTGGGCAGCCTGCTCGCGGGGACGGACGAGGCGCCGGGCGAGGTGTTCCTCTACCAGGGGCGGTCGTACAAGTCGTACCGGGGCATGGGGTCGATCGGGGCGATGGCGCGGGGGTCGGCGGACCGCTACTTCCAGCAGGAGATCAAGGACACGCTGAAGCTCGTGCCCGAGGGCATCGAGGGGCGCGTCGGCTACAAGGGGCCGGTCAGCGCCGTGGTGCACCAGCTCGTCGGCGGGCTGCGGGCGGGGATGGGGTACACGGGGAGCGCCACCGTGGGCGAGCTGCAGACGCGCACGCAGTTCCGGCGGATCACCGGGGCGGGGCTGCGCGAGAGCCACGTGCACGACGTGGCGATCACGCGCGAGGCGCCGAACTACCGGCAGGACTGAAGCGAGCAAGGCCAGAGGCTCCGCCTCTGGACTCCGCCAAAGGCTCGCCTTTGGAATCCCCTTAAAAGAGGCCAGTCCAGGGCGGCTCGCCCTGGCGGGTCCGGGCAGAGCCCGGCCTTGCTTCCTTCGAAAGCCCCAGCCCATGCCCCAGCTTCGCGCCGTGCTGTTCGACGCGTTCGGCACCGTCTTCGACGTCGACTCGCCGATGCGCCGCCACGCCGCGCGCGTGGGGCCGGAGTGGCAGGCGGTCAGCAGGGAGTGGCGCGAGCTGACGATGCAGTACACGTGGGTGCGCAGCCTGGCCGGCGAGCACCGCGCGTTCTCGGCGCTGTCGCGCGAGGCGCTGGAGGTGGTGGCTGCGATGCACGGGCTGGACGGCGCGGTGGTCGAGGATTTGGCGCGTGAGAACCGGACGCTGGACGCGTACCCGGACGTGGCGCCGGCGCTGGGGCGGCTGCGCGCGGCGGGGGTGGCGTGCGCGGTGCTGTCGAACGGCGAGCCGGAGGGCATGGCGGGGCAGGTGGGGGCGGCGGGGCTCGCGCCGCTGTTCGACGCGCTGCTGAGCGTGGAGGCGGCGGGGGTGTTCAAGCCGGACCCGCGGACGTATGCGCTGGCGACCGCGCATTTTGGCTGTGCCGCCTCCGAGATCGGGTTCGTGTCGTCCAACCCGTGGGACGCGTTCGGGGCTTCCGGGTTCGGGTTCAGGACATGCTGGGTGAACCGGCACGGGCGGCCGGTGGAGTACGGGCTGGAGGGGCGGGCGGCGATCGTGGCGGGGCTCGAGGGGCTGGATGACGTGATGGCGGGAGCGGGGGCATGACGCCGGGGGCGCGGCTGGCGGCGGCGGTGGAGCTGCTGACCGAGGTGGAGGAGCGCGCGCGCAGGCCGGCGGACGCGGTGGCCAACGACTTCTTTCGCGCCCGGCGGTTCATCGGGTCGGGCGACCGGCGCGCGGTGTCGGACCGGGCGTGGGCGGTGCTGCGGGCGCGGCGGCGGCTGGGGTGGTGGGTCGAGCGCGGGGGCACGGCGCCCACGCCGCGCATGCTGATCGCGGCGTCGCTGCTGATGGACGGGTGGTCGGCGTCGGGCGTGGCGCAGAGCTACTCGGGGGGGCAGTACGCGCCGGCGACGCTGATCCCGCAGGAGCGCGAGGCGCTGCTGGCGATCGAGAGCCACACGCTGGTGCACCCGGACATGCCGGACGCGGTGCGGCTGGAGGTGCCGGACTGGGTGCTGCCGCGGCTCGTCGCGCGGTTCGGGGAGACGCTGGACTCGGAGATGGAGGCGCTGTCGGAGCCGGCGCCGCTGGACCTGCGGGTGAACCTTCTGCGCGGCACGCTGGAGCAGGGCAGGGCGGCGCTGGAGCGCGAGGGGATCGTGGCGACGCCCACGCCGCTGTCGCCGTGGGGGCTGCGGGTGCCGGGGCGGCGCGCGGTGACGTCGGGGCCGGCGTTCCAGACCGGGCTGATCGAGATCCAGGACGAGGGCAGCCAGCTCGTCGCCATCATGGTGGGCGCGGCGCCGGACATGCGGGTCGCGGACTGGTGCGCAGGCGCAGGGGGCAAGACGCTGGCGATCGCGGCGTCGATGGGCAACCGCGGGCATGTCGTGGCGTGCGACGTGTCGCGGCCGCGGCTGGACGGGGCGACGCGCCGGCTGCGCAGGGCGGGGGCGCACAACGTCGAGCGCCACCTGATCGAGCCGGGCGACAAGTGGGTCAAGCGGCGCGGCGGCAGCTTCGACCGCGTGCTGGTGGACGCGCCGTGCACGGGGACCGGGACCTGGCGGCGCAACCCGGACGCGCGGTTCAGGCTGCGCGAGCTGGACCTCGACGAGCTGCTGCCCAAGCAGGCGCGCATCCTCGACGACGCGGCGCGGCTGGTCAGGCCGGGCGGGCGGCTGGTGTACGCGACGTGCTCGCTGCTCCTCGACGAGAACGAGGCGCAGGTGGAGGCGTTTTTGCTCCGTCATCCGGAGTTCACCGCCGTGCCGCTCGCGGAGACGTGGACGCTGGACGCGCCGGTGCCCGGGCCGGGGCCGTTCCTGAGCCTGACGCCGCGGCGGCACGGGACGGACGGGTTCTTCGCGGCCGTGCTGCAGCGGAGCGCCGCCGCGCCGGTCGCGGGAGACGCGGGCGGGGCGGATGCGGACGCCGCCGTCGGTGCGGACGAGGGTGCGCCGTCGCCGGAAGGGTCTGCGGACGCATGATCGCGATCCGCCGCGCGCGTCCGGGTGACGCGCCGGCCATCGCCGCGGTGCACGTCGCGGCGTGGCGCAGCGCGTATCCGGGGCTGCTGCCGGACGCGTTCCTCGCGGGGCTGTCGGCGCGGCGCAAGGCGGCGGAGTACGAGCGCACCATCCGCGACGGCGGCGTGTTCGTGGCCGCCGCCGCCGGCGTGCCGCGCATCGCGGGCTTCGTCACCGTGGGCCGCGCCAGGCGCGTCACGCCCTGGGGCACGCTGTCGCGGCCGGACGCCGTGCCGGGCGAGGGCGGCGCCCTCGCGCGGGCGCAGCCGCTCGGGGAGGGCGAGATCGAGACGCTCTACGTGCTCGACGACTGGCGCGACCGCGGGCTCGGGCGGCGCCTGATCGGGGCGGGGGCTGCGCACTTGGCCGAGCTGGGGTGCCGCTCGGCGTTCTGCTGGGTGCTGCGCGACAACCCCAGCCGGTGGTTCTACGAGCGCATCGGCGGGCGGGCGGTCATGGCCGACAGCGTGCTCGTCGCCGGCACGTCCGTGCCGCAGGTCGCCTACGCGTGGGACCCGATCGAGCGGCTGATCGCGGCGTTCTCGGCGGAGTGAAGCAAGGTCGAGGCTCCGCCTCGAGCTCCGCCAAGGGAAGCCCCTTGGATGGCTTTACTTAAGTAAAGGGATCAAAGGGTCCTCGGACCCTTTGCGGGTTTGGGCAGAGCCCATGCTTCCTTTCCGGAGTCCCCGCCCATGCGCTTCTTCCTGCTGTCCGCCGTGGCGTCGCTGGGCGGCCTGCTGTTCGGCTACGACACGGGGGTGATCTCCGGCGCGCTGCTGTTCCTGCGCGCGCGCTTCGCGCTGTCGCCCACGATGCAGGACGTGGTGACCGGCGTCGTCCTGGTGGGCGCCACGGCGGGGGCCGCGGGGGCGGGGGCGCTGTCGGACCGCTTCGGGCGGCGGCCGGTGATCGTGTGCGTGGCGGTGCTGTTCGCGGCGGGCGCGCTGCTGTCGGGGATGGCGGGGGCGCTGTGGGTGCTGCTGGCGGCGCGGCTGCTGGTGGGGCTGGCGATCGGGGTCGCGTCCATGCTGACGCCGCTCTACCTGTCCGAGATCGCGCCGTCGGAGAAGCGCGGCGCGGTGGTCTCGCTCAACCAGTTCTGCATCACCTTCGGCATCCTGCTGTCCTACGTGGTGGACTACGCGCTGGCCGGCACCGACGGCGGGTGGCGCTGGATGCTGGGCCTTGGCGTGGTGCCGGGGGTGGCGCTGGCGGCGGGGATGCTCGTGCTGCCGGAGAGCCCGCGCTGGCTGGCCGCACGGGGGCGCACGCAGGACGCGGAGCGCGCGCTGCGCTTCCTGCGCGGGCACGGCGAGACGGCGGGCGAGCTCGCCGCGCTGAAGCAGGACCTGCGGCACGGGGGGGAGGAGGTTTCGCTGCGCCGGATGCTGCGCACGCCGCAGGCCAGGCGGCCGCTGGTGGTCGGCGTGGGGCTCGCGGTGTTCCAGCAGGTCACGGGCATCAACACCGTGATCTACTTCGCGCCGACCATCGTGCAGTCGGCGGGGCTGGCGTCGGCGTCGGCGGCGATCCTGGCCACCGTGGGGATCGGGGCAGTCAACGTGGCGATGACGCTGGTCGCGATGCGGCTGATCGACCGCGCGGGGCGACGTGTGCTGCTGCTGGCGGGCATGGGGGTGATGGCGGCCGCGCTGCTGGTGCTGGCCGGGGCGTTCCTGCTCGGCGCGGGGCCGGGGCTGGCGGCGGTGACGGTGGGCGCGCTCGGGCTGTACATCGCGGGCTTCGCGGTGGGGCTCGGGCCGGTGTTCTGGCTGCTGATCGCGGAGATCTTCCCGCTGGCCGTGCGCGGGCGGGGCATGAGCACGGCGAGCGTCGCGAACTGGGGGTCGAACCTCGCGGTCACGCTCGTGTTCCTCGACCTCGTGCGCGCGCTCGGCAGCGGGGGGACGTTCCTGGTGTTCGCGGCGATGACGCTCGCGGCGATCGCGTTCACCTGGCGGCTCGTGCCGGAGACGCGGGGGCGGAGCCTGGAGCAGATCGAGAGCGACCTGGCGGCGACGCACGCGGGGTGAAGGCAAGGCCAGGGCGCCGCCCTGGACCCGCCAGGGCGAGCCGCCCTGGACCGGCGCATGGAAGGGGTTCCTGCTTCAGGGATGGGTTTCCAAAGGCCTCAGGCCTCTGGCGGGTTTGGGCAGAGCCCATGCTTCCTTTCTTGCCTCCTGCGGTGGGTTGTGCTGCAAGCGTCCATGGAACAGGACCTCGCCCAACTCCCCCTGACCCAGGATCGCGTGCTGATCCTCGACTTCGGCAGCCAGGTGACGCAGCTCATCGCCCGGCGTGTCCGCGAGAGCGGCGTCTACTGCGAGATCTGGCCCTTCAACGCCACTGCCGCGCGCATCGCGGCGTTCGCCCCGCGCGCCATCATCCTCTCCGGCGGCCCGGCCAGCGTGGTCGACGAGGGCTCGCCGCGCGTCGTGCCCGAGGTGTTCGGCTCCGGGCTGCCGGTGCTCGGCATCTGCTACGGCCAGCAGCTCATGTGCGAGCAGCTCGGCGGCGCGGTGGAGAAATCCGACCTGCACGAGTTCGGCCGCGCCACCGTCGACATCATCGGCGACTGCGCGCTGTTCACCGACACCTGGCTCAGGGGCGGGCGCGAGCAGGTGTGGATGAGCCACGCCGACCGCGTCTCGCGCCTGCCCGAGGGCTTCGTGCCCGTGGCCACCAGCGAGGGCGCGCCGTTCGCGGTGATCGCCGACGAGGCGCGTCGCTTCTACGGCGTGCAGTTCCACCCCGAGGTCGTCCACACGCCGCACGGCGCCCAGCTCCTGCGCCGCTTCACGCACGGCGTCGCGGGCTGCCGCGGCGAGTGGACCATGGCCGGCTTCCGCGCCGCCGAGATCGCGCGCATCCGGGCGCAGGTGGGCTCCGGGCGCGTGGTGTGCGGGCTGTCGGGCGGCGTGGATTCGTCGGTGGCCGCCGTGCTGATCCACGAGGCGATCGGCGACCAGCTCACCTGCATCTTCGTCGACCACGGGCTGCTGCGCACCGGGGAAGCGGACCAGGTGCTGGCGACGTTCCGGGACCGGTTCAACATCCGGCTCGTGCACCGCGACGCGTCGGAGCTGTTCCTGGGGCAGCTCGCCGGCGTCACGGACCCGGAGCAGAAGCGCAAGACCATCGGGCGGCTGTTCATCGAGGTGTTCGAGGAGGAGGCGGAAAAGATCGGCGGCGCCGACTTCCTGGCGCAGGGCACGCTGTACCCGGACGTGATCGAGAGCATCAGCTTCACCGGCGGGCCGTCGGTGACGATCAAGAGCCACCACAACGTCGGCGGCCTGCCGGAGCGGATGCGCATGAAGCTCGTCGAGCCGCTGCGCGAGCTGTTCAAGGACGAGGTCCGCGTGCTCGGCCGCGAGCTGGGGCTTTCGCACGATATCGTCGGCCGCCATCCGTTCCCCGGGCCGGGGCTTGCGATCCGCATTCCCGGCGAGGTGACGCGCGAGCGCGTGCAGATCCTGCAGAAGGCGGACGCGATCTTCCTGGAAGAGATCCGCGGCGCCGGGCTCTACGACGCGATCTGGCAGGCGTTCGCGGTGCTGCTGCCGGTGCGCAGCGTCGGCGTCATGGGCGACGGGCGGACCTACGACAACGTGTGCGCGCTGCGCGCCGTGACCAGCACCGACGGCATGACCGCGGAGGTCTACCCGTTCGACATGGGCTTCCTGCAGCGCGTGTGCGGGCGGATCATCGGCGAGGTCCGCGGCATCAACCGGGTGACGTACGACATCACCTCCAAGCCGCCCGGCACGATCGAGTGGGAGTAAGACAAGGTCGGGCTCTGCCCGAACCCGCAAAGGGTCCGAGGACCCTTTGATCCCTTTACTTAAGTAAGGCCATCCAAGGGGCTTCCCTTGGCGGAGTTTGAGGCAGCGCCTCAACCTTACTTGCTTTCCGTGCCCCTGTGCATCCGCGCCACGTGCGTCCATCCTTCCCGCAGGCCCGAGGATGGACGCCCATGACGCAGCCCCTGACGGGCCCGCAGCCCGACGAGTTCTACATCCCCGCGACCGTGTCGCTGCAGGAGCGGCGCACGCGCACGCTCAAGAGCGGCGACACCTTCGCGGTGTTCGACGCGGCGGGCGACGTGTTCGGCGGGCCGGGCAGCTCCGACGGGGTGTATCACCGCGACACGCGCTACCTGTCGCGGCTGGACATGCTGGTGGGCGGGGCGCGGCCGATGCTGCTGTCCTCGATCCTGCGCGACGACAACGCCGAGCTGACGTGCGACCTGGCGAACCCGGACCTGCACGACGGGGAGCGCCTGGTGCTGGAGCACGACCTGCTGCACATCCGGCGCACGCGCTTCCTGTGGCAGGCGGCGTGCCACGAGCGGTTGTCGGTGCGGTCCTACGCCGAGACGGACACCGTGGTGCGGGTCGAGCTGCGCTTCGACGCGGATTTTTCCGATTTGTTCGAGGCGCGTGGCATGACGCGGGCGAAGCGGGGCGAGCGGCTGGAGGCGGAGGTGGGGGCCGACACCGTCGTGCTGGCGTACCGCGGGCTGGACGACGTGCGGCGCTCCACGCGGCTGCGCTTCGACCCGGCGCCGGCGGTGCTGGAGGCGGGGCGCGCGGTGTTCGAGCTGGCGGTGCCGGCGCACGGCCAGCGCGTGGTGTTCATGGAGGTCGGCTGCGACGAGGCGGCGCCCGTGGAGCCGGCGGGCACGCGGTTCCTGCGCGCGCTGCTCGACAGCCGGCGGCGGCTGCGGCGCGAGAGCAGCCGTGCCGCTGCGGTGGCCACGTCGAACGAGGTGTTCAACGAGGCGATGCGGCGCTCGATCTGCGACCTCTACATGCTCGTCACCGACAAGCCGGGCGGGCCTTACCCGTACGCCGGCGTGCCGTGGTTCAGCACGGCGTTCGGTCGCGACGCGCTGATCACGGCGCTGCACACGCTGTGGCTCGACCCGGAGATCGCGCGCGGCGTGCTCGACTACCTGGCCGCGCACCAGGCGACCGCGGTGGACCCGCTAGCCGACGCGGAGCCGGGCAAGATCCTGCACGAGGTGCGCCACGGCGAGATGGCGGTGCTGCGCGAGGTGCCGTTCCGCCACTACTACGGCAGCGTCGACAGCACGCCGCTGTTCGTCATGCTGGCCGGCGCCTACGTCGAGCGCACCGGCGACCTGGCGGCCGCCGCCGCGCTGTGGCCGCACGTCCGGGCGGCGCTGGGCTGGCTCGACACGTACGGCGACCGCGACGGCGACGGGTTCGTGGAGTACCACCGCCAGACCAAGGAGGGCCTCGCCAACCAGGGCTGGAAGGACAGCTACGACTCGATCTTCCACGCCGACGGCGCGCTCGCCGAGGGGCCGATCGCGTTGTGCGAGGTGCAGGGCTACGCCTACGCCGCACGCCGCGCCGCGGCCGTCGTCGCGCGCCGGCTCGGGCACGACGCGGAGGCGGGCGCGCTCGACGCTGTGGCCGACACGCTCCGCGCGCGTTTCGAGGCCGCGTTCTGGTGCGAGGAGATCGGCACCTACGCGATCGCGCTCGACGGCGCCAAGCGGGCGTGCCGCGTGCGCACGTCCAACGCCGGGCACCTGCTGCTCACCGGGATCGCCTCGCCGGAGCACGGGCAGCGGGTCGCGGCCGGGCTGATGGGCGCGTCGTTCTTCTCGGGCTGGGGCATCCGCACGGTGGCGCAGGGCGAGGCGCGCTACAACCCGATGAGCTACCACAACGGCTCTGTCTGGCCGCACGACAACGCCCTGATCGCGATGGGATTCGCCCGCTACGGCTGCAAGGCCGAGGCCGCGCGGCTGTTCGACGCGCTGTTCGGCGCCTGCCAGACCCTGGAGCTGCGCCGCCTGCCCGAACTGTTCTGCGGCCTGCCGCGCCGGCGTGCCCAGGGCCCCACCGCCTACCCCGTCGCCTGCTCGCCCCAGGCCTGGGCGGCCACCGCGCTGCCGGCCATGCTGTCCGCCTGCCTCGGGCTGTCCTTCGACCCGGAGCGCCGCGAGATACGCTTCGAGCAGCCCGTGCTCCCGGAGTGCCTGCCCGACGTCACGCTGCACAACCTGGCGGCCGGCGAGGGGCGCGTCAGCGCCCGGCTGCGGCGCACCGGGAGCGAGGTCGCGCTCAACGTGCTGTCCCGGGAAGGGGGCGCGCACGTCGTCATGACGACGTAGGAAGCGAGCAAGGTCGAGGCTCCGCCTCGAGCTCCGCCAAAGGCTCGCCTTTGGAAACCGTCACGAAGGGCCGCGGTTTCAGACCGGCGCGGGCGCCGCGACGGGGTGGCCGAGGTAGTGAGACAGGACCTCCGCGGCGGGGCCCTCCTCGCGGATGCGGCCGTGGTCCATCCAGATCACCCGCGTGCACCATTCCAGCATGATCGCCGGCTGGTGCGACGACAGCACCAGGATGTCGGCGCCGCGCACCACGCTCTCCAGCCGCGCCCGCGCCTTGGCCAGGAAGTCCGCGTCGCCGGCCAGGAACCACTCGTCCATCAGCAGCACCTCGGGGCTCACCGCGGTCGCCATCGCGAAGCCCAGGCGCACGATCATGCCCGAGCTGTAGAACCGCACCGGCAGGTCCATGAACTCGCCCAGGCCGGCGAAGTCCGCGACGTCCTCCTCGAGCACCCTGGTCTGCGCGCGGCTGTAGCCGTTGTACAGGCCGCGCAGCATGATGTTCTCGCGGCCCGTCAGGTCCATGTTCATGCCGAGGTTGGGATCGAGCATGGCCGTGACCTTGCCGTCCACCTGCACCCGGCCGACCACCGGCTCGTAGATGCCCGCCATCGTGCGCAGCAGCGTGGTCTTGCCCGCGCCGTTGCCGCCGACCAGGCCGAGACGGTCGCCGCGCCCGAGACGCAGCGACACGTCGCGCAGCGCCTGCACCACCACGCGCTTCTGCCGGTCCTCGCCGAGGCGGCCGGAGGCTGCGGCGAGCACCGTCTTCTTCAGCGAGCGCGAGCTGCCGTGGTAGATCGGGAAGTCGACCGACAGGTTGTCGATGATGACGGCGCTCATGGCGCGGCCCTGAAGGCAGGCAAGCAAGCATGGGCTCTGCCCAAACCCGCAAAGGGTCCGAGGACCCTTTGATCCCATGACTTAAGTATTGGATTCTCAAGGCGAGCCTTGCGCGGAGTCCAGAGGCAGAGCCTCTGGCCTTGCTTTCTTCCCACCGCCCTCACACCCAGAACGCCAGCCGCGAGCGCACGCGGGCGAACACGACCCATGCCATCGCCCACAGCACGACGCTGAAGCCGAGCGCCGTGCCCCACGCGAGCGGGGAGATCGGCTGCGAGAGCAGCGGCGCGCGGACGACCTCGAGGAGGCCGTCGAACGGGTTGAGCGGCAGCCACCAGCCGCGCGTGCCGAGCTGCTCGGGCTTCCACATGACGGGGGTGATGTAGAAGGCGATCTGCACGATCGAGCCCACGATCGGCGGGATGTCGCGGAAGCGCGCGCACAGCGTGCCCAGCAGCAGGCAGGTCGCGAAGGCGTCGACGACCCACAGCAGGAGGCCCGGCAGCGCCATGAGTGCCTCGGCGCCGGGCAGCACCCCGTAGACCGCGAACACGACGACGAACACCACGACGTTGTGCGCAAGGATTAGGGCATTGCGCACCACGACGCGGATGGCGTGCAGGAAGAACGGCATGCGCACCGATCGGATGGTGCCCTCCGCCTGGGTGAAGGCGGCGCAGGCATCGCCGATCAGCGTGCCGACCGCGTTCCACATCACGAGCGAGACGGCGATGAACGGCAGGAACTCGCGCAGGTTCATGCCGAACAGCGTGCTGTAGACCGCGCCCAGCGCGCCCACCATCACGGCCGTCGAGAGCGTCAGCCAGAACGGGCCCAGCACCGAGCCGCGGTAGCGCAGCTTGATGTCGAGCCAGCCCAGCGTCACCGCGAGTCGCCACAGGCGCATCCCGTCGGCGACGTCGCGCACCGCGAGGCGGTCGCGGGCGCGGCGGGTGGAGACGGCCTCCAGGTCCAGGTGGGAACCCACCAGGGACGGGGCCGGATGATCGAGGGCGATGCTCATGGCGGGTCGCGGATACTCCTTCGCGCCGGGGCAGGCAACGCCGGCCCCCCGCACGCCCCTGGCGGGCACGCCGGCCCGCCCCTTGCAGTCCTGGCAGGCGCGCCGGCCTGCCCCTTGCGCGATCGTGTCGCTCCCGGCACGGTGTGGCCGTCCCGTCGCGTGTCCCACAGCTTCCGGTTGCCTCGATCATCGGCCGCCTGTAAGGGGTTAGACAGAGTTCCTGACGGGCCACGTGAGCGGCGGCCGCCCGGGCTGCCGCACCGGCCGCATCCCCAGCGCGGGCTGCGGGCCATCCTCGCGCGGCCGCGCAGTCCCGCCACGATGGAGGCTTTCGCCGGATGCCCAGCCCCCTTCCCGCCCAGGCTCCCCATCCGTCCGCGCTCCCGCCCCAGGCGCTTGTCGTGGCCCGCCCGCCTGCCCTGGCCCGCCTGCGCCTCCTGGGCGCGGCCGGCACGCTGGCGCTGCTGTCCGCCTGCGCCAGCCACGCGCCCGTGCAGCTCTCCGAGACCCAGGAGGCCGCGCAGTACGAGGCGCACGCCCGCACCGACTACTCGCCGCCCGGTCCGGCCGAGGACCCCTGGGGGCCCTACATCACCGAGGCCGCCGCGCGCTTCGACGTGCCGGACCGCTGGATCCGCGAGGTGATGCGCGTCGAGTCGGGCGGGCGCCTCTACCACAACGACTCCCTGGTCACCTCGCCCGTCGGCGCCATGGGCCTGATGCAGGTGATGCCGGCCACCTTCGACGAGATGCGCGGCCAGTTCGAGGGCATCGGCAACGACCCCTACGATCCGCACAACTCCATCCTCGCCGGCACCGCCTACATCCGGCAGATGTACGACGTGTACGGCTCGCCCGGCTTCCTCGCGGCCTACAACGCGGGCCCCGGTAACCTCGACGCCTACCTCACGCGCGGCCGCCACCTGCCGGCCGAGACGCGCCGCTATGTCGCGATGATCGCGCCCTACATCCGCGACGCCAGCCCGAACAACCGCAGCCAGGCCGACATGCTGGCGATGAACCACGTGCCCACCGCCGCGCCCGAGGAGGCCACCGAGGTCGCCGACGCCGGCGAGGAGGACGCGGCCCCGCCGCCCGTCCGCGCGCCCCGCCCCGTGGCCGTCGCCCGCGCCGAGCCGCGCGCCCCGCACCAGTACGCCGCGCGCAGCGAGCGCCAGGCCGAGCGGCTCTCCGCGCGCGACCGCATGCCCGAGCCGCCCGCCTGGTCCGGCTTCGCCGCGCGGCCCGCGCAGGTCGCCTCCACCCGCGGCCACGGCGCCCTCGCCCCCGCGCCGAGCTTCCAGACCGCGGCGTTCGCGGCCCGCCACGGCGGCGCCCATCTGTTCACGCCGGCCATGGCCGAGGCCGTGCCGCACCAGGCCGGGGGCGCCGGCAACTGGGCGATCCAGGTCGGCGCCTACGGCAACCAGACCCAGGCCAGCGCCGCCGCCGGCCAGGCACGCGCCGCGGCAAAGCTCGGCCAGGCTCACCAGGCGGTCGCCGGCGTGCACGGCCCAGGCGCCACGCTGTACCGCGCCCGCGTCACCGGGCTCTCGCGCGAAGGCGCCGTGCATGCCTGCGAGAAGCTCGGCCACGGCCACGGCAGCTGCATGGTCGTCTCGCCCGACAGCCGGTCCTGACGCGCCCGGGCTGAGGCGCCGGTTCTGAGGCGGCGGTTCTGAGGCCAAGGCAAGGCCAGGGCGCCGCCCTGGACCGGCCAAAGGGCTCGCCCTTTGGAAACCATTCCGGAAGCGGGGCAAGGGGGGCGTCGCGCTGGATTCGGCGGGCCGGGTGTGCTTCCTGCTCGCGAGGGTTGCAAGGAGACGGCTGTTGCGCATTGCGGTGATCGGCGGCGGCTACGTCGGGCTGGTGTCGGGGGCGTGCTTCGCCAACCTCGGCATCGCCGTCACGGTGGTGGAGGCCGATCCCGGCCGGCTCGACGCGCTGCAGAACGGGCGCATCCCGATCTACGAGCCGGGGCTGGACAAGCTCGTCGCCGACAACGTGGCCGCAGGGCGCCTGGGCTTCACCGGCGGCATCGCCGAGGGCATCGCCGGCGCCGAGGTCGTGTTCATCGCGGTCGGCACGCCCTCGCGCCGCGGCGACGGCCACGCCGACACCTCCTACGTCTACGCCGCCGTCGAGCAGGTCGCGCGCGCCGCCACCGGCTACGTCGTCATCGCCACCAAGAGCACCGTGCCCGTCGGCACCGGCCGGCGCGTCGAGCAGATCGTGCGCGACGCCAACCCCGCGCTCGAGTTCGACGTCGCGTCGAACCCCGAGTTCCTGCGCGAGGGCTCGGCGATCGGCGACTTCCAGCGGCCCGACCGCGTCGTGATCGGCGCCGAGACCGAGCGCGCGCGCGAGGTCATGCGCCGGCTGTACCGCCCGCTGTACCTGATCGAGACGCCGATCCTGTTCACCGGGCTGGAGACGGCGGAGCTGGTCAAGTACGCGGCCAACTCGTTCCTCGCGATGAAGATCACCTTCATCAACGAGATGGCCGACCTGTGCGAGAAGGTCGGCGCCGACGTGCACGACGTCAGCCGCGGCATCGGCCTGGACGGGCGCATCGGCCGCAAGTTCCTCCACCCCGGGCCGGGCTATGGCGGCTCGTGCTTCCCCAAGGACACGCTGGCCCTGATGCGCATCGCCCAGGACCACGGGGCGCCGTCGCGCCTGGTCGAGGCCACCGTGGGCGTGAACGACGCGCGCAAGTCCTCGATGGCGGCGCGCGTGGTCAAGGCGTGCGGCGGCTCGGTGCACGGCAGGACGATCGCGGTGCTGGGGCTGACGTTCAAGCCGGAGACGGACGACATGCGCGACGCGCCGTCGCTGCCGATCGTGGGGCGGCTGGTCGAGGCCGGGGCAAAGGTGCGGGTGTTCGACCCCGTCGGCATGGAGGCGGCGCGCGCCATGCTGCCGCCCGAGGTCGCCTACTGCACGGGGGCCCTGGATGCGGCGCAGGGGGCCGACGCGCTGGTCGTGGTCACGGAGTGGGGCGAGTTCCGTGCTCTCGCCCCCGCGGCGCTGGCAGGCGCCATGGCGGGGCGCGTGGTGGTCGACCTGCGCAACGTGTTCGACCCGCAGGCGCTGCGCGAGGCGGGCTTCGAGTACACCGGGATCGGGCGGCGCTAGGGCGGCTCCGGCCCGCATCCTGCGGCGGGGAGACGGCCGGCGCGATCCCGCGGCGCACGGTCCGGCATCGGCGACGCCGTCCCTGCCCGGTGTCATCGGCGCGGGCGTTGACGCGCCGTGCCGGTTCGTCCAGGGACCGTAACGACGTGCCGCGCCGTCCCGGGTCATGGGTCGGGAGTCCCTGCCGCCGGCGGGGCAGGGGCGGCCTGATCACGTCCCGCCGGAACCTGCTTCCTCTCGAACAACGGAGTGCACGATGCGCATGATCGGATCGATGGCGGTCTTTCTCGCGGGCCTCGCGGTTGCGGGGTGCGCGCAGGGCGGCACGCCCACGGGGAACGGCACCAGCGTCAGCGGCGCCCCGGCCGGCGGGAACTCCGCGGTCGGCACGGCGGCGGCCACGACCTCGGGCGCCGGGACGCCGGCGGGCGGCGGCACCTCGTCGGGTTCCCCGCTCAACGGCGCCAAGGGCGGCAACGGCGGCGGCGCCGGGGCGGCCAGCGCCCACTAGGACGCCGGATCGGCGGCCCCGGATCGCGGGCCGCCCGTTCCGCCCGCGCGACGATCCGGGTCGTTTGGTGCGGCGGTGCGAAGCGCAAGGCCGCGCCGCGCGGGCTGCGGCGGATGTGCCACACCGGCGCGGGGCTGGGCGAACATTCTGGCAACCTGGGCCGGGGTGGGGCGCTGTGGGGAGCACGCCGCCGCGATCAACGCGGCAGGCTCGCCGCAGGGAAACGCCGCATGCCGCAGTTCGACGCCACCATCAAGCACATCAAGGACGGCCTGAAGGGCTTCACCATCGCCGCCGCCACGAAGAACATCGAGGGCTGGGAAGCCACGCTGGAGAAGATCGACTCGCCGGCGGCGAAGGCGATCGTCAAGGACCTCGAGAACCTCAAGAAGCACCTGCACGCCGACCCGATCCACGCCGAGCAGGTCAGGAAGCTCGTGCTGAAGCTCGGCAAGGAGACGGTCGCGATCGCCTCCAAGACGGACAGCAAGAACGCCGAAAAGATCAAGGCGCTCGGCGAGGCGCTGACGTCCGCGGCCGAGTCCGCCGACACCGGCGAGGGCGACACGAAGTCCGACGCGAAGTCCGACACGAAGACGGGCGCGTCGAAGGACGGCGAGCTGCACGGGGCCGCCAAGGCGGCGCACGAGGCGAAGGCCGGCAAGGACGCGGACGACAAGCCCGCGAAGAAGTAGCGCGTCGCGCCGGGCCCCGCGCGGGGGCCCGGCGTCGTGCTCAGGCCTTCTCGACCTGGCTGTACTCGAGTTCCACCGGGGTGGAGCGGCCGAAGATCGAGACGCTGACCTTCACGCGGCCCTTCTCCTCGTCGATCTCCTCGACGGTGCCGTTGAAGCTGGTGAACGGGCCGTCGGCCACGCGCACCTGCTCGCCGATCTCGAACAGGATCGCGGGGCGGCGGTTCTCAACGCCCTCGGCGCTCTGCTTGAGGATGCGGTCGGCCTCTGCCTCGGAGATCGGGCTGGGGCGCGTCTTGGTGCCGAGGAAGCCGGTGACCTTGGGCGTGTCCTTGACGAGATGCCAGGTGTCGTCGGTCATCTCCATCTTCGCCAGCACGTAGCCGGGGAAGAACTTGCGCTCCGCGTTGACCTTCTGGCCGCGGCGCAGCTCGACCACCTCCTCGGCGGGGACGAGCACCTCGTCGATCAGGTCGGCCAAGCCCTTCTGGGCGGCCTGCTCCTTGATCTGCTGGGCGATCTTCTTCTCGAAGCCGGAATAGACATGGACCACGTACCAGCGCTTGGTCATCGGCCAGACTCCTCAGAAGCCGCCATGGAAGAGCTGGCGGACGCCAAGCCCGATCACCTGGTCGATGATGAAGAAGAACGCGGCCGCAAGCCCCGCCATCCCCAGCACCAGGCCGGTCGTCACCATCGTTTCCTTGCGCGACGGCCAGGTGACCTTGCCCACCTCGGCGCGGACCTCGCGCACGAACTTCGCCGGACTTGTCGCCACAGTATGCATACCCCGCTGGATGGCCGCGCCCGCGCACGGCGGGCCGGCTGGCAGGGGTGGAGGGTCTCGAACCCCCAGCCTCCGGTTTTGGAGACCGGCGCTCTAGCCAATTGAGCTACACCCCTGCGGCCGCCCCGCATCCCGGAGCAGCAGGCCGGCCCCGGGCGAACCCGGCACCGGCACGCCCGAAAACCGGAACGCGCGCAGGCGCCGTAAAGAGGGCCGCGCGGCCCCGATGTCAAGGCCGGGCTGCCGGCACGCCCCGCACGGCGCCGGCTTCGCCCCCGGCCGGGGCAGGCGCGGGCCGGATTCGGCGCGCGGGCCTGCCCTGGCCCGGCCGCGATCTGCTATCAGCACGCCACCTTTCCGGAGCCGACCCGCATGACCCAGGCTGCCCAGACGCCGCCGGACGCGCATCCCGCGGGTCCGGCCCAGGATGGCGCGCCGCCCGCGAGGCCCGCGCCCGCCCAGGCGCTGCCGATCGAGGACTACGCGCTGATCGGCGACACCACGACCGCGGCGCTGGTCGGGCGCAACGGCTCCATCGACTGGCTGTGCTGGCCGCGCTTCGACAGCGGCGCGTGCTTCGCGGCGCTGCTCGGCACCACCGACAACGGCCGCTGGCTGCTCGCCCCCGTCGACCAGGCCGCCACGGCCACGCGCGCCTACCGGGCCGGCAGCATGGTGCTGGAGACCGTGTTCACCACCGCCACCGGCAGCGTCGCCGTCACCGACTTCATGCCCATGGGCGGGACGGGTTCGGCGATCGTGCGCGTCGTCGAGGGCCGCACCGGGCACGTCGACATGCAGATGCGGCTCGGCCTGCGCTTCGACTACGGGACCTCCGTGCCCTGGGTCACGCGCCTGCCCGGGGGCGCCGGCGTCCAGGCGATCGCCGGGCCGGAGATGGTGGTCCTGCGCACCGCGGTGAAGCTGCGCGGCGAGGACATGGTCACGGCCGCGAACTTCCACGTCCGTACCGGCCAGTGCGTGCCCTTCGTGCTGCAGCACGTGCCCTCGCACCTGCCGCTCCCCGAGGCGATCGACCCGCAGGCGGCGCTGGCCGCGACGGATTCGTTCTGGCGCGCGTGGTCGGCGCGCTGCACCTACGCCGGGCCGTACCACGAGGCGGTGCTGCGCTCGCTGCTCACGCTCAAGGCGCTGACCTACAGCGTCACCGGCGGCATCGCGGCCGCAGCCACCACGAGCCTGCCGGAGCAGCTCGGCGGCGGCCGCAACTGGGACTACCGCTACTGCTGGCTGCGCGACGCCACGCTGACGCTGTTCGCCTTCATGCAGGCCGGCTACTTCGACGAGGCCCAGGCCTGGCGCGACTGGCTGCACCGCGCCATCGCCGGCAACGCCGCCCAGATCCAGATCATGTACGGCCTGGCCGGCGAGCGCAGGCTCGACGAGTGGGAGGTCGCCTGGCTGCCCGGCTACCAGGGCGCCTCGCCGGTGCGCGTCGGCAACGCCGCGTCCGGCCAGCTCCAGCTCGACGTCTACGGCGAGGTGATGGACGCGCTGCACCAGGCGCTGGAGGGCGGCCTGAGCCAGCCACGCAGCGGCTGGGGCCTGCAGCGCGCCATCCTCGAGCACCTGGAGAGCATCTGGCAGCTCCCCGACGAGGGCATGTGGGAGGTGCGCGGCGGCTCCAAGCACTTCACCCTGTCCAAGGTCATGGTCTGGGTCGCCTTCGACCGCGCCATACGCACCGCCACGCGCCACCGCCTCGCCGGCCCCGTCGACCACTGGAAGGCGCTGCGCGACCGGGTCCACGCCGAGATCTGCGAGAACGGCGTCGACGCCGAGCGCGGCTGCTTCACGCAGAGCTACGGCTCGAAGGACCTCGACGCCAGCCTGCTGCTGATCCCCCAGGTCGGCTTCCTGCCGTGGGAGGACCCGCGCGTCGTCGCCACCATCGCCGCCGTCGAGAAGGACCTGCTCGTCGACGGCTTCGTGCTGCGCTACCGCACGGAGAGCAGCGTCGACGGCCTGGCGCCGGGCGAGGGCGCGTTCCTCGCCTGCACCTTCTGGCTCGCCGACTCCTACGCGCTGGACGGGCGGCGCGACGACGCGGTCGCCCTGTTCGAGCGCCTGCTCGCCCTGCGCAACGACGTCGGGCTGCTCAGCGAGGAGTACGACCCCAAGGCCGGGCGGCTCGTGGGCAACTTCCCGCAGGCGTTCTCGCACGTGGCACTCGTGGCCACCGCGCTGACGCTAGAGCGGGGAGGGGCGCCGCGGGAGGCGAAGCGCGAAGGGTAGCAAGCATGGGCTCTCCCTCCGCTGGCCTTCCAACGACCCAAGGGGGTCGTCGGAACCTTTGGCCAGCTACGCCCAAACCCGCCAGGGCGAGCCGCCCTGGACTGGCCTTGCTTAGGGAAGCCATCCAAGGGGCTTCCCTTGGCGGAGTTTGAGGCGGAGCCTCATGCCTGCCTGCCTCCCGCCAGCCGCCACGCCTCCCGGCACACCGCCAGCCAGTCCTCCTCCGCGACCCGCGCCAGGTTCCCCGGGGGCGCCAGCCGCGGCAGCGTCGCCTCCAGCAGCCCGCCGCGCCGACGCACCGCGACCTCCGGCCCCCGCGAGACCCACAGCAGCGGGCACCCGCCCCACGCCGCCACCGCGGCCGCCAGCGCGTCCGCAGCGCCGCGCTCGGCGGGGTCGCGCTCCAGGTGCACCAGGACGCGGCGGCCCTCGCGCAACGTGGACAGCAGCCGCGCGCGCAGCATCCCGCGCGCCGCCGACTCGCGGGCGCGCAGGACGTCGGCCGGCATCGCGTGGACCGCGACCTGCGTGTCGGTGCGCAGGCCCCAGCGGCGGTCGGTGGCGACCCAGGAGTCGGCCTCGCCGTCGACCGCGAGCTGGGCCGGGTCGCCCACGCCGAACAGCGCGGCGTCGAGCGCCTCGGCCAGCACGGCGGCGCCGAGCGGCCAGGACGACCAGCGCAGCAGGCCCGCGGGCTCCGCCAGGACGCGGCGCTGCACGAAGCCGAACTCCTCGTTCCAGCCCAGCGACTCGAAGCCCTCCAGCAGCGCGCGGTCAGCGGGCGGGGGGGCGTCGGCGGACGGGGAGGGCGCGTCGGGCCCGGGGAGCAGGAGCGCCACGCGGGCGACGAAGAGGGCGAGCAGGCGGCGGTCGTCGCTGTCGCCCAGCTCGGACGGGCGGCGCGCGTCGGGCAGCAGCAGCGTCAGCGACAGCACGCGCCGGCCGCGCACTGCTTCCGCCGGGATCGCGAGCGAGGCCTCGCCCGGCGCGTCGAGGCGCAGGCGGCCGAGCAGGCGGCCGTCGGCCAGCACCAGCACGCGCTGCGCGCCGAGCTTGTGCGCGACGCGGTAGGGGGCGGCGTGGAGGCGCAGCACGCAGGCCTCCGCGCCGGGTGGCAGGGGCAGGTGCAGCCGGGCCTCGGAGTCGCCGGTCCAGGTGCCGTCGCGCTCGCCCTCGCACCAGCCCTCGCCGAGGATGTCGCGCCGGCTTGCGCCGTCGGCGAGCGACACGTCCACGAGCGGCGCGTCGTCGCTCAGCGGCATCGCGCGCGCAGCCACTCCCCGGCCAGCGACAGGGCCTCGCGCGCCCGCGCCGCGCCGGCCATGTGCGCGAGGAAGCCGTGCGGCGCGCCGGCGGAAACTTCGTGGCGCACGTCCACGCCGGCCTCGCCCAGGCGTGCGGCCATGGCCTCGCCCTCGCCGCGCAGCACGTCGAGCTCGGCGGCCTGGATCAGCACCGGCGGCAGGCCGGCGAGCGGCGCGCGCACCACGGAGGCCAGCGGCGAGCCGCGCGCGGCCGCGTCGGGGACGTAGCGCGCCCAGAACCAGGCCATGTCCGTCGCGTCGCAGCCATAGCCGGTCGCGAACTCCGCGTAGGAGGCGTCCGCCATGGCCGCGTCGCACACCGGGTAGATCGCCAGCACGCCGCGCAGCGCCCGCCACGCCGCCGCCACCTCCGGGTCCGCGGCGCCGTCGCGCAGCAGCAGGGCGGTCGCGAACGCCAGGTTGCCGCCTGCGGAGTCCCCGCCCAGCACCAGGCGGGCCGGGTCCAGGCCCCAGCCCGCCGCCTCGGCCGCGACACGGGCGAGCACGCCAGCGCACTCCTCGGCGGCGCGCGGGAACGGGGCCTCGGGGGAGAGCGCGTAGTCCACGGCCACCACCGCGACGTCGCCCCGCGCGGCCAGCTCGCGCATCAGCCGGTCGTGCGTGTCGAGCGAGCCGAACACCCAGCCGCCGCCGTGCAGGAACACCAGCGCCGGCAGCGCCGCGTCCAGGCGCGGCCGGTGCACCCGCACGAGCACGCGCCGGCCGCGCGCCAGGACCCAGCGGTCGCGCGTCTCGGCCATCGCCGGGCCGCCCGCGTTCTCCGACGCCCCCGCCGCGTCGGCCGCGCGGCGCTGCGCGTCGAGCGAGGGCGCGGGCGCCTCCTCCGGCCGGGCCCGCATCAGGCCGAGCAGCTCCGCGTCCCAGCGTGGATCATCCGCGATCATGGCCGCCGTCCCTTCCGCGTCCGCCCGCACGCCGACGCGGCGCGCGCAGCCCTGCAACGCGCCGGCGGGGCAGGGGTCGCACGCCTTGCCGCCGGCCCGGTGCTAGGCTCGCCCGCGACACGCCGCCGCCCGCCGCCCCCGGCCGGTCCGCGGCCCCAGGCCCCGGCCAGCAGGACCGCCATGACCCAGCCGAGCGACCGCCCCGACCCCGGCCCGCTGCGCGCCGAGCGGCTGTTCCGCCCGCGCAGCGTCGTGCTGCTCGGCGCCGCGACCGCGGACGGCGCGCGCCTGGCCGCCAACCTCGCGGGCTTCCGCGGCCGGGTGCTGCGCGCGGACACGCCCGAGGCGGTGGCGGGGCTCCCGGAGGCCGCCGACCTCGCGCTCGTGGCCACGCCGGCGGCGGAGGTGGCGCCGGCGCTCGCGGCGCTGGGGCGGCGCGGCACGACGCTCGCGCTCGTCACCTCGGCCATGCCCGGGGGGCACGCGGCGCTGCGCGAGGCCGGGCTCGCGGCGGGGGTGCGCGCGATGGGGCCGAACTCGTTCGGGCTGTGCGTGCCGGCGATCGGGCTGAACGCCTCGCTCGCGCACCTGCCGCCGCGCGCGGGGCGCGTCGCGCTCGTGTCGCAGTCCGCGTCGCTGTGCCGCGCCGTGCTCGACTGGTCGGGGCCGAACGGCGTGGGGTTCAGCCACATCGTCGGCGTCGGCAACAACGCGGGGCTGGGGCTGGGCTTCGCGGTCACGCTGGACTGGCTGTCGCGCGACCCCGGCACCGGCGCGATCCTGCTCGACATGCGCAGGCTGCACGACCGGCGCGGCTTCATCTCCGCCGCCCGCGCCGCCTCGCGCCTGCGCCCGGTCGTGGCGATCCGGCCGGGCGGGCGGCTGCTCGACGAGGACGGCGCGGCGGAGGCGGTGTTCGAGGCCGCCCTGCGGCGCGCGGGCATCCTGTGCGTGCGGCGCTACGAGGACCTGCTCGCCGCCGCCGAGACCCTGACGCGCGCACGGCCCGCGCGCCACGACACGCTGGCGATCGTGACCGGCTCGATCAGCCTCGGGCGGCTGACCGCGGACGCGGCGCTCGGCTCGGGCATCGCGTTGCACCGGCTGGGCGAGCCCGCCGCCGCCGCGCTGCGCGCCAGCCTGCCGGTCACGATCGAGCGCGGCGTGCTCCAGCTTGCGGCCGACGCGCCGACGCGGCTCGCCGACGCCTGCGCCATGGTGTCCGCCGAGCCCGGGCTGGGCGGCGTGCTCGCCGTGCTCGCGCCCACCGGGGTCGCCGACGAGGCCGGCGTCGCGGCGCTGGCGGCCTGCGCGGCTGCCACGCGCGTGCCGCTGCTGGCCTGCGTGCTCGGCGAGAGCACCGGCGCCGGCCTGCGCGCCACGCTCGCCGACGCCGGGCTGCCGGTGTTCGCCTCGCCCGAGCAGGCGGTGCGCGGCTTCCTGCACCTGGTGCAGCAGCGCCACGCCGCCGCCGCCGCGCGCGAGCTGCCGCCCGGCACGCTCGCCGACCTCCACCCCGACCGCGCCGGCGCCCGCGCCCTGCTGGACCGTGCCGCCCGCGCGGGGCGCGACGTGCTGCGGCCGGAGGAGTCGCTCGCGCTGCTGGCCGCCTACGGCATCGCCGTGCCCGCCTGGCGCATCGCCCGCGACCCCGGCGAGGCCGCCGCCGCCGCCCTTGCCGTCGGGCTCCCCGTCAGCCTGGAGCGGCGCGACGCGCGGGGCGAGGCCTGCCTCGACGCCGACGACGCGGCCGGCGCGGGTGCTGCGGCCCGGCTGCTGCTCGCCGGCGGGTCCGCGGAGGGCGTGCTGGTGCGCCACCGCCCGCCGCCGGCGCGCGCGCTGTCGGTGCACGTCGCCGACGACCCGGTGTTCGGCCCCGCCATCGCCTTCGGGCCCGGCGCTGGCGCCGCCCGCGTGGTGCACGACCAGGCGCACGAGCTGCCGCCGCTCAACCTCGTGCTCGCCCACGCGCTGGTCGGGCGCACCGACGTCGGCCGCCTGCTCGCCACCGACGCCGACACCGCCGCGGCGAGCCCCGGCGCCGTCGCCGAGACTCTGGTGCGCGTCAGCCAGATGGTCGTCGACCTGCCCGCGCTCGCCACGCTGTCGCTCGACCCGCTGCTCGCCACCCCCGCCGGGGTCGTCGCCGTCGCCGCCGCGGTCCGCCTGCGCCCGCCGCCGGCGCCCGCCGCCGCCGACCTCGCCATCGCGCCCTATCCGGACCACCTGGCCCGCGCCTACGCCGCCCCCTCCGGCGAGGCCTTCCTGCTGCGCCCGATCCGCCCCGAGGACGCGCAGGCCCACGACGCGCTGTTCCACCGCCTGGCGCCCGAGGACATCCGCTACCGCTTCTTCGGCGGCCGCGCCCAGCTCTCCGCCGAGCAGACCGTGCGCCTCACCCAGGTCGACTACGTCCGCGAGATGGCCTTCGTCGCGACACGCGGGGCCGACACGGTGGGCGTCAGCCGCCTGCTCCGCCCCGGCCCCGGCGAGCGCGCCACCGAGGCGGAGTTCGCCGTGCTCGTCGAGCCCGCCGCGAAAGGGCAGGGCGTCGCCACCGCCCTGATGCGCTGCCTGCTCGAGTGGGCCGAGGGGCAGGGCGTGGCGCGCGTCGGCGGGCTGATCCTGGGGGAGAACGCGCCCATGCTCGCCTTCGCGCGCAGGCTCGGGTTCACCCTCGCGCGGGACCCGGACGACGTGGAGGTGATGCGGGCGACGCTCGACCTCGGGGGGTGACAAGCAAGCAAGGTTGAGGCTCTGCCTCAAACTCCGCCAGGGCGAGCCGCCCTGGACTGGCTTCACTTAAGGAGGCCGGTCCAGGGGCGGCTCGCCCCTGGCGGGTTTGGGCAGAGCCCATGCTTGCTACCCGAGCCATGCCCCCGCGACCTGCGCGAACGCCGCCTCGCCGCCGCCGCGCGGCACCGCCAGGACGGGGCACGGCGCCGCCTGCTCCGCCAGCGCCGCGACCGTCTCGCCGAGGCCCACGCTGCTGTCCTCGGTCTCGCTGACGAGCAGCGCCAGGACCGGCACGCCGCGCGCGCGCAGCACCGCCAGGGCGGTCAGGCTGTGGCTGATCGTGCCGAGGTAGCTCCCCGCCACCACTACCGCCGGGCAGCCGAGCCCCGCCACCCAGTCCAGCACGCCGCGCCGCCCGTCCAGCGGCACCATCACGCCGCCCACGCCCTCGACCAGCAGCGCCCCCGGCCCCTCGGCCGCCCGGCACACGCCCAGCACGGCCTCCAGCGAGATCGAGCGGCCCTCGCGCCGCGCCGCCATGTCGGGCGACAGGGGGGCGGCGAAGCGGAACGGCGAGCACGCGGCGACCGACTCGGCCGTCACCGGGCGGCCGAGGGCGCGGAGCAGCACGGCGGCGTCGGTGTCGCCGAGGCGCGCGGGGTCGTGGCCGCTGGCGACCGGCTTGAGCGCGGACACGGGGGCGCCGCGCGCCAGGGCGGCGCGGAGCAGGCCGGCGGAGACGTAGGACTTGCCGACGTCGGTGCCGGTCGCGGTCACGAACAGGGTGGGCATGGGCGTGGCTACCGGGAAGGCGGCCGCACCCTGGCGTAGGCTGCCCGCTGTCGCTCGTCGGGGAACTGGTCCGTCCAGCTCGTCTCGACCAGGCGGCCGTCCGGCCCGAGCGTATCCACCCCCTCCATGAACGGCCTGCCGGCGATCATGACCGTCCAGCGCATCTCGACCGGCGACGCCGTGCGGAGCGACATGGTGACGTTGCCCACCGCCCGGGGCCCCTGGTTGACCGCGGGCGGGCCGTCCGGGGCGACCACGTAGTAGTTCCCTTCCGCCGGCGCTCCCCACTGCCACCTGCCGTCCGGCAGCCGCTGCAGGGAGAGGGTCTCGGCGACGTTGACGCCCTGTTCCGTGCTGCGCCAGGTGCCGGCGAGGCCCTGCCCGGGCCCGACCCTTTCGTCCACCTCGTGCGAATGCCGAACCTGGCCGTCCGGCATCACCGCGTCGGTGTCGATGACGAGCGCCTTGTGGTCCGGCGTGATCCGGAGGCTGCTGCGGTCGACGTCCGTGCCGTTCACCCGGTGGACGCGCGCCCACTCGTGGTCGCTGATCGCCCGGAGGCTGGTCGCCCTTCCGGGAACGGTCGGGTAGAACGCGCCGTCGTCGCCGACGTCGAACCGTGTGGCGCCGAAGTCGAAGTGGTATCCGGCCGGAACGCGCGTGATCCGGAAGGACGTGCCGACGAGCGTGCTCCGGGAGCGGTCGAGCGTCCATGTCCCCGACCAGCCGTCCAGGCCTGGCGGAGCGGGCGCCGCCGCGACGAGCAGCAGGGCGGACGCAGCCAGAAGCCGTCTGACGACCCTCATCCGGACACCTCTTCGTTCAGGCAGCGGAAGCCAGCCTTGCGGATCAAGTCGCCGCTCATACGTTCGGCGACGCGGGCCAGTCCAGCAGGTGTCCCCGGAACCCGGGGCGCGGGACACCGGCCGCATGGGCGAGCGGCCACCCTCGACCGTGCCGGGCCTTCCGCCACGTCGCGTGCCGTCTCCCGGCCCGCGGACCGGTCCTGCCAGGCGCCTCGAGCAGGCGTTTCCAAAGGCGAGCCTTTGGCGGAGTTTGAGGCAGCGCCTCAACCTTGCTTGCCTATGCCGCCAGCCCCCGCACCGCCTCCGCGAGCCGGTCGACCTCGTCCTCGGTGTGGCGCGCCATGAAGGTGAAGCGCAGGCGCGCCGTGCCGTCGGGCACCGTGGGCGGGCGGATCGCGGAGACGAGGAACCCCTGCGCCTCCAGCGCGCGCGACCCGGCGAGCGCCGCCTCGGCCGTGCCCAGGACGAGGGGCACGATCGGGCTCTGCGCGTCCGCCAGGCCGGTGGCGCGGGTGAAGCGGCGGGCGAGGGCGAGGGGGCGCGCGGCATAGGCGGGGTCGGCGGCGATCACGTCCAGCGCCGCCGAGGCTGCGGCGACCACGCCGGGGGGCAGGCCGGTCGAGTAGATGAACGGGCGGGCGCGGGTGCGGATCAGGTCGACCACGGCCTGCGACGCGCAGAGGTAGCCGCCGTAGCCGCCGGCGGCCTTGGACAGCGTGCCCATCTGCAGCGCCACGGCGACGGGGGGCTCGAAGGCGTGCGCCGAGCCGCGGCCGGCGCCGAGGACGCCCAGGCCGTGCGCGTCGTCCACCATCAGCCAGGCGTCGTGCGACTCCGCCAGCGCGGCCAGGGCGGGCAGGGGGGCGAGGTCGCCGTCCATGGAGAAGACACCGTCGGTCAGGATCATCGCGCGGGGGTGGGCGGCGCGCTCCGAGGCGAGGAGTGCGGCGAGGTGGGCGACGTCGTTGTGGCGGAAGGTCTCCACGCGCGCGCCGGCGAGCTGGGCCCCGGCCCACAGGCAGGCGTGGGCGAGCGCGTCGACGAGCACCAGGTCGCGCGGCCCGACGAGCGCGGGCACGATCCCGGCGTTGGCCAGGTAGCCGGAGCCGAACACGCAGGCGGCCTCGGTGCCCTTGAGGCGGGCGAGGCGGGACTCCAGGCCGGCGAACAGGGCGTGGTTGCCGCTGACCAGGCGCGAGGCGCCGGCGCCGGTGCCGTGGCGCAGCGTCGCGTCGACGGCGGCGGCGACCACGTCGGGGTGGGTCGCGAGGTTGAGGTAGTCGTTGCAGCAGAACGACAGCAGGCGCCGGCCGCCGCGCATGACCCACGCGGCCTCCGACGGGTCGGCGGCGTCGCGCGTGGTCTCGGACAGGATGCGGCGCAGCCGGCGGCGCTCCAGCCCCGCGAGCTTGTCCAGGGCGAAGGCGTCGAGCGAGTGCATCGCGAGCTCCGTGCGGGCCGGCGGACGAGGGAGTCCGGGGCCGGCGTGCAGTCGCCCATCGCGGCGCGGGGCGCAACCTTGCATTGCGGGGGCTGCCTGCCATGTTCGCGCCGCAGTGGTGCGGTGCAACAAAATTAACGAATGATGTATCCCTGCGCGGCCGATGCATGTATTAATTTTGAGACAATCCCGACAGACGGCTTCGAGGCGCAGGACGTGCCCGCGGCCGACACACCCGAGACGGAGCCACCGTGAGCGACACCTTCCAGAGCTATGGCATCCAGTCGACCGCGGCCTTCGACCCGCAGGTCGGCCTGAACGTGTCCGCCGACGACTCCGTGGCCACCCTGCGCGCTGAGCTGTCCGCGCTCGGCCTGAACAGCGTGCGCGCCACGGCGACCACGGCGGCCCAGATCGGCACGCTGTCCAGCCTCGCTGCCGCGGGCGTGCGCATCGACCTGGTGCTCGCGCCCGGCCAGAGCGTCGCCGCCCTGATCGCCGCCGCCCGCCAGATCGACGCGGGGCACGCCGGCGCCGTGGCCTTCCTCGAGGGGCCGGACCTGGTCGCCAACCCCGGCTACACCTACGGCGCGCTGTCCGGGGACGCCGCCGGCGACCAGGCGAGTGCCGACCTCGTCAAGGCCGTCGCCGGGAGCAGCGGCCTCGGCGCCGTCGCCACGATCAACTACGCGACCTCGGTGGCCGCCACCGCCACGGCGCAGGCCGGCCCGACGTTCCTCAACATCAACCCGGGCGACGTGGCGCTGTCCTCGCCCGCCGACGCCCTGGGCGCCGCGCAGGACGCCGCCACCATCGGCGCCACGACGGCCAATCCGCAGTACGTCGTGACGAACCTGGGCGGCAGCGCGCCCGCGACGCTGCTCGACGGCCTGCTCGACGCGCAGTTCCGCTTCGGCTTCTCCTCGCTCGCCAGCACGTCTGGCACCGGCACGGCCGCGGTGACGACCTACGCCAACGTGCTCCCGCCCACCTTCCTCGCCGCCGCGACCGGCGCCGCGTCCTCGCCGGCCGCGCTGGTCGCCGGCGGGACGCTGACCGCCGCCGGCGCCGCGTTCGTGAACCTGGGCGCGCTGATCTCGTCCGGCGCGGGCGGGTCCTCCGCGGGCGGCACGCTGTCGCTCGACGTGGCGCCCTACGAGCAGGGCGTGCAGTACGACGAGAACGTCGTGGTGTTCGCGGGCCCCGGCGGCAGCGCCGACGTCCTGCTCTGGGGCGACGAGGAGGCGCCGAGCACGTCCGGCCACGGCCCGTCGGTGATCCGCTTCGGCACTGCGCAGTCCCTGGTCCAGGTGTTCGACCCGACCCAGGGCACGACCGCGGTCGCGACCTTCTCCAACCTGTCCGAGCTGGACATCGCCAACTCGCCCGACGGCCCGCTGGTGATCCGCGTGTCCAACGACGCCGCCTCCGGGTCCGGCACGGTCGGCACCTACGCGGGCGTCGCCGTCCCCGCCAGCGGCACGGGCGCGGGGGTCGCCGCTCCCCCCGGCAACAACGGCACCGGCACGAGCACGACCGGCACCGGCACGACCGGCACCGGCACGGCCGGGACCGGCGCGGGCGGCATCGCGCCGCCCGGCGACACGGGCGCCAGCGCCGCCGGCACCACCACGGCCGCCGGCGTCGCCACCACCGCCGGGGCGTCCGGCACCACCTTCGTCACCCCCGCCGGCGGCGCCAGCACCGTGGCCGCCAGCGCCGCCGGCAACGACGTGGTCAACAGCCGCGGCACCGACACCATCTACGCCGGCGGCGGCACGGACATCGTCTACGCGTCCGGCCCCGCCGCCACGGTCAACGGCGGCGCCGGCAGCCTGGTGTTCGTCGCGGGCGCCGGCGCCTACGTCGCGGGCGGCGGCACCGGCAGCGACACCCTCTACGGCGGCAGCGGCGCCAGCACCCTGACCGGCGGCGGGGCCACGGGCAGCATCCTCGTCGCCGGCAGCGGCAACACCACCCTGTCGGGCGGCGCGGGCTCGGGCGCGGTGATGTTCGGCGGCCCCTCGGCCACCAGCTTCGCCGGCAGCGCCGGCGGCGGCGACACCATGGTCGGCGGCACCGGCACCAACAGCTTCGCCATGACCCAGGGCGGCGTGGCCTTCGGCGGGCCCGCCAGCAGCGACACCTTCTCCACCGGCGGCAACGCCCTGATCGTGGAAGGCGGCGGCCCCACGCGCGTCGTCCTCGGCGCCGGCACCGCCACGATGTTCGCGGGCGCCGGCGCCGACACGTACGTCGTGACCCAGGGCCTCGGGGCCCAGGCCGGCATCGTCGGCTTCAAGGCCGGCGACACCCTCGCCCTGTCCGGCTTCACCCCGCCGCAGGCCGCCGCCGCCCTGTCCACCGCCGCCACCGGCGCGTTCGGCACCATCCTGAACTTCGGCGACGGCACCAGGATCACCCTGTACGGCGCCCAGGTGTCCGCTTCGCAGATCACCGTCGGCTGACCGCCGCGCCGGTCCGGGGGCGCGTCGCCGCACGCGCCCCCTTGCCTGCGCCCTCCAGGCTGGCCAAACCAGCCGCCACGCGCCGCCGGCGCCGATGGAGGACCCGCGCATGTCCGTGACGACCCTGCACGATGCCCCGGCGCCCCGCCACGACTGGACCCGCGCCGAGGTCCAGGCACTCCTCGCCCTGCCGTTCCCCGAGCTGATGTTCCAGGCGCAGAGCGTCCACCGCGCCCGCTTCGACCCGACCCGCGTGCAGGTCGCGACCCTGCTGTCCATCAAGACCGGCGGCTGCCCCGAGGACTGCGCCTACTGCCCGCAGAGCGCGCGCCACGAGCACACCATCCCCGCCAGCCGCCTGCTGCGCGTCGCCGAGGTGCTCGGCGCCGCCCGCGCCGCCCGCGACGCCGGCGCCACGCGCTTCTGCATGGGCGCCGCCTGGCGCTCGCCCAAGGACCACGAGCTCGACGAGGTCTGCGAGATGGTCGAGGGCGTGCGCGCCCTCGGCCTGGAGAGCTGCGCCACGCTGGGCATGCTCAGCGCCCCCCAGGCGCGGCGCCTCGCGGGCGCGGGCCTGGACTACTACAACCACAACCTCGACACCTCGCCCGAGCACTACGGCGCCATCATCACCACGCGCACCTACCAGGACCGCCTCGACACGCTGGGCCACGTCCGCGACGCCGGCGTCCACGTCTGCTGCGGCGGCATCGTCGGCATGGGCGAGGACGAGGACGACCAGGCCGGCCTCCTCCACGCCCTCGCCACCCTGCCGCGCCACCCCGAGAGCGTGCCCATCAACATGCTCGTCCGCGTCGAGGGCACGCCCCTCGGCGACCAGCCCGCCACCGACCCGATCCGCTTCGTGCGCGTCATCGCCGCCGCCCGCGTCCTGATGCCGCACTCCACCATCCGCCTCGCCGCCGGCCGCGAGGGCATGAGCGACGAGACCCAGGCCCTGTGCTTCCTCGCCGGCGCCGCGTCGATCTTCGGCGGCAACCGCCTGCTCACCACGCCGAACCCGGGGGAGGACCGCGACGCGGCGCTCCTCGCGCGGCTGGGCATGACGCCGACGGCCGGGTGAAGGAAGCAAGGTTGAGGCGCTGCCTCAAACTCCGCCAAGGGAAGCCCCTTGGATGGCTTCACTTAAGTAATGGGATCAAAGGGTCCTCGGACCCTTTGCGGGTTCGGGCAGAGCCCGACCTTGCTTGCCGATGAGCGGTTGCCTCTGGCTCCCCTACACGCAGATGAAGACCGCGCCCGCCCCGCTCCGCGTCGTCCGCACAGAGGGCGCGCGGATCGAGCTGGCCGACGGCCGCGTGCTGCTCGACGGCATCGCGTCGTGGTGGACCGCGTGCCACGGCTACAACCACCCGCGCATCGCCGACGCCGTGCGCCGGCAGCTCGACCGCATGCCGCACGTGATGTTCGCGGGCCTGGTGCACGAGCCGGCGCTGGCGCTCGCCGAGCGGCTGGTCGGGATGCTGTCGGAGGGCGCGCCGCGGCTGGAGCGCGTGTTCTTCACCGAGTCGGGCTCGGTGGCCGTCGAGGTCGCGATGAAGATGGCGGTGCAAGCGAGCCTGAACCGGGGGCGGCGGCGCACGCGGTTCGTGTCGTTCCGCGACGGCTACCACGGCGACACCTTCGCCACGATGTCGGTCTGCGACCCGGACGGGGGGATGCACGCGCGCTTCGCCGGCGTGCTGCCCGCGCAGATCACGGCGGAGCTGCCGCGCGACGACGCGTCGGAGGCGGCGCTCGACGCGCTGCTCGGCCGCCACGCGCACGAGGTCGCGGCGATCCTGGTCGAGCCGCTGGTGCAGGGCGCGGGCGGGATGGTGTTCCACGCGGCCGACACGCTGCGACGGGTGCGCAGGCTCGCCGACCGGCACGGCGTGCTGCTGATCGCCGACGAGATCTTCACGGGGTTCGGCCGCACCGGGGCGATGTTCGCCTGCCAGGCGGCGGGGGTGGCGCCTGACATCGTGACGCTGTCCAAGGCGCTAACCGGGGGCACGCTGCCGCTGGCCGCGACGGTGGCCTCGGCCGAGGTGTTCGCGGCGTTCTGGTCCGACGACGCGGGTGCTGCGCTCATGCACGGGCCGACGTACATGGCGAACCCGCTGGCGTGCGCCGCGGCGCTCGCCTCCCTGGCGCTGTTCGACGAGGAGCCGCGGCTGGCGCAGGTCGCGTCGCTGTCGGCGGCGCTGTCGCGCGGGCTGGAGCCGTGCCGGGCGCTCGGGAACGTGCGCGACGTGCGCGTGCTGGGCGCGATCGGCGTGGTGGAGCTGGAGCACGCGCCGGGCGAGGCCGGCACCGCGGACCTGGACACGCTGCGGCAGCGCTTCGTCGCGGCGGGCGTGTGGCTGCGCCCGTTCGGCCGCATCGTCTACCTCACGCCGGCCTTCACGCTGGACGCCGGCGAGATCGACGCGCTGACCGCGGCGGTGCGGGAGGTGCTCTGCGCGGCGTGACGCGGCGCCGTGCCTAGCCGAGCATCGCCAGGACCGTGGACCCCGCGCCGGGCTCCGCGCGCTCGGTGCAGACGCGGTTGCGGCCGGTGCGCTTGGCCTCGTAGAGCGCGGCGTCGGCACGCTCGACGAGGGCGGCGACCTGCTCGCCCGGCCGGGCCTGGGCGACGCCGATCGACACGGTGACCTGGCCCACGGGATGCGCGGAGCCCTTGATGACCAGGCGCTTGCTGCTCAGCGTCTCGCCGAGCTGGCGCGCCACGACGCAGGCCGCGCGGATGTCGGCGCCGGCCAGCAGGATCGCGAACTCCTCGCCGCCGTAGCGCGCCACCGTGTCGCGGCCCTTGACGTTGTCGGCCATCAGGCGCGCGACCAGGCGCAGCACCAGGTCGCCGACGCGGTGGCCGTGCGTGTCGTTGAACTTCTTGAAGTGGTCGACGTCGATCAGCAGCAGCGACAGCGGCGTGCCCGGCTCGGTGCGCACCTGCGCCATGGAGCGCTTGATCCGGACGTCGAAGGCGCGCCGGTTGGCGAGCCCGGTCAGGGCGTCCGTGGTGGCCTCCTGCCTGACCGCGGCGAGGGACTGGCGCAGCTTCGAGATCCGGTTCGCCGACGCCGTGAGCTGCTGCTCCAGCAGCCGGTTGCGCTCGCTGGCGCGCGTGGTCTCGGTCGTGATGGAGGCGATCGCGTCGACGAGCCCGGCCAGCGTCGGCTGGTCGCCCAGGTGCTGCGCCCAGTCCGTGAGGGTGTCGCCGTAGGTCGCGACCGCCGCCTGGTTGGTCGCGACCTGGTCGATCAGGGTCTGCGCGGCCTCCTGGATGGCGTCGGACTGCGTGCTGATCGCGTCGACGTTCAGCTCCACCGAGGAGACGCACTCGTCGTACAGCGTGTCGAGCAGCGCGGTCGTTAGCGGCTGCCCCTCGTCCAGGACGAGCTTCACCCGGTCCGTCAGCGTGGGGTTCATGTCGGCGCGGTAGGTGAACCAGAGATCGTAGTTGCGCGGCGTCGGCAGGATGCCGTGGCTGCGCATCTCGACCAGCACCGCCGCCGCGAGCGCGTGCGTCGCCGCGGCGCGTCCGGCCTCCGCCGAAACGCCGGCGGTGCCGTTTTCCATCCTGGAGACCTGGTCTGGCATGAGCGGGAACTCGCCTGGGCATCGACGGGCCCCCACCATGCGCCGCCGCGGTTTCCGCCGGGTTAAGGCGCGGCGGTCCGGCGGCTACTGCCCGATCGCCGGCAGCCCCGCGCCGATCGAGGCGACCACGACCACCGCCAGCCCGAGCGCGAGGTTGACCGCGAACAGCGTCCGCACCCGGCCCAGCAGCTCCGGCGTCGGCCGGATCGCCCGGCGCAGCTTCCGGTACGGCCCGAAGAACAGGTAGAGGAACACCGCCGTCATCAGCAGGCCCAGCAGGTTCATCACGTTGATCGACCAGTGCAGGTGCGCGAACCCGCCGTACGCGCCCAGCACCATCGCGTAGCCCGTCAGCACCGACAGCACGACCGCGTGCCACAGCACCAGGAAGAAGCGGCGCAGCGTGATCAGGTGCACCTGCAGGCGCGGCGCGGGGTCGAGCACGGCGAGCGCCTTGCGCACCACCACCAGCGCGTAGATCGTCCCGCCCACCCAGGCGGCCATCGAGACGAGGTGCACGGCAAGCACCAGGCCCCAGAGAACGGACGGGCTCGCAGGGGTCACGGCAGGATCTCCTCGATGGCGGCGACCAGCGCCAGCAGCTCGACGCAGGCTGCGGAGCCGGGGCTGGTCTCGCTCACGCCCATACCCTGCGCGAAGGCCTGCGCATAGGCGGAGCGGCTGCCCAGCGCCGCCGGCAGCAGCGCCCATCCCCGACGCGCCGCCTCCGCCTCGACCGTGGTGCGCAGCCGCGAGCGCTGCGGCGCGCGGTTCATCACCAGCCGCGCCGGGCGCCTCTCGGCCGCCGCCAGCGCCATCGTGCCCTCCGCCGCCCACAAGTCCGGCAGGCTCGGCTGCACCGGCACCAGCACCAGCGCCGCCCCCCGGATCGCGCGCCGCGCGTCGGCGTCGACCTGCGGCGCGCTGTCCACCAGGATGACGTCCGCCGCGCGCGCCATGCGCTCCAGCTCGTTGGCGAGCTTCCACCCCGCCGCGTCCGAGCACAGCACCGCGGGCAGCGGCCGCGCGTCGCGCCGCTTCGGCACGTGCGCGGCGCGCAGCGCGTGCCAGCGCGCCAGCGAGTGCTGCGGGTCGATGTCGATCACCCCCACGCGACGCGTTCCCGCCCACGCCGCCGCCAGGTTCGCCACCAGCGTCGTCTTGCCGGCGCCGCCCTTCTGCTGGGCCACCGCCACCACCACCGCCATCGGAGCTCTCCCCCTGCCGCACGCCCGCCGGGCCCGCGCGCCGCCGCCATGATACGCTGCCCTGCCCACGGGCGCCGCACGAGGACGAAATGAACGACCCCGCCTTCGCACTCGCCCTGCCCACGCCGGCGCAGATGGGCCGCGCCGACCGCCTCGCCCCCGCGCACGGCGCCCCCGTCACCGCGCTGATGGCGGCCGCCGGGCGCGCCGTCGCCCGCGTGGCGATGGCCGCCGCCCGCCCGTGCCCGACGCTGGTGCTGTGCGGCCCCGGCAGCAACGGCGGCGACGGGTACGTGGCCGCGCGCCTCCTCGCCCGCGCCGGCTGGCCGGTGGCCGTCGCCGTGCTCGCCCCGCCCGCGCCCGGCAGCGACGCAGCGCAGGCAGCCGCCCGGTGGCGTGGCCCGGTCGTGCCGTTCTCGCCCGCGGAGTCGGGCCGCGCCGGGCTGGTGATCGACGCGGTGTTCGGCGCCGGTCTGTCGCGCGACCTCGACGCCGCCGTGTCCGACACCCTGGCCGCCGCCCGGCGCGTGCTCGCCGTCGACGTGCCGAGCGGCCTGGACGGCGCGACCGGGCAGCCGCGCGGCCGGGTCGCGCCCGCCTGGCGCACCGTGACCTTCGTGCGCGCCAAGCCCGGCCACCTGCTGCTGCCCGGCCGCGCCCTGTGCGGCACGCTGCACGTCGCCGACATCGGCATGCCCGGCGCCGCCCTCGAGGCCGCGCTCGCCGAGGGCCCGCGCGCCTGGCGCAACGCCCCCGGCCTGTGGCGCGTCCCCGTCCTCGGCGCGGAGGACCACAAGTACACCCGCGGCCACGTCACCGTGCTCGGCGGCGCCGCGATGACCGGGGCCGCCCGCCTGGCCGCCGGCGCCGCGCGGCACGGCGGCGCCGGCCTGGTCACCCTGGCCGCGAGCGGCAGCGCCGACGTCTACCGCGCCGGCCCGCCCGGCCTGATCGTCAGCGAGGCCGCGCTGCCGGAGCTGCTCGCCGACCGCCGCCGCAACGCCTGGGTGTGCGGCCCCGGCCTCGGCCACGACGAGGCCGCACGCGCCCTGCCGCTGCTGCTCCCCGCCGGGCGCGAGGTCGTGGTGGACGCCGACGCGCTCGCCGCCTGCGCCGGCCACCCCGAGCGCCTGCGCGGCGCAGCCCTGCTCACCCCCCACGCCGGCGAGTTCGCCCGCGTGTTCGGCGCCCCCGGCCCCGACCGCGTCGCCGCCGTGCGCGCCGCCGCCGCGCTCACCGGCGCCGTGGTCCTGCTCAAGGGCAGCGACACGATCGTCGCCAGCCCGGACGGCCGCGTCGCGGTCAACGACAGCGCGCCGCCGTGGCTCGCGACGGCCGGGTCGGGCGACGTGCTGGCCGGGCTCGCGGCGTCGCTGCTGGGGCAGGGGATGGCGCGCTTCGAGGCCGCCTGCGCCGCGGTCTGGCTGCACGGGCGCGCCGGCGCGCTGGCGGGGCAGGGGATGCTGGCCGAGGACCTGCTCGGGCACGTCGCGGGGGCGCTCGCGGCGGCGAGGCAAGGCCAGGGCGCTGCCCTGGACCCGCCAGGGGCGGCGCCCCTGGACCGGCGCACATGAGGCCGGCGGCACGCCGCGACGGCTGGTGCCGCCGGCCTGGAGTCGGGGTTTCCAAAGGCGAGCCTTTGGCGGAGTCCAGAGGCGGAGCCTCTGGCCTTGCTTCCTTCGCCCCCGACCCTCGACTTTCCCTGGTCGACGCCACATTTTGCATAGCAGTCGACGGAGATAGCCCCATGACGTCCCACCCCACCCAGAGCTGGGCCACGCACGCCGAGCACGCCGCCCTGCGCGTCCGCGGCGACGACGAGGACCCCGACGCCCCGGACCCCGACAGCCCCGACGTCCCCGAGCCGCAGGGCCCGGAGAAGAAGGAGCCCGAGGCCGACAAGACGATGAACTCGCCGATCAGCGAGCTGGAGCTGCGGCTGTTCAACCAGCGCAAGGTCCTGATCTTCGGCGGCATCAACGACAAGCTGGCGCGCGACGTCACCGGCCGCCTGCTGGCGCTGGCCGGCGCGTCGGCGGACCCGATCGACGTCTACATCAACTCGCCCGGCGGCCACGTCGAGAGCGGCGACACCATCCACGACATGATCCGCTTCGTCGACGCCGAGGCGCCGGTGCGCGTCATCGGCACCGGCTGGGTCGCGAGCGCGGGCGCGCTGATCTTCCTCGCCGGGCAGAAGGAGCGCCGCTACTGCCTGCCCAACACGCGCTTCCTCCTGCACCAGCCGATGGGCGGTGTCCGCGGCCCTGCGACCGACATCAAGATCGAGGCGCAGGAGATCCTCAAGATGCGCGAGCGCCTCAACCGCCTGATCGCGCGCGAGACCGGGCAGACCTACGAGAAGGTCTGCAAGGACACCGACCGCAACTACTGGATGGGCGCCGAGGAGGCCATCGCCTACGGGATGATGTCGCGCGTCATCACCAGCGCCAAGGAGCTCTGACCCCGAGGCCGGCGGGGCGCACGAGGCGCCCCGCCGGCCCGGTTGACGCTCCCGCGGCGCCGGCGCACGAAGGCGGCACTCGTTTCGGGAAAGCCATGCCATGCGCCGCGCCGCCACCCTGCTGACTGCAACCCTTGGCGCTGCCGCCGTCTCCGGCTGCTCGCTGCTCGGGTCCACCGCGCCCACCTACAACGTGTTCTTCGGCGACAACTCGGCGCGCATCGACGACGCGGCGCGCACCACCATCGTCGAGGCGGCCCGCGTCGCCAACGCGCACCCGTCCCAGGCGGTCACGCTCGACGGCTACGCCGACCTCAAGGACAAGGCCGCCACCGGCGCCCGTGCCCAGGCGCTGGCCCGCCAGCGCGTCGACGCGGTCTCCGAGGCGCTCGCCAGCGTGGGCGTCAACACCACGCGCATCCTGCGCGCGCCCTACGTGCCGGACCCGCAGGCGGACGCGGGCGTCGCGAGCCGGCGCGTCGAGATCGACGTCGGGCGCTGAAGCGAGGTCGAGGCTCCGCCTCGAGCTCCGCCAAGGGAAGCCCCTTGGATGGCTTCCCTTAAGTAAACGGGATCAAAGGGTCCTCGGACCCTTTGCGGGTATGGGCAGAGCCCATGCTCGCTTCCTTGCCGGCTCCCGTCCTGCGATGATGCCCGCATGAGCGCCCCCGCCTTCCAGCCGCCCCCCGCCCGCGACCCCGACTCCGTGCTCGCCCGCGTGTTCGGCTTCCCCGCCTTCCGCGGCCTGCAGCGCGACGCCGTGATGCACGTCACGAACGGCGGCGACGCCCTCGTGCTCATGCCCACCGGCGGCGGCAAGTCCGTGTGCTACCAGGTCCCCGCGCTGTGCCGCGAGGGCACGGCCGTCGTGATCTCGCCGCTGATCGCGCTGATGGACGACCAGGTCGCCGCCCTGCGACAGCTCGGCATACGCGCGGGCGCCCTGCACTCCGAGCTGGACCCCGACGAGGCGCGCGAGACGGCGCGCGCCCTGGCCGACGGCACGCTCGACCTGCTCTACGTCTCGCCGGAGCGGCTGCTGTCCGGCGCCACGCTGGACCGGCTGTCGCGCATCGAGGTGGCGCTGGTCGCGATCGACGAGGCGCACTGCGTCTCGGCGTGGGGGCACGAGTTCCGGCCGGAGTACCGCGCGCTGGCGGGGCTGCGGCAGCGCTTCCCCGGCGTGCCCCGCGTGGCGCTGACGGCGACGGCGGACCCGCGCACGCGCGCCGACATCCTCGCCAACCTCGACATGAACGACGCCGCCGTGTTCGCGGCGAGCTTCCACCGCGACAACCTGCACATCGCGGCCTCGGCGAAGGCGTCGGAGTCCCAGCAGCTCGCGGCGTTCCTCAACCGCCACCCCGGGCAGGCCGGCATCGTCTACTGCGGCAGCCGCAACAAGACCGAGCGCACCGCGGCGCGCCTGGCGCAGGACGGGCGGGTCGCGATCCCGTTCCACGCCGGGCTGTCGCCGATCGAGAAGCGCGCCGGCCTGACGCGCTTCCGCTCCGGCGAGCCGGTGGTGATCTGCGCGACCATCGCGTTCGGCATGGGCATAGACCGGCCCGACGTGCGCTTCGTCGCCCACCTCGACATGCCCGACAGCCCGGAGTCCTACTACCAGCAGATCGGCCGCGCCGGGCGCGACGGCGAGCGCGCCGACACGCTCCTGCTCTACGGCGGCGAGGACATTGCCCGCGCGCGGCACTGGCTCGCGCAGTCGCAGGCGCCCGAGCAGCAGCGCGAGGTGATGCGCGCGCGCCTGGAGTCGATGATCTCGCTCTCCGAGACCACGGCGTGCCGCACCCGCGCGCTGCTCGGCTGCTTCGGCGAGGCGCTCGCGGACGAGTGCGGCCACTGCGACAACTGTCGCAACCCCGCCAAGCTGTTCGATGGCACCGACGCCGCCCGCAAGGCGCTGTCCGCCGTCTACCGCACCGGCCAGCGCTTCGGCGCGCTGCACATCGTCAGCGTGCTCCGCGGCCGCGAGACCGACGCCATCAAGCGCCACGGCCACGACAAGCTCCCCCTGTTCGGCATCGGCGCCGAGGAGTCGCGCGGCTTCTGGCGCGGCGTGATCCGCCAGCTCATCGCCCGCGGCGCCCTGCGCACCGAGAGCGGCGAGTACGCCACGCTCTCGCTGGAGCCGGACACCGCGCGCCCGATCCTGCGCGGCGAGGCCACGGTCATGCTGCGCGAGGAGGACCTCGTGCGCGACCGCGACCTCGAGCGCGAGGAGAGCGCCGACCGACGCAGCCGACGCGCGGGCGGCTCGGCCGAGCGCGCCCGCGTGCCCGCCGAGCCCGGCGACGAGGGCCCGTTCGCCGCCCTGCGCGCCTGGCGCACGGAGCAGGCACGCGCGCAGTCGCTGCCGCCCTACGTCATCTTCGCCGACAGCGTGCTGCGCGACATCGTCGCGGTGCGGCCCGCGACGCTGGATGAGATGAGCCGGATCAAGGGCGTCGGCGCGTCGAAGCTGGAGCGCTACGGCAAGGACGTGCTGCGCATCCTCGGCGAGCAGGAAGGTTGAGGCTCCGCCTCAAACTCCGCCAAAGGCTGCGCCCTTGGAACGCATCCCTTAAGTAAGGGGATCAAAGGGTCCCCGGACCCTTTGCGGGTTTGGGCAGCGCCCATGCTTCCTTGCCTTGCCTCGGGAACAACCCCCGCCCGTGCCGCGTTCCTGGTCCATGGCAAAGCGCAACAAATCGTTCTGGTTCTCCCTCCTCGGCCTCGGCTTCGCCGTCGCCGGCACCGACAAGGTGTTCTCGCAGCGCGGCTACGAGGGGATGTTCCGCAACTGGGGCTGGACCGAGGACCAGATGCGGGCTCTCGGCGCGGCCGAGATCGTCGGCGGCCTGCTGGTGGCGCCCCGCGCCACGCGCGTCCTCGGCGCGGCGCTGCTGATCGCGGCGTCGTCGGCCGTGCTCAGCGAGGAGCTGCGCCACGGCGAGTCGCGCCACGCCACCCCCCGCTTCGCCCTGCTGCTCGCGGCTGCGACCGCGCTGCTGCCGCGCGCCGCCCGCTAGGACCCGCACCATGTCGCAACGCTCCACCCCGCTCCTGTTCTCCCTGCTCGGCCTCGGCTTCGGCCTGGCCGGCGCCACCAAGATCGCCGGCTTCGCGCCGCAGCGCGCGCTGTTCCACAGCTGGGGCTGGTCCGACCAGGCCCGCCAGGTCGTGGGCGCGCTGGAGCTCGGCGGCGCCACGCTGCTGGTGTCCAACCGCACGCGCGGCTGGGGCGGGCTCGTGCTGGCCGCGACCTCGGCGGTGGTGCTGGCCACCGAGGGGCGCCACCACGACGACACGCTGATCCCGCCGCGCGCGCTGCTGCTGCTGGGGTCGCTCGCCGCGCTGGTCTGACGGCAAGGCCGGGCCGCGCCCCGGACCCGCACAGGCCGCGCGGTCCGTGCCGCAAGCCCCGTCGGGGTTTCCAAAGGCGAGCCTTTGGCGGGTCCAGGGCAGAGCCCTGGCCTTGGCTTCCTAGACGGCCTCCTCGAGCCGCCCCTGCTCGCCCGCGGCACGGCTGAACCGCACGAGCCGGTCGCCGGCCTCCGCCGCCCCGGGCCCGTGCGTGATCGACACCATCGTCGTGCCCGGCAGCCGCTCGCGCAGGGTGTGCAGGAGCGTGGACTCGGACTCGGGGTCGAGGTTCGCCGTGGCCTCATCGAGGAACAGCCAGTCCGGGCGCAGGAGCAGGGCGCGCGCGACGGCGAGCCTCTGCTGCTCGCCGCCGGACAGCCTCTGGCCCCAGGGCGCGTCGTCGTCGAGCGCGCCCGCCAGCGCGCCGAGGCCCGCGTCGTGCAGCGCGGCCTCCACGCGGGCGCTGTCGAAGTCGCCGGGCGCCGCGGGGTAGCAGACGGCGTGGCGCAGCGTGCCGAGCGGGATGTAGGGCCGCTGCGGCAGGAACAGCGAGGTGCCGGACGGGCGCCGGATGGTGCCCTGGGCGAACGGCCAGATGCCGGCGATGGCGCGGAACAGCGTGGACTTGCCGGTGCCGGAGCGGCCGCTGATCACGGTGTTGCGGCCGCGTGGGAAGTCGAGGTGCACGCGGTCGAGCAGGGTGGCGCCGTCGGGCAGCGACAGGGTGACGCCGTCGAGCACGAGGTCGGGGCTGGCGGAGGCGGCCTCGGAGACGCCGACGGTGCGGCCGAGGGCGGCGCTGGCGCGGGCGGACTCGATGGCGCGGCCGAAGGTGGCGAGACGCTCGGTGGTCGCGCGGTAGCTGGCGAGCGTGGCGTAGGACTCGATGAACCAGGACAGCGCGCTCTGCACCTGGGAGAACGCCCCGACCGTCTGGAACATCGAGCCGAGGGGCAGCTTGCCGAAGAAGTAGCGCGGCGCCATCACCACGAGCGGGAAGATGCCGGAGACCTGCGAGTAGCCGATCACCACCGAGTTGAGCAGCTTGGTGCGCTTCATGATCGCGCGGAAGTTGGCGTAGACGTCGGAGAAGCGGGCGAGCAGCCCCGACTTTTCCTCCGCCTCGCCGCCGTAAAGCGCCACGCCCTCGGTGTTCTCGCGAACCCGCACCAGGCCGAAGCGGAAGTTCGCCTCGTAGCGCTGCTGGGTGAAGTTGAGCATCGCCAGCGGCTGGCCAACGAGGTGCGCGACCACGGTGCCGAGCACGGCGTAGATCAGCGCGATCCACACGAGGTAGGCCGGGATGGTGACGCCAAGCACGGTGATCGGTCCCGACAGGCCCCACAGCACGCCCACGAAGCTGAACAGCGTGACCACGTTGGACAGCAGGTCGATGCCGAGCGTGAGCGTCGAGGACACGAAGTCGCGCACGTCCTCGGACACGCGCTGGTCGGGGTTGTCGGTGCCGTCGGAGACGCCGACGCCGGTGCTGCGCAGCCCGATGCGGTAGTAGGCCTGGTCCGCGAGCCACTCGTTGACGAAGCTTGTGGTCAGCCAGCGCCGCCAGCGGATGCTCAGCCACTGCTGCAGGTATCGCGCGTATACCGCGATGGTGATGTAGACGACCGCGATGTAGACGAAGCCGGGCATGAACGAGCCGTTCTCGCCGACGTGGTAACGGAACAGCAGGGACAGGAACGTGTCCCAGTCCCTCGCCTGGAGCGAGTTGGTGAACGCGTTGTTCCAGTAGCTCAGCACCACCTGCATGGCCACCAGCGACAGGTTCATCGCCACGATCACGATCAGCAGCAGCCAGGCGGACCGGCGTTCCTCCGACCGGAAGTAGGGCTTGGCCAGGAACCAGGCGTCGCGAAGGAACGGGCCAAGGCCGCGCATCAGGGGGCACTCCGGGAACTGGAAGGGGAGGGTGCGGACGCCGCCAAGGCGAGCCGTGCGTCGAGCGCCGCGAGCCACCCGGCCAGCCGCCGCCGGTTGGCGCCCAGGTCGGAGCGCCCGTAGACGCTGCGCGACCACAGCACGAGCCCCGCGCCGTCGCCCTGGGGCAGCACCTCGACCGCGACCAGGTCGGGGAAGTTGAACACCGCCGAGCGCGCCATGTAGTCGCGCCGCAACGGCGCGTCCGCGACGGCGGCCAGCGCGAACACCCGCGGCTGCGACAGCGCCACCGCGTCGATCGCGGCGAGCAGGGCCGCCGGCGGCACGGCGTAGGCCGGGGTGACGACGTCGGGCACCGGGGAAAACCCGGCCGGCGCCGCCAGCGCGTGGTTCGGCGAGCCCGGCCGCACGATCGCGCGCAGCGACGCGGGCGCCACCGGCACGGCGATGCCCTGCGCGCCCGGCGTCGCGCACAGCGGCAGCACGAAGCCGAGCAGCCAGCCGGCCACGCTCACGCCGCCGGCCCGTCCGCCGCCGGGCCGCCCGCCTCGTCCCCGGCCGGCCCGGGCGCCGCGGGGTCCGCCGCGCCGCCGGACGGCGCGAGCCGCAGCCGGATCACGCCGCGCACGTCGGCGGGCGCCGGCCTGCCCTTGCGCAGGATCTGCACGCGGCCCTCGTCCTGCAGCCGCCCGGCGATCCTGCGCACGTTGCCCATCAGCGTGTGCCACTCCGCGCGCCCCTCCGCCGCCGCGACCTCGCGCGCCGCCTCGGACGGGCAGATCGAGGCGGCCGGCCCACGCGCGGCCACCAGGCGCAGGATGCTCTCCGCGATCGCCGTGTCGCGCGCACGCGCCGCCGCAGCCGCCGGCGACAGGGGCCGTGGCGGCGCGGCCGGGTCCGGCACGCGGGCGTCCGCGGCAGGCTCCCCGGCAGGGTTGGAGGGGTCGGGAACGCGCGGTTCGTCGCGGGAAAAGCTCATCACGGCGCGACGCTGGCGCAGACGCCGGGCCGCCGCAAGTTACGTCGCGGCAAGCCTCAGGCGGTCGCTGCCGGCCCCGCGCGCCCGCGCCGCCCGGCCTCGGACGGCCCGCGCGGCTCGCCCGCCTCGCCCGCCGCATCGCCCCCGCCCCCGCGCCGCGCGCCGCCGAGCCAGCGCGAGAGCTGGCGCGAGGACAGCGGCGGGCTCAGCGCGGTGCCCACGCCCTCGTCGCAGCCGATCTCGCGCAGCGTGTCGCACTGGCGCAGCGTGTCCACCCCGGTCGCGGCCACGCGCAGCCCGATCGCGTGGGCTGCGCCGACGATGGCGCGCAGCACCGCGCGGTCCTCGGCGCCGCGCTCCAGGTCGCGCACCATCGACGCGTGCAGCCGCGCCACCCCGAGCGGCAGGCGGCGCAGCAGCGACAGGCTCGCGCTCGACTCGCCGAAGTCCTCGACGGCGAACGCCACGCCGAGGTCGCTGATCGCGGCCATCGCCATCACCCCGTCGCCGTCCAGCGCCCACAGCCAGCCCTCCGTGCAGGCCAGCTCCAGGTGCTCCCAGCTCCCCTCGCCGCCGAGCTCGCCCAGCAGCGTCAGCAGCGCGTCGGGGTGCAGCTCCGCCGGCACCGCCACGCACAGCCGCGCGCCCGTGTCGCGCCAGGTCGCGATCTCGGATGCCGCCGTCTCCAGCCGCCAGGCCGCCAGCCGCGCCGCCCTGCCGCCCTGCGTCGCGTCCTGCCCCGTGCCGCCGAGGCCGCCCGCCGTGCGCCCCGCCTGCGCCGGCGGCATGCGCGTCGCCGCCTCCACCGCGCGCAGCCGCCCGCCCTGCAGCGACAGCCGCGGCTGGAACAGCATCCAGTCCTGCGCCGTCCCGCGGCGCCGCGCCGGCGTGGCCGGGCCCTGGGCGTGTGCGGGGTCGTTGCGGGGGAGCGTCAGGGAGGGTTCGTCGAAACCGGCGGTCATTGGGTGCGCTTCTGTGGAGGCGTGACCGTGGCACGTCGGTATGAACGAATTGTTGTCCCGCACGCCGTGCGTCGACTTTGCACCCGCCCAGGAGGACTGCCGATGATCGAGCTTTGGAGCTGGCCCACGCCCAACGGCCAGAAGGTGCACATCGCGCTGGAGGAGCTGGGGCTCGAGTACACGGTCGTGCCCGTCGACATCGGCAGCGGCGAGCAGTTCCGCTCCGACTTCCTGGCGATCACGCCCAACCACCGCATCCCCGCGATCGTCGACCCCGACGGACCGGGCGGCGCGCCGCTGCGCCTGTTCGAGTCGGGCGCGATCCTGGTCTACCTCGCCGAGAAGTCGGGCCGCCTGCTGCCCGCCGACCCGGCCGCGCGCTACACCGCGCTGCAGTGGCTGATGTTCCAGATGGGCGGCGTCGGCCCGATGTTCGGCCAGTACAACCACTTCGCCAGCTACGCGCCCGAGCGCCTGCCCTACGCGGTCGAGCGCTACACGAACGAGGTCGCGCGCCTGCACCGCGTGCTCGACAAGCGCCTGTCGGAGACCGCCTTCCTCGCCGGCGACGACTACGGCGTCGCCGACATCGCCACCTTCCCGTGGGTCACCGCCCCGGAAAAACGCGGCATCGACCTCGCGGACTACCCGTCCGTCCGGCGCTGGCACGACGCGATCGCCGCGCGCCCGGCCGTGCAGCGTGGCATGGCGGTGCTCGCGGACCGGCGCCGCGCCGGGCCGATCACAGACAAGATGCGCGAGAACATGTTCGGCGGGGCACAATTCGCCCGGCGCTGAAGAGGCCCTCTCGTGCGGCGGGCGAAAGCCCGCCGCCGGATCACTTGATCTTGGCTTCCTTGAACGCGACGTGCTTGCGGACGACGGGGTCGTACTTGCGCAGCTCCATCTTGCCGGTCTGCGCCCGGGCGTTCTTCTTGGTCACGTAGAAGTAGCCGGTGTCCGCCGTGGACACGAGCCGGATCTGGATGGTGTTGGACTTGGCCATGATGCACTCCACGCGCGATCGCCGCGGGGCTGCCGCGGTTCGAGCCGGCACCATGATGGGAGTGGCCGGCCGGGTCAAGCAAGCATGAGGCTCCGCCTCAAACTCCGCCAAGGGAAGCCCCTTGGATGGCTTTACTTAAGTCAAGGGATCAAAGGGTCCTCAGACCCTTTGCGGGTTCGGGCAGAGCCCGACCTTTCTTCCTGCGCCGGCAGCAGCGCCGCCGCGTACGCCCCCGGGTGCCCCAGCAGGGCGCGCGCCGTGTCGAAGTCCCGGTCCCGCCCCTCCGCCGCCGGGCACGCCCCGCGCATCTCCGCGACCGCGTGCGCGTCCAGCGGCGCCCGCGCCGCCCGCCACGCCTGCAGCGCCGGCGCCAGCTCCTGCGTGCCCGCCGCCAAGCTGCGGAGCTGGCGGGCCGTGGTCTCTGCGCCGAGGCTGGTGCACAGCTGCGGCAGCACGCCGAGCCCCTGCAGCGGCCAGCCGCGCGGCGCCAGCACCCGGCTCCAGGTCACGAAGATCTCGCCGCCGTCCGGCAGCTCCGTGAGCGTCTGCACCACGCCCTTGCCCGTCGTGGCGCTGCCCACCACCACCGCGCGCCGCTGGTCCGCCAGACCCGCCGCCATGATCTCGGCGGCCGACGCGGTGCGCCCGTCGACCAGCACCACGATCGGCAGGCGGTTCGCGAGGTCGCCGCCCTGCACGCGCCACACGCGCGAGGCCTCCGGGTCGCGCCCCACCGTGGTCGCCACGACGCCCTGGTCGAGCAGCAGCGCCACCGCGGTGACCGCCTGGCGCAGCAGCCCGCCGCGGTCGCCGCGCAGGTCGATCACCAGGCCGGTGACACGGGAGTCGAGCCCGGCCTCCAGCTCCTGGCTCAGGCGCTGCGCGGTGTCGGCGGTGAAGGCGGTGATGCGCAGCGACAGCAGCACGCCGGAAGCGCCCGGCCGCCGCTCGGCGAACACCGTCTCGGGCGGCACCACGGCGCGGCGCAGCGCCAGCGTGCGCGCCGCCTCGTGCGGCCCCGCCACGCGCAGGCGCACCTCGCTGTCCTCCTCGCCGACCAGGCTCGCGGCGACCGCGGCCACCGGCGCGCCGCGGGTCGGCACGCCGTCGACGGCCAGCAGCCGGTCGCCCGCGCGCAGCCCGGCCTGCGCCGCCGGCCCGTTCGCCGCCACCGTGGCCAGCACCAGGTTGGCGCCGAGGCGGGCCAGCTCGACGCCCACGCCCACCTGGCCGGCGAGACGGTCGCGCACGTGCTCCGCGCGGTCCGGCGGCACGTAGCGGGAGTACGGGTCGAGGTGGGAGAAGATCTCGTCGAAGTAGCCCTGCAGCAGCGCCTCGCCGCCCGCCGCCCGCAGGGTCGCCGAACGGTCCCACGCCCAGCGCATCGCGGCCGCGCTCGCGGCGCCCCAGGCGGAGGCGTCCACGTCAGGCGGGAACGGCCGCGCGAACCCTGCGGGCTCGGCGGCCGCGTCCGCACCCCCGCCCGGCGCCGTGGCGGCCGGCGCGAGGTCGAGGCGGATCACGCCGCCGCCGACGCGCAGCCGCAGCGACGGGTCGAGCGTCGCCAGGCCCTGCAGGCCCCACGCGGCGAGGCCCGGCACCGTGGTCGGGTCGAGCGAGCGCGGCGCGATGAACGCCAGCGCGGTGCCGATCACCTGCCCGGCCAGCAGCGTGTCGAACCCCGCCGCGTCCTGCTGTCCGGCCGCGGCGTCCGCGGGCAGGGCAGGGGGCGCGGGCGCGACCGGGGGGGCCGGCTGGCCGGTGGTGTCGACCGTGTCCGTCTCGCGCCGGCCCGCTTCGTCCCGGCCCGCCTCGCCACGCTGCGCGCCGTCCGGGCCCGCATCGGCCTCGCGCCGCAGCGCCACGACCGGCAGCGCCGCGACCGGCGCCGCCACGACCGGCCCCGCCGGCTCGCCCGGCTCCGCGGCCCCGGCGTCGGCCGGCTGCGCGCGCACCGCGACCGGGCCCGGCGCCCCCGCCAGCAGCAGCGCGCAGGCCCAGCCCGCGAGCCTGCGGCGGCCACGGCTGTCACGCGACGGGGACGCGAACCCGGACCGGACGGGGCAGGCGGGGCGGCGGGGTCGGCTCACCTGCGGCGGGACCGGCTCCCCTCGCCGGGCCGCGTGGCGCCGCCGGATCCGGTCAGCATCCCGAACAGCAGCCCGCCGGTCACCGGCGTCGCTTCGGACAGCCGCACCTCGACCGCCTGTGCCAAGCGGAACACGAGGCGGGTGGCGCGGCCGACCAGGGACTGGGTCGTCTCGTCGTGCATCCAGTAGTCGTCCGGGAGGGATTTGAGGGGCACCAGACCGCTGGCCCCGCTGTCGTCCAGTGTGACGAACAGCCCGAAACGCGCAACACCGGAGATGCGGGCGGCGAACACCGCGCCCACTTTGTCGGCCATGTAGGCAGAAAGGTAACGGTCCACGGCGTCGCGCTCCGCCAGCGCCGCGCGCCGCTCCGTGCCGGTGATGCGCTCGGCGATATCGGGGTACTCGGACGCCGAGCCCTCGCCGTCGTGCGGCAGCGCGCCGTCGCCAGGGCGCATCCCGGAAACCAGCGCGCGGTGCACCAGCAGGTCCGCGTAGCGCCGGATCGGGCTGGTGAAATGGGCGTAGCGCGCCAGCGACAGCCCGAAGTGGCCGATGTTGTCCGGGTCGTACGCCGCCTGGCTCTGGCTGCGCAGCATCACCTCGTTGACCAGGGCCGCGTGCTCGGTGCCGGCAACGGCCTGCAGCACGCGGTCCAGGTCGCTCGGCCGCAGCTCGCCCGTCGGCGGCAAAGCGAGGTCGAAGGTGCGCAGGAACGCCCGCAGCGCCTCCAGCTTCTCGTCGGACGGCGGCGCGTGCACGCGGTACATGCACGGCCGGTGCCGACGCTCCAGCTCCTCGGCCGCCGCCACGTTGGCGAGCACCATGAACTCCTCGATCAGCCGGTGGCTGTCGAGCCGCGCCCGGGGCGCGATCGCCACGACCTGCCCCGCCTCGTCGAGCACCACCTTGCGCTCGGGCAGGTCGAGGTCGAGCGTGCCGCGCGCCTGCCGCGCCGCCAGCAGCGCCTGGAACGCCGCGTACAGCGCGCCCACCAGCCCGTCCGGCACCGGCGGCGCCGCGTCCAGCACCGCCTGCTCCGCCATGCCGGTGCCCGCGTCGCGGTCGTGCAGCGCCTGGACCTGCGTGTAGGTCAGCCGCGCCGACGAGCGCATCAGCCCGCGCCCGAAGCGGTGCGACAGCTTCCGCCCGTCCGACGTCACCCGCATCTCGACGAACAGGCACCCCCGCTCCTCGCCGGGGCGCAGCGAGCACCAGCCGTTCGACAGCGCCTCGGGCAGCATCGGCACCACGCGGTCCGGGAAGTACACCGAGTTGCCGCGCTTCCCCGCGTCGCGGTCCAGCGCCGAGCCCGGCCGGACGTAGTGCGCCACGTCCGCGATCGCCACCACGAGACGGTGCCCGCCCGGGTTCTCCGCCTCGCCGTCGCGCGCCACGTCGGGCTCGGCGAACACCGCGTCGTCGAAGTCGCGCGCGTCCTCGCCGTCGATCGTCACCAGGCCGAGGTCGCGCAGGTCGGCGCGCTCGCCCAGCGGCACCGCGCGCGCCGCCTCCGCCTCGGCCACCGACTCCGGGTCGAATTCGGTGGGGATGCCGTGCGTGTGCACGCAGATCAGGCTCACCGAGCGCGCGTCGCCCATCTTCCCGAGGCGCTCGACCACGCGCGCCGTCTTGAGCCCGTAGCCCGTGGACGGCAGCGGCTGCGCCAGCACGATCTCGTCGTGCTCCGCGCCGTCCGTCTCGCCCGCGGGGATGCGCCACTCCGCCTTCGAGCGCCGGTCCGTGGGAATCAGCCGCCCCTCGCCCGGCGCCGGCGCGATGCCCGTGCCGCGCGGCATGAACCGCCCGCGCCCGCGCCGGTCGCGCCCGCCCGCGCCGTCCTCCGCGTCGCCGCCGCCCGCCTTGAACACGCCGAGCACGCGCGCCGGCGCCTCGCTCAGCCGCTTCAGCGTGCGGCCCTCGTACTTCCCCGTCCCCATCGGCTTGAGCCGCGCCAGCACCCGCTCGCCCGGTGCCAGTGCTGGCCGCCCGCGTTCCTCGGGCGCCATGAACACCAGCGGCGCGGGCCCGTCCCCCTGCCAGTCCAGCGGCCGCGCGAGCGCGTCGCCGTCCGGGTCGGTCCCGGTGACGAGGACCACGCACGCGTCCGGCAGACGCCCGGGCAGCGTGAACCGGCGGTGCCCGGCCGGCGCCACCGCGCCGCTCGACGCCAGGTCGCGCAGCATCCCGCGCAGCGCCACGCGGTGCTCCGCGCCCAGGCCGAACTCGCGCGAGATCTCGCGCTTGCCAACGCGGCCCGGGCTCTCGCGGATGAACCGCCGCACCGCCTCGCGCGACGGCAGCCCGCCGGGCGCGGGCGACTCCGGCGCGGCCTCGTCCCCGTGCGGCGCGACCTCGTCCTCGCCCGGCTCCGGAGGCGGCCCCACGTCAGTCCGCCTCGCCGGACCCGGCGCTGGCGACCGCCTTCGCGGCCTTCGGCTTCGCGGCCTTGGCCTTGGCCTTCGCCGCGGGCTTCTTCGCCGCAGCCTTCTTCTTCGGCGCCGCCTTCTTCGCCGCCGCGGGCTTGGCCTGATCCGCCGCGTCCGCGTCCGCCGCCTTCGGCTTCCTCGCGGCCGGTGCCTTGGCCGCCGGCTTGGCCTTGCGCGCCCCCGGCTTGGCCTTGAGCGGCTTGCCCCGCTCGGCGAGCAGCGCCACCGCGTCCTCCAGCGTCACGTCGTCCATCTCCACGCCGCGCGGCACGTTGGCGACCATCGTGTTGTGCTGGATGTACGCCCCGAAGCGCCCCTTCTTGACGATCACCGGCGCGCGGTCCTTCGGGTGCTCGCCCAGCGCGCGCACGCTCGCCAGCTTGCGCGCCAGCACGTCGACGGCGCGGTTCAGCCCGACCGCCAGCACGTCGTCGTCCTTGTCGAGCGAGCCGTAGATCGCGCCCATCTTCACGTACGGCCCGAAGCGCCCGATGCCCGCCTCGATCGGCTCGCCCGCCTCGGGGTGCGTGCCCACGAAGCGCGGCAGCGACAGCAGCCCCAGCGCCTGCTCCAGCGTCATCGCGTCCCCGTCCATGCCCTTGGGCAGCGACGTCCGCTTCGGCTTGACCTTCTTGTCCTCGGGGTCCGCCTCGCCCTGCTGCACGTAGAGCCCGTACGGCCCGCGGCGCACGGTGACCATCTGCCCGCCGTCCGGGTTCGGCCCCAGCTCGCGGCGGCCCTCCTTCAGGGTCTCGCCGTCGCCCTCGCCGCCCTCGATCGCCAGCCTCCGCGTGTACTGGCACCCCGGGTAGTTCGAGCAGCCGATGAACGAGCCGTGCCGCCCGAGCTTGAGCCCGAGCCGCCCCGCGTGGCACGCCGGGCACAGCCGCGGGTCGGTCCCGTCGGCGCGCGCGGGGAAGAAGTGCTCGCCGAGGTCGCCGTCCAGCGCGTCGATGACGTCGGAGATCTTCAGCTCGCGCGTCTGCTCGACCGCCTTGGAGAAGTCGGCCCAGAACGCGTGCATCACCGCGCGCCACTGCGCCGTGCCGTCGCTGATCTCGTCGAGCTGCTCCTCGAGCCCGGCGGTGAAGCCGGTGTCCACGTAGCGCTCGAAGAAGCTCGCGAGGAAAGCCGTGACCAGGCGGCCGCGGTCCTCGGGCACGAAGCGCTTGTTCTCCATGCGCACGTAGGAGCGGTCGCGCAGCACGGTCAGGATCGAGGCGTACGTCGAGGGACGCCCGATCCCCAGCTCCTCCATCATCTTGACGAGGCTGGCCTCGGAGTAGCGCGGCGGCGGCTGCGTGAAGTGCTGCGAGGCGTCCACCTTGGGGCAGGCGAGGGGGTCGCGCTCCGCCATCGGCGGCAGCATCCGGCTCTCCTCCTCCTCGCCCTCGTCCACGCCCTCGCGGTAGAGGCGCAGGAACCCGTCGAACGCGATGATCGACCCGTTGGCCCGCAGCTTCGGCCCGTCCGGCCTGCCAGGGTCGGCGACCTCCACGATGACCTGGTCCAGCTCCGCCGACTGCATCTGGCTCGCGACCGCGCGCTTCCACACCAGCTCGTACAGCCGCGCCTGCTCCGTGTTCAGGTACGGCGCCATCATCTCCGGCGTGCGCGCGACGTCGGTCGGCCGCACCGCCTCGTGCGCCTCCTGCGCGTTCTTCGCCTTCGCGTGGTACTCGCGCGGCGCCGCCGGCCGATACCGCTCGCCGAACGCCGCCCCGACATGCTCGCGGATCGAGTCGATCGCCTCGCGCGCCATCGAGACGCCGTCGGTCCTCATGTAGCTGATCAGCCCCGTCGTCTCGCCGCCCAGCTCGATGCCCTCGTAGAGCTGCTGCGCTGTGCGCATCGCCGCCTGCGCGCCCATGCCGAGCTTGCGGCTGGCCTCCTGCTGCAGCGTCGACGTCGTGAACGGCGCCGGCGGGTTGCGCTTGACGCGCCGCCGCTCCACGCCGGCGACCTCGAAGCCCCCCGCCTCGACCTGCGCCCTGGCCGCCAGTGCCAGCGGCTCCGCGTTCAGGTCGAACTGGTCGAGCCTCTTCTCGTCGAGGTGCGTCAGCCGCGCCACGAACGGCGCGCCCGCGGGCGTGGCCATGTGGGCCTCGACCGTCCAGTACTCGCGCGGCCGGAACGCCTCGATCTCCGCCTCGCGCTCGCACACCAGGCGCAGCGCGACGGACTGCACGCGCCCCGCCGAGCGGCTGCCCGGCAGCTTGCGCCACAGCACCGGCGACAGCGTGAACCCCACCAGGTAGTCCAGCGCCCGCCTGGCGAGGTACGCCTCGATCAGCGGCAGGTCCAGCTCGCGCGGCTGCTCCATCGCGCGCTGCACGGCGGACTTGGTGATCTCGTTGAAGGTGATGCGCTGGACGTCGACGCCGCGCAGCGCGCCCTTCTCCTCGAGCATGGCGCGGACGTGCCACGAGATCGCCTCGCCCTCACGGTCCGGGTCGGTCGCGAGGTAGAGGTGCTCGGCGCCCTTGAGCGCCTTGACGATGGCGGTGATCTGGCGCTGGCCGCGCTCGTCGGCCTCCCAGTCCATCGCGAAGTCCTCGTCGGGCCGCACGCTGCCGTCCTTGGGCGGCAGGTCGCGCACGTGCCCGAAGGAGGCGAGCACGGTGTAGCCGTCCCCGAGGTACTTGTTGATGGTCTTGGCCTTGGCGGGCGATTCGACGACGACGACGTCAGTCATTCAGTACCCTCGGGCCACAGCCTCATCAGCGTGCTAGGGCCCCGTGTCGATCAGCAGGCAAACCCGGTTCCCGGGAAGGGTCTCGATCCGGCCGGCGAGCTCAAGCTCCAGCAGCGCGGACGAGACGGCAGACGCGGACAAGTGGCAGCGGCGCACCACCTCGTCAACCGGCGTCGGCGACACGCCGAGACACGCGAGCACCGCCGCCTGCACCCCGCCCGCCCCGTCCCGGCCGCCGCGCCCCCCCTCCTCGCCGCCGTCCGGCACGCTCCCGCCCGCAGCGTCGCCCACCCCGGAGCGCCCCGCGCGCCGCAGCAGCCCCGCGCCCCGTCGCGGCCGGGCAGGGGCCGACACCGCAGGCTCGGGCCCCGTCGTTCCTCCCCCCGCACCCGCCTCGCCCGGGTCCGCTTCCGGCTCCGCCTCGTGCCCCCCGCCCAGCGCCGGCCCGTGGTCCGGCAGGTTCGCCAGCACGTCCTGCGCCGACTCCGTCAGCCACGCGCCCTGCCGTATCAGGTCGTTCGACCCCCGCGACCGCGGGTCCAGCGGCGAGCCCGGCACCGCGAAGATCTCCCGGTGCAGCTCCTGCGCCAGCCGCGCCGTGATCAGCGTCCCCGACCGCAGCGCCGCCTCCACCACCACGACCCCCAGCGACAGCCCCGCGATGACCCGGTTACGCTTCGGAAAATGCCGGTTCTGCGGCGCCACCCCCAGCGCCGACTCCGCCACCACCGCCCCGTGCGCCGCCACCTCCGCCTGCAGCCCCGCGTGCTCCGCCGGGTAGACGCAGTCCAGCCCCCCCGCCACGCACGCCACCGTCCGCCCCACGTGCATCGCCCCGCGGTGCGCCGCCGCGTCGATCCCCCGCGCCAGCCCCGACACCACCACCAGCCCCGACGCCGCCAGGTCCGTCGACAGCGCCTCCGCCATCCGCTCCCCGTTCGTCGAGCAGTTGCGCGCCCCCACCAGCCCCACCGCCCGCGCCGACAGACACTCCACGTCCCCCAGTACCGCGATCGCCGACGGCGCGTCCGCCAGCAGCGCCAGCAGCGGCGGGTACCCCGCGCCCCCCAGGAACAGCATCCGCCCGCCCAGCCGCGCCAGCCGCTCCAGCTCCCGCGCCGCCTCGTCGCGCCCCGGCACGCGCGGCGCCTCCGCCCGCCCGCCGGACCGCGCCAGCCCGGGCAGCGCGTCGATCGCCTCCGCCGCCGTCGCGAACCGCGCCACCAGGCGCCGGAACGTCACCGGCCCCACGCCCTCGGTCCGCGCCAGGCGCAGCCGGTCCAGCTCCTCCGAAGGCGTCACGGGGCGAAAGCCAGGAAGCAAGCATGGGCTCTGCCCAAACCCGCAAAGGGTCCGAGGACCCTTTGATCCCTTGACTTAAGGGAAGCCATCCAAGGGGCTTCCCTTGGCGGAGTTTGAGGCAGCGCCTCATGCTTCCTTCTCAAGCCCGCGCCCCGATCCTCGGCTCCGTCCCCGCGGCGAGCCGCCGGATGTTGCCGTGGTGCCGCGCCACCACCAGGGCCGCGACCAGTACCGCCGCCGCGCACCCCGCCCCCGCCATCAGCAGCCCGGCCGCCGCGACCCCCGCCGCCATGGCCGCGAGCGCGCCCACCGACGAGACCCGGCTCAGCCACGCGGCCAGCAGCCAGGCCGCGCAGGCTGCGAGCCCCACGCGCCAGTCCAGCCCGAGCATCGCGCCCAGCCCGGTGGCGACGCCCTTGCCGCCGCGGAAGCGCAGCCACGCCGGGAAGCAGTGCCCCGCGACGACGCACACCGCCGCCACCGCCGCAGCCCAACCCCCGAGCGCCCACCCCGCGAGCACGACCGCGAGCAGCCCCTTCGCCGCGTCCAGCAGCAGCGTCGCCGCCGCCAGCCCTCGCCGCCCGGTGCGCAGCACGTTGGTCGCGCCGATGTTGCCCGAGCCGACGGCGCGCAGGTCGCCCAGCCCCGCCAGCCGCGTCAGCAGCAGCCCGAACGCCACCGACCCCGCGAGATACGCGAGAACCGCCACCAGAAGCCCCGCGCCCGCGTAGCTGCCCGGCCCCGGCAGCGGCAGGCCCGTCACAGCCCGACCTCCGCCGCCCCGTCCGGCCCCTGCGCCCCGTCGGCCATGCCGGGCGCCGCGAACGCCCGCGCCCGCTCCGCCGGCCCGCCGGGGTGCGCGAACACCAGGCGCCCCGCCTTCCAGGTCCCGAACACGCGGCCCTCCAGCGCGCGGCCGTCGAACGGCGTGTTCTGCGCCTTGCCCGGGAGCTGCCCGGCGACGACCTTCCACGCCCGCTCCGGGTGGAACAGGCACAGGTCCGCCGCCGCCCCGCGCGCCAGCGTCCCCGCCGCCACCCCGAGCACCTTCGCCGGCCGCGCGGTGAGCAGCGCCACCATCGCCGCCAGCCCGAGCGAGCCGCCGTGCACCTGCGCGAGACTCACCCCCAGCAGCGTCGCGAGCCCCGAGCCGCCGGGCGAGGCCTGCGCGAACGGCAGCCGCTTGTCGTCCGCGTCGCGCGGCTGGTGGTCGGACGCGATGGCGTCGATCGTGCCGTCGAGCAGCCCCGCCGCCACGCCCAGCCGGTCGCTCTCCGGCCGCAGCGGCGGCGACAGCTTGGCGTAGGAGCGGAAGTCGCCGATCGCCGTCTCGTTGAGGTCGAAGTACGGCGGCGCGGTGTCGCAGGTCACGTCCACGCCCTCGCCCTTGGCGCGGCGGATCAGCATCACCGACTCCGCCGTCGACACGTGCGCGACGTGCAGCGCGCCGCCGGTGAGCCGGCTCAGGCGGATGTCGCGCGCCACCAGCATCGCCTCGGCGACCGCCGGGATGCCCGGCAGCCCCAGCCGCGTCGCAAGCTCCCCCTCCGTCGCAGCCCCGCCCGCCGCCAGCGCCGGCTCCTCCGGGTGCACCACGACGCGCACCCCGAAGCCGCGCGCATACGCCAGCGCCATCCGCATCAGCCTGGCGTTGCCGATCGCGCGCATCCCGTCGGTGAACGCGACCGCGCCCGCCTCGCGCAGCAGGCCCATCTCCGCGAGCTGCTCGCCCGCGCAGCCCGCCGTCAGCGCGCCGTACGGCAGGATCGTGAGCGAGCCCGTCTCCTCGCCCCGCGCGCGCAGCAGCCTGACCAGCGCGGGGTCGTCGATCGCGGGCTTCGTGTCGGGCAGCGCGGCCAGCGTGGTGATCCCGCCCGCCGCCGCCGCCTGCGCCGCCGACGCGATGGTCTCGCGGTACTCGCGCCCCGGCTCGCCCAGCGCCGCGCGCATGTCCACCAGCCCCGGGCACAGCACGCAGTCCGTGCCGTCCACCACCACCGCCCCGTCCGGCCGCCCCAGGTTGTCGCCGAGGTCCGCGATCCGCCCGTCGCGCACCAGCAGCGCGCCCACCCGGTCCGTGCCGCTGGCCGGGTCGATCAGCCGCACGTTCTCGAACAGGACGTCGCTCACGACTCGCCCCCCCACGGCTTGTCGTTCCAGGCCTCGTCGTCCTCTTCCTGCCCCGCGACGCCGAGGCTGGCGTTGCCCCGCCCCACGCCCTGCGCGCCCGCCCCGCCCGACGCCTGCGGCCGCGCCAGCCGGTCCAGCACCGCCATGCGCACCGCGACGCCCATCTCCACCTGCTCGCGGATCACGCTGTGCGCCAGGTCGTCGGCCACCGCGCTGTCGATCTCCACGCCGCGGTTCATCGGCCCGGGGTGCATCACCAGCGCGTCCGGCGCAGCGAGCGACAGCTTCTCCGCGTCCAGCCCGAAGAAGCGGAAGTACTCGCGCGCGCTCGGCACCGGGGCCGCGCCCCCGCCCTCGCCCATGCGCTCGCGCTGCAGCCTGAGCATCATCACCACGTCCACGCCGCGCAGCCCCTCGGCCATGTCGTGGAACACGTCCACGCCGAGCCGCCCGATCTCGGCCGGCATCAGCGTCGGCGGCCCGACCACGCGCACCCGGCTGCCCATCGTGCCGAGCAGGTGGATGTTGGAGCGCGCCACCCGGCTGTGCGCCACGTCGCCGCAGATCGCCACCGTCAGCCCCGCGAGCCGCCCCCGCCGGCGCCGGATCGTCAGCGCGTCCAGCAGCGCCTGCGTCGGGTGCTCGTGCGTGCCGTCCCCGGCGTTGACCACCGCCGCGCCGACCTTCTGCGCCAGCAGCGACGGCGCGCCCGACTGCGCGTGGCGCACCACCAGCAGGTCGCAGTGCATCGCGTTCAGCGTCGCCGCCGTGTCGAGCAGCGTCTCGCCCTTGTTCACGCTGGAGTTCGACACGGACATGTTGATCACGTCCGCGCCCAGCCGCTTGCCCGCCAGCTCGAAGGAGGTCCGCGTGCGCGTGCTGTCCTCGAAGAACAGGTTGATCACCGTGCGGCCGCGCAGCGTGTCGCGCTGCGTCTTGCCGGAGCGGTTCAGCAGGACGTAGCTCTCGGCCAGGTCGAGAAGCTCGCCGATCTGCGGCGGGTGCATGCCCTCGATGGCAAGCAGGTGGCGCGAAGCGAGCACGGGCGTGTTCCGGTCGGTGACGGCGCGGACGCTAGCCGGAGGGGCGGGGCAGGGGAAGGGAAGCAAGGTTGAGGCTCCGCCTCAAACTCCGCCAAAGGCTGCGCCCTTGGAACGCATCCCCTAAGTAAGGCAGGTCCAGGGGCGGCTCGCCCCTGGCGGGTCCGGGCAGAGCCCGGCCTTACTCCTCCTCGTCCGGCACGACCTCCTCGCCCGGCACCGCGTACGTCCCGCTGAACCACCGCCCCAGGTCCACGTCCGCGCACCGCCTCGAGCAGAACGGCCGCGCCGCCTCCACCGCCGCCCGCCCGCAGATCGGGCACTTCGCCTCAGCCACCGGCAACCTCCATCGACCACCCCCCCGGCCCCAGCGCCGGGTCGCTGCGCAGCACCAGCGCCCGCCCCGCACGCCGCGCAAGATCCCCCAGCGCCACCGGGTCCGCCTGCAGCGCCGCGACCACGTCCGGCGCCGCCCGCAGCGCCCGCGCCGGCCCGGGCTCCGCCGCCACCGCCCGCGCCAGCGCGCGCAGCGCCGCCAGCCCCGCCGCGTGCGGCCCCGCCAGCAGCTCGTGCAGCGGCGGGTGCACCCGCGCCCGCACGATCTCCGCGAGCCCGAGCTGCGTGAACCCCAGCAGCCGCGCCCCCAGCGGGTCCGCCCGCAGCGCCTCGGCCAGCTCCGGCCCCAGCGCCGCGCGCTTCCTCGCCGCCATCCCCGCCAGGTCCACCAGGATCGCGCCCGACAGGTTGCGCAGCACCACTTGGCGCACCAGCGCCGGCAGCGCCGCCCGGTTCGCCTCGCGCTGCGCCGCCGGCTTGGGCGTACGCGCGTTGCTGGCCGCCCCGCTGTCCACGTCGATCGCCACCAGCGCCGGCGTCGGGTGGATGCTCGCCGTCATCCCCCCCGGCAGCGCCACCCCCGGCTCGCCCAGCCCCTCGACCTCCGCCTCCAGCGCCTCCGGGAACGCCCGCCCCACCACGGCCACGCCCCCCGCCCGCAGCCCCCGCGCCCCTGCCGCCAGCGCCGCGTCGTCCGCCTCGATCCCCGCCTCCGGATACAGGCGCGCCATCCGCTCCAGCGCGCCCGGCCCCCGCGACACCAGCCTGACCCTGCCCTCCGCCGCCTCGCCCTCGCCCGGCGCCCCGCCAAGCCGAGGCCCCTTGCCCCCCTGCGCCGCGCGCACGACCCGCACGCCGAGCAGCGCCCCCTCCGCCAGCCCCAGCGCCCCCTCGCTGTCCGGCAGGAACCCCTGCGCGCCACCCTCCAGCGCCACGAAGCTCCCCCCCAGCGCCGGCCGACGCGCCGCGATCCGCCCGCGGTGCACGTCGCCCACCCCATCCGGGACGCCCGGCCGCTCGATCGCGTACGCCAGCAGCGCCGCGCCACGCACCAGCGCCACGCGGGTCTCGCCGGGCGACGACGCGGCCAGGAGGCGCAGCGGTTCCGTCATGGGGAGAGGAGGCAAGGCCAGGGCTCTGCCCTGGACCCGCCAGGGCGAGCCGCCCTGGACCGGCACATATAAGGAAGCGTCAGGTCAGGCCCCGGTCACGGCGAGAGGTAGCCACGCCCGCGCAGGAGCTGCGCCGTCTCGAACAGCGGCAGCCCGACCACGCCGCTGTAGCTCCCGGACAGGAACCGCACGAACCCCGCGGCCGCCCCCTGGATCGCGTAGCCCCCGGCCTTGCCCTCCCACTCGCCGCCCGCGAGGTAGGCCTCGACCTGCGCCTCGGTGAGCCGGTTGAAGATCACCGAGCTGTCGCTCACCCGCTCCGAGCGCGCCCCCTCGGGCGTCACCAGCACCACCGCCGTCAGCACGTGGTGCCGCCGCCCCGACAGCAGCGCCAGGCACGACACCGCCTGCGCCTCCGTCTCGGCCTTGGGCAGGATGCGCCGCCCCACCGCGACCACGGTGTCCGCCGCCAGCACGAACGAGCCCGGCGCGACGCCGGCCAGCGCCTTCTCGCGCGCCATGCGCTCGGCATAGACGCGCGGCGGCTCGTCGCGACCGGGAGTCTCGTCGATGTCGGCGGCCACGACCCGGTCCGGCACGACGCCGATCTGGGCGAGAAGCTGCAGCCGCCGCGGGCTGGCGCTCGCCAGCACCAGCGACGCCCGGACCCGCACCCCGCCCGGCGCCAGCTCGTCCGGGGCGCGCTCCGTCCCGGAAGGGTCCGCCTCCGCCGCTACTTGAAGCGGAATGTGATGCGGCCCTTGGACAGGTCGTAGGGCGTCATCTCGACGTTCACGCGGTCGCCGGCGAGCACGCGGATGCGGTTCTTACGCATCTTGCCGCTGGTGTGGGCGAGAATGGTGTGTTCGTTGTCGAGCTTCACCTTGAACATGGCATTGGGCAGAAGCTCCATCACCATGCCGCTGAACTCGATCATGTCTTCTTTGGACATCAGCA
>JBPBQS010000132.1:0-73533 GCA_050920955.1 Janthinobacterium lividum | reverse complement strand
CCGCCGCCATGATCCGCTCCCGTGTGTCGCTCGCTGTCATGACCGTCACTCCATCCTGCCTGACGACAGATAGGCGTTGACAAGCCGGAAAGGAAGGCTCACCTGCCGGGCATCGGCCAGCCTACCTAACGTCAGGCAGGCTGGTCCGGGGAAAAGGGAGATCCGGCCATGGCCGACACCATCGCCAGCGACACGAACGCCATCCACTACCAGGACGCGGCAACCCTTGCCGCGCTGATCCGAACCGGGCGGCTGTCGTCCCGCGAGGTCGTCCAGGCGCATCTCGATCGCGTCGCGGCGGTGAATCCGGGGATCAACGCGATCGTCACGCTCATGGCGGAAGACGCGCTCCGGGCGGCCGACGCCGCCGACGATGCGCTCGCCCGCGGCGCGGTGCCGGGCCCGCTCCACGGCGTGCCGTTCTCGATCAAGGACGCGCTCGACACGGCGGGCGTCCCCACGCAGCGCGGATCGAGGCTGTTCGCGGGCTACGTCCCGGCCGAGGACGCCACCGCGGTCGCCCGCTTCAGGGCGGCGGGCGGCATCCCGCTGATGAAGACCAACCTTCCCGAGTTCTCGGCCTGGACCGAGACCGACAACCTCGTGACCGGCCGCACGAACAATCCCTGGAACCTCGACCGCACGCCCGGCGGTTCGTCGGGCGGCGAGTCGGCGGCGATCGCGGCCGGCATGTCGCCGATCGGGATCGGCAGCGACGTGGCGATCTCGGTGCGCGGCCCGGCCGCCTTCACCGGCATCGCGGCGCTGAAGGCGACCCAGGGCCGGGTCCCCTACACCGGGCACTATCCCTCGGTCACCAGGCGCTGGTGGCACGTCGGGGCGATGGCGCGCACGGTCGGCGACGTGGCTCTCGGCTACTCGATCCTGAAGGGCCCGGACGGCCGCGATCCCTACGCTATCCATCCGCGCGACGCGGACGCCGGCGCCGCCCGCATCGCCGGCCGGCCGCTGAGGATCGGCTGGGTGAGCGAGGCCGCCTTCGGGCCGGTGGACCCCGAGATCACCGCCGCGGTGGCCTCTGCTGCCGCCCGGCTTGCCGACCTCGGGCATGATGTCGAGCAGGTGGCGCTGCCCTTCCTCGGCGATCCGCTCGGATCGCTGATGACGCTGATCTATGGCGAGATCGTGCCGTCCATCAAGGCGCTCGCCGCAGGCCGCGAGGACCGGCTCCACAGTGTCGGCGCGGGCATCGTGGGGATGGCCGATCCGACCCTCGCCGACTTCCTCGCCGCCGAGGCGCAGGGCGAGCGGCTGCGCTCCGCCTTTGCCGGCTTCTTCGAGACCTGCGACGTGCTGCTCACGCCGGTGACCCCGATGACGGCCACGCCGCACGGCGCGCAGGAACTCGTCGTCGACGGCACCGCGGTATCGTGGACCCACGTCATGGCGGCGACATCGCCGTTCAACCTGACCGGCCTGCCCGCATTGTCGGTGCCCTACGGCCTCAGCTCCGAAGGGCTTCCGATCGGCATCCAGCTGGTCGGCAAGTGGCTGGACGAGGACACGCTCCTCCGCCTGGGAGCATTGCTCGAGCGCAAGGGTGGTCTCGGCGACCGGCGCCCTCAGCTCTGACGGCACGGACCGGGGCGCCTTCGCTCCGGTCCGCTCGCGAGAACCCGGGGATCATGTCCGCGTCCCGCCGCCCCCGGCCACTCAGGCACCGCCCGGAAACAACCCCCTCAGCCCAGCCCCGCGAAGAACCGCCGATACCGCGCCCCCTGCCGCGCCATCAGCACGCCCAGCACGACGCCCAGCCCCACGATCTCCGCCCCGAAGTACCACAGCGGCACCCCCGCGATCGCGAACGCGAACAGCCCCAGCGTGCGATAGTTGGCCGACAGCACGCACCACCGCCGCACCGGCCCCGCGAACATCGCGCGATACCGCCCCCGGACCGCCCCCCCGCCCGGCGCATCCAGCGCCGCCGCGATCCTGCGCCGGTCCGCCGCGCTGACGCCGCCGCCGAACGCCTGCACGCGCGCATACCCCCCCTGCAGCACGGCGGCCACGCGCGCGACCCCCGTGCGCGCCGCGGGAACCTGCGCGGGGGAAACCTCGGCCGACGACCGCCCCCACCCCCAGAACAGGTAGTCCTGCCGCTGCGTCTCGTAGAGGGCCGACTGCACCGCGTGGCACGCCCCCGACGCCGCGACGAGCGCCCACACCCACGCCCCCTGCTCGCGCGCCAGCGCCGACGCCAGCCCGACATAGACCGCGGCGAACGTGACGTAGTCGCACACCCCGTCGAGCACCTTGCCCGTGGGCGACTGCTTGCCCGTGACCCGCGCGAGCTGCCCGTCCGCGCCGTCGAGCACGTGCCACGCCAGCATCAGCGCGAACCCCGCGACGACCGCGCGCGGATCATGCACGCGATGGTACGAGAACCCCGCCGCCGCCCCGCACGCCATGCCGGCCAGCGACACCGCGTTGGGATGCACCCCCGCCCTCGCCAGCAGCGGCACGAGCCGCCCCGACAGGGGATGCACGACCCACAGGTTGGTGGGATCCTCGAGCTCCTCCAGCCGCCGCGCCGGCTCCGCGCCCTGCGCGCCGCTCACAGCCGCCCCGCCGCCATCAGCGCCTCGGCCCGCGCGTAGGCCGGCGCGTCGTCCACGTCGACCCAGACCCGCCCGCCCACGTCGAACGCCCGCGCGCGCCCCTGCCCCGCGAGCACGGTCATGGCCCCCGAGATGCTGTCCTCGCCCGCTGCCTGGCTCGCGTCGAGCGCCTCGAACATCCCCGGCGTGCACAGGAAGGCGCCGGTGTCGTAGGCGTTGTAGTCCGCGATCAGCTTGCCGATGCGCCGTATCAGCCCGCCCTCGCAGCGCACGCGCGTGCAGTCCTCGGGGTCGTTGTTCGGGCTGGCGATGTCGTGGTCCACCGCCAGCGTGACCGTGCCCGCCGCCGCCTCCTGCGCCATCAGGTCGCGCAGGATCGCCGGGTCCACCAGGTGGTCGCACATCGTCAGCAGGAACGGCGCCCCCAGCAGCGCCCGCGCCGCGAGCACCGACACGCCATTGGCCCGCCGCCACTCCGCGTTGTGGACGTGCGTGACGCGCGCCCCCGTGCGCCCCGCGACCGCGTCGAGCGCCGCGCGCAGCTCCTCGCCGCGGTGCCCGTTGACGACGACGAACTCGCTGGCGCCGGCCTCCAGCGCGCGCGCGATCACGTGCTCGATCAGCGGCGCGCCCGCGATGGGCACCAGCGGCTTGAGCTCCGGATGCTCCCGCAGCCTGGCGCCCTGGCCGGCCGCGACGATGAGGCACTTCATGGGCGCTGGACCTTCGGCAGGAGCGTGGGCGGCAAGGGGCACGGGCGAGCGGGGTGTGTGCACCTTTCGCGCCCCCCCGTCAGCCCGGTCCGCGCAACGCACCGCTGCCGCCCGCGCACACGAGCCGGGCACGGCGGAAAGCCGCCGCCGGGGGAGGGCAGGGCGCCCTTCGCCCCCATCTGCCCCCTGGGCCTGTCGCCCCGCGAAGGAGTGCCGCCATGGAGGACGTCTGGGCCTACCCCCGCCCGCCGGCGCTGCAGTCGGTGGCGCTCCCCCTGCGCATCGTCTTCGCCGGCCGCACCATCGCCGAGACCCGCGCCGCCTTCCGCGTGCTCGAGACCTCGCACCCCCCCGTCTACTACCTGCCCCCCGACGCCTTCACCGGCTGCACCCTGGAGCCCGCCCCCGGCCGCTCCCTGTGCGAGTGGAAGGGCGCCGCCCGCTACTGGACCATCCGCGTGGGCGAGCGCGCCGCCGAGCGCTGCGCCTGGAGCTACCCCGAGCCCACCCCCGCCTTCGCCGCCCTGCGCGACCACCTCGCCGTCTACGCGGGCGCCATGGACCAGTGCCTCGTGGGCGACGAAGTCGTCACCCCGCAGCCCGGCGGCTTCTACGGCGGCTGGGTCACCCGCGACCTCAAGGGCCCGTTCAAGGGCGGCCCCGGCACCATGGGCTGGTGAGACAAGGTTGAGGCTCCGCCTCAAACTCCGCCAAGGGAAGCCCCTTGGATGGCTTCCCTAAGTGAGGCCAGTCCAGGGCGGCTCGCCCTGGCGGGTCCGGGCAGAGCCCGGCCTTCCTTCAGGCCAGCGCCTCCACCGCCGCCCTGACCAGCACCCCGTCCGCCCGCCGCAGCCCGTCCAGCACCGTGAAGTGGTCCGCCCCCGCCACCGGCACCAGCGCGCCGGCCAGGTGCGCCTCCGAGCGCAGCCCGTGCAGGTGCCGGCTGTCGTGCGCCAGCGCCGCCAGCTCCCGCGTCCCGTACGCGATCGCCAGCGTCTTGCTGACCGGCGCCAGCCGCAGCGGCGACAGCGCCGCCACTTCCCCATCATCCAACCGCAGCTTCTCGTTGATCGCCGTGTCCCGCAGCGGCCCCAGCTCGTACACCCCCGAGACCGCCAGCCCCGCCGCCACCCTCGGGTGCCCCAGCGCCATCGCCACCAGGTGCGCCCCCGCCGACCACCCCGACAGCAGCACCGGCCCCGCGACCCCGTGCCCCTCGCCGTGCGCCGCCAGCCAGTCCAGCGCCGCCGTCACCTCCCCCACGATCTGCGACAGCCTGGCCTCCGGCGCCAGCGTGTAGCCCGCCATCGCCACCGACCACCCCCGCGCCCGCAGCCCCTCCCCGAGACAGGCGAACTCCTCCCGCCGCCCCCGCTGCCAATACCCCCCGTGGATGAACGCCAGGCACGGCGCCGAGGCGTCCGCCGCCGGGTAGATGTCCCACTTCTGCCGCTCGCCCGGCCCGTACGCCAGGTCCAGCGCCCCCGGCACCGACGCCCGGAACGCCGCCGACGCCGCGATCCGCTCGGCGTTCAGCGCGGCGCTGTCGGCCACGGCCGCCCCGTTGTCGTAGGCGGCGTCGCGCTCCGCCCGGCTCATCGCACCCCAGTTCTGCACGGCAGGTCTCCCGAAGAAAGCAAGGTTGAGGCTCTGCCTCAAACTCCGCCAAAGGCGGGGCCTTTGGAATGCCTTCTTAAGGGACGCGTTCCAAGGGCGCAGCCTTTGGCGGGTCCGGGCAGAGCCCGGCCTTGCTTACTGCTCGCCGTCCCGCCGGTATGGCGACAGCAGGTCCAGCTCCGCCATCTCCGCGACCCGCGCCGGCCGCTCCGCCTCCAGGAACTCCCGCACCGCCCCCCGCAGCCCACGATGCGCGATCCAGTGCGCCGAGTACGTCGGCCGCGGCCTGTACCCCCGCTGGATCTTGTGCTCGCCCTGCGCCCCCGCCTCGACCCGCGAGAGCCCGTGCTCGATCGCGTAGTCGATGGCCCGGTAGTAGCACAGCTCGAAGTGCAGGAACGGCCACTCGCCGACCGCCCCCCAGTTCCGCCCGAACAGCGCGTCCGTCCCCAGCAGGTTCAGCGCGCCCGCCACCGGCACGCCCCCCTCCAGCGCCAGCATCAGCACCACCCGCTCACCCAACCGCTCCCCCAGCATCGGGAAGAACTTCTTCGTCAGGTACGCATTCCCCCACTTCCGATCGACCGTGGAATGATAGAACCGGAAGAACGCCTCCCAGTGCTTCGGCTCGATCTCCGGCCCCCGCAGCGTCAGAAATTCCAGCCCGCACCCCTGCGCATCCCGCCGCTCCCGCCTGAGCGTCTTGCGCTTCCTCGACGACAAAGCCCCCAAAAACCCCTCGAAGTCCGCGTACCCCGCGTTCTCCCAGTGGAACTGCGTCCCGACCCGCGCCAGCCACCCCGCCTCGCCCAGCGCCGCCCACTCCTCCTCCGTGCAGAACGTCGCGTGCACGGACGACAGGTCGAGCTGCCGGCACGCCTGCACCAGCGCCTGCGCCAGCGCCAGGCGCAGCGCCGCCGGCTCCACCCCGCACCCCGGGCGCACCAGCAGCCGGGGCCCCGTCACCGGCGAGAACGGCGACGCCACCTGCAGCTTCGGGTAGTAGTCGCCGCCCGCCCGCTCGAACGCCGCCGCCCACCCGTGGTCGAACACGTACTCCCCGTACGAGTGCGCCTTCGCATACATCGGCGCGCACGCCAGCAGCACCCCCGCCGGGTCGCGCAGCGCCGCGTGCTGCGGCAGCCACCCGGTCCGGCTCCCCGCCGAGCCGCTGTCCTCCACCGCCGAGAGGAAGGCGAACGACACGAACGGGTTGTCCGCCCCCGCGCACGCGTCCCAGTCCGCGGCCGGGATCTCGTGGATCGACGGGTGCAGCGTCAGCGTGAAGGGCGTCGCATCTGGCATCACCCGCATATGGCGACACCGCGAAGGGAAGGAAGCCCGGGCGCTGCCCGGACCCGCCAGGGCGAGCCGCCCTGGACCGGCTTCCCTTAAGAGAAGGCGATCCAAGGGCCCAGCCCTTGGCGGAGCTCGAGGCGGAGCCTCGCCCTTCCTTGCCCAAACGCCCCCGCCCCCGCCAGAAATCCGGTCCCCCCGGAGCCCCGCCCATGGACGCCCGCACCCTCCGCAGCAGCAGCAGCCGCGCCCGCATCCTCGCCACCGCGACCCGCAACATCGCCGACGTCGGCTTCGCCCACATCACCCGCGAGCGCATCATGGCCGGCACCGGCATGCACCCCGGCTCGCTCGACCCCCACTTCGGCAACACCGCCCGCCTGCTCGCCGTGATCTGCAACGACCACGCCCGCGCCCTGGCCGAGGCCACCGGCTGCCACGACCCGCTCGACCCCGCGCCCCCGCGCGCCGCCCTGGCCGCCACCGCCGCGCGCATCCTCGCCTGCATCGACGCCCGCCCCAACGCCCACACCGTCCTGATGCGCGACCTGGCCTGCCTCCCCGCCCCCGTCCGCGCCGAGATCGAGCACCTCGGCGCCGTCGCCGCCTTCCAGATCGACTGCGCCTGGAGCGCGCTCCGCCCCGACCTCGCCCTCCCCGAACGCTACACCGCGCTGACCCGCACCCTGCGCAGCCTGCTCCTCCGCTGGCCCGACTGGCGCGAGCCCGGCGCCGCCGGCTACCCCCGCGCCGCCGCCGACCGCGCCGTCGCCATGGTCGAGGCCACCATCGACCGCGCCACCCCCACCCCGCCCGCCCCCCCGCCGCCCGCCCCCGAAGCCCGCCCCCACCCCTACTGGCTCACCGCCGCCGCCGCCGCCCGCTGCACCGTCGTCGGCGCCCCACCGCGTCTCGCCGCGCAGGACGCCGGCCCCGAAAACCCCCCGATCCGTCCCGCCCCGCAGGACGCCCCGCGTCTCGCCGCGCAGGACGCCCCCGCCCCCGCCACGCCGCCCCCAGCCCACCCCGGCCTCGCCCTGCGCGACGCCCTCGCCGCCCACGGCCTGACCCCCACGATCGCCGCCGCCCGCCTCGGCATCACCCGCCAGCGCCTCCACGAGCTGACCCGCGGCACCCGCGCCATCACCCCCAACACCGCGCTGCGCCTCGAAGCCCTCCTCGGCGAGCACGCCGAGACCTGGCTCGCCCGCCAGGCCCGCCACGACACCCACGCCGAACGCGCCCGCATGGCGACCTAGCCCAGGCAAGCCGAAGCGCAGACCAGCAAGCCCGGGCTCTGCCCGGACCCGCCAGGGGCGAGCCGCCCCTGGACCGGCGCGAATCGGAGTCCAACCCCGGCCGGCCGGGCCGCCAGCGCGCCGCTTGCGCCGCCCCCCGGCCTTCCCCAGATGTGACCACTGTGGTCACCGAGGACACGATGCAGGAAATCCAGTTGCGCGACGCCAAGGCCACGCTCTCCGCAGTGATCGACCAGGCCCGCGGGGGCGAGCCCTCCATCATCACCCGCCACGGCCGCCCCGCCGCCGTCATCCTCGGCTTCGAGGAATGGCAGCGCCTGTCGCAGGTCCCCTCCTTCGGCCGCCTCCTCATGGAAGCCCGCCTGGACCCGCAGGATCCCCCGGAGCCCCGCGGCGGCCTCCGCGACAGCGACCTCTGAGGCCGTGTACCTCGTCGACACCAACATCCTCTCCGCCACCGCCCCCACCAAGGCGGTGCCCGAGGCGGACCTCCGCCACTGGATGGACCGCAACAGCCACGCCCTCTACCTCTCCGTCATCACCATCGCCGAGGTCGAGGACGGCCTGGCACGCAGCCGCCGCACCGGCGCCCACGCCAAGGCCACACGCCTCGCGGACTGGCTGGACACGGTCCTGCACCTCTACGCCGACCGCATCCTCCCCATCGACATCGCGACCGCCCGCCGCATCAGCACGCTCGCGGACCACGCGCGAGGGCAGGGGCACGACCCCGGCCTCGCCGACCTCGCCATCGCCGCAACCGCCCTCGTCAGAGGCTGCACGGTCCTGACCCGCAACCTGCGCCACTTCGCACCGCTGGGCGTGCCGGCCCACGATCCCTTCGAGACCCTGCCGACCGGCTGAGACCTCGCCCGCCAGGCCCGCCACGACACCCGCGCCGAACGCGCCCGCATGGAGGCAAGTCTCTCGCATCCCGGATCATCCGAGCCTATCGTCCGCTCAAAGGAGCATCCGCATTGACCCATGACCCCGCTCCTGCCACCCCGTCCCGCCGGCGGCAGGCCGCCCGCCCGGCAACGGTCGCACTGTCCTACATCGGGGTGTTCCGGGCCGAGCCGGTCCAGCGCATCGCCATGGCCAAGGCCGGCCTCCCCGCCGCCGACGCCAGACGCATCGTCGCCGACCTCGCCGCCAACCAGGCCGCGGGATACCGCGCCCTCGGCATCTCCCCGGCCACCATGAACCGCAAGATCAGGAGCAACGACAGGCTCCCCCTGGCCGAAAGCGAGCGCGTCATCGGCGTGGCCCGTCTCGTCGGCCAGCTCCAGGCGATCGTGGAGGAGTCCGGCAACCCGGCAGGCTTCGACGCCCCCGCCTGGCTGTCGCGCTGGCTGGGCGAGCCGCTCCCGGCCCTGGGCGGCGTACGCCCCCTCGACATGCTCGACACCATCGAGGGCCAGGGCCTGGTGTCCGCCAGCCTCGCCCGCATCCAGGCCGGCGCCTACGCGTGACGCGAACCGTCTGGCGGATCGCCACCGACGCGCCGACCTTCGAGGCGGACGACATGACCGGCGCCGGCGCGAGGCTGACGGGCGGCCGCTGGAACGAGGCGGGCGTGCCGGTCGTCTACGCCTCCACGAACCGCGCCCTCGCGTGCCTGGAAACCGTCGTCCACCTGAACGCCGGCGGCCTCCCCCTGAACCGCTACCTGGTGGAGATCGCCATCCCCGACGCCGTCTGGGCCGCCCGCGAGGAGGTCGACGCCGCCGGCCTGGTCGGGTGGAACGCCCGCCCCGCAAGCCGCACCAGCATCGGCTTCGGCACGCAATGGGCGCGCAGCGGACGATCGCCGATCCTCGTCGTCCCCTCGGTCGTGGTCCCCGAGGAGGCCAACGTCCTCGTCAACCCGCTGCACCCGTTGGCCGCATCCCTTGCCGCGCGCAAGCTGCGCCTGTGGACCTACGACCCGAGGATGGCGAAGGCGACGTAGCCGGGGGCGACCACGACATTGCTGCCGAGCGGCGCGTCGAAACCGCTCGGAAATCCCGCGCCCGCACGGCCTCAAGCATCTGCTCGGCCTCGTCGTGGGTCACGCGCAACCCCTGCGCCGGCTTGACCAGCAGACGCCCCCGCCGGACCACCTTCTCGACTGCCTCGAACCCGCCCGGCGGCACGTGGCCGCGCAGCGCATCCTCGACGTCGACGATCTCCCTCGTGCTCATGTCCAGGATCCGGTCCTCAATCAACGCCGGTCCAGGGGCGGCTCGCCCCTGGCGGGTCTGGGCAGAGCCCAGCCTTGCTTGCCTAAAGCCAGTCCAGCAGCGCCGGCAGCAGCGTCTCCAGATCCCACGCCGACGGATCGCTGACCGCCACGAACGCCATCTGCACCCCGATCACCGCCGCGTGCCCCAGCACGACCGCGCCCACGCCCGCCACCGTCGTCACAAGCGCGATCTCGACCATGTGCCCGCGCCGGTGCCCGCGCCGCCAGCGGTGCAGCAACGCCCACAGCACGACCACGAACAGCACCGCGTTCGCGACGCCGACGATCGCCATGACGTGCGTCCACCCGATCAGCGCCAGGTAGCCGAGCGTCTGCCCGACGACCAGGAACCCGAGCACGCTGAGGCACGCGACGTCGAACGCGACCAGCAGCGCAGCCACCACCGCGAGCGCCGCCCGCCCCTTCCGCCCCGCCGCGGCCCCCTGATCCACTCGTGCCGACATCGCCTGCTCTCCCGAACGCACGGCGGGTCGCGCCCCGCCAGGCATGGACCCGCGTTCTGCACGATCCGCCCGCAAACCCCTACCCGCCCCGCAATCCCGGCCCTCGGCGCGACCGCCGAACCCTCGCCCGGCACTGCGCCTCGCGGCCGGCCCCGCTCACCAGATCCTCGGAACGACGCCGTCGAAGACGACATCGGCGGACACGAGCGCCACGGCCTCCTGCCGGGCCGTCGCCGCGATCAGCCGGTCGAACGGATCGCGGTGCGCCCAGTCCATCATCCCCGCCGTGACGCAGACCGCCGCCCCGAAGCTCGCGACCACGCCGCCCTGCTCCTCCAGCAGCCCGGGCAGCCGGTCGACGAACGGCGCCATCTCGGGCCACTTGCCGAGCCTGACCTTCTGGGCGATCTCGAAGAAACTGATCGGGCTGACCATCACCGTGTCCGCCGCGTTCATGGCCGCGAGTGCGCGCCCGGAAAGCCTGGCGTCGCCGCCGAGGCTCCACGCCCAGGCATGGGTGTCGAGCAGGACCGCCGTCACCGCCCCCCGCCTTCCCGGGCCCCGCCTTCCCAGGAGTCGAGCTCGTCCGCCTCCATCGGCGCCAGGAAGTCCGGGCCGGCGCCGAGCTGCCCGGCGAGCACCCCGACCTGGAACGGCTGCTGCCGCACCGCCACCAGGCGGACCACCGGCCTGCTGCCCTTGGCGATGATGATCTCCTCGCCGGCGAGGGCAGCCTCGATCAGCCGGGAAAGGTGGGTCTTCGCGGCATGGATGGTGACCTGTCGCATGATGCCCTCCCGCAACCACCCCAGGATGCCCGTTCGCGCCGATTAGTCAACCTGACTAACCCACCGCCGCCTGCGCCCGAAACGGCCGCGTCCCCCCTCATCCCGCCGCGATCTCGAACATCCCCTCGACCTCCACCGCCGCCCCCAGCGGCAGCGACGCGACCCCCACCGTCGAGCGCGCATGCCGCCCGGCGTCGCCGAACACCGCGACCGCCAGGTCCGACGCCCCGTTCATCACCGCCGCGTGCGCCGTGAACTCGGGCGTGGCCGCGATGAACCCCCCGAGCCGCACCACGCGCACGACGCGGTCCAGGTCCCCCCCGCACGCCTCGCGCAGCTGTGCCAGCAGGTTGACCAGGCACAGCGCCGCCCCCCGCGACCCCTCCTCGGCGCTCACGTCCGCGCCGAGCCTGCCGCGCACCGCGACCGCACCGTCCTGCATCGGCAGCTGCCCCGACAGCACGATCGTCCCGCCCACGGCCACGAACGCCACGTAGTTCGCCACCGGCGCCACCGGCCGCGGCAGCGCGATGCCCAGCTCCGCCAGCCGCGCCTCGACCCGCCCGCCCATGCCCGTCTCCTCTGCCTGCATCCCCGCCATCGCCCGCTCCCTCGCCCGTGTGCGCGGCGCAGCCTGCCGCCCTGCGCCCGCGAACGCCAGCGCCCCCTCCGCGGCCCGCCCGCTGGCACGGGAGTTGCCTGTGCCTGGGGCAAATGTCCGCGACCGCCCGGCGCGCCTGCCGGGCCACCCCGCGCCACCCGCACCGGAGACGCCCCCGCGATGAACGAGACCATCACGCCTGCCCGCATCGTAGGCAGCATGATCGACGCCGGTGCAGTCCGTGCCAAACTCGCCACCGGCCCCCTGTTCGTGCGCTCCGCCCTGGCCGGCGCCTTCCTGGGCGTGGCGACGACGCTGGCCTTCACCGTGCTGGCGCAGACCGGCCTGCCGATCGTGGGCGCGCTGATCTTCCCGGTCGGCTTCGCGATGATCGTCGTCCTCGGCCTTGACCTGATCACCGGCTCCTTCGCGCTGCTGCCGATGGCCGTCATCGCCGGCCGCGCCACCGTCCCCGAGATGCTGCGCAACTGGGCGATCACCTTCGTCGGCAACTACGTGGGCGCGCTCATCCTGGCCGTGCTGATGTGGGTCGCGCTGACCAGCGCCGGCCACGACGCCGGCGGCCCGATCGGCGACAAGCTGCGCGGAGCCGTCGCCGCCCGCTCCGCCGGCTACGAGGCGCTCGGCATGGCCGGCCTGCTGACGGTGTTCGTCAAGGCGATGCTGTGCAACTGGATGGTCTGCCTCGGCGTGACGATGGGCCTGTCCGCGACCACCTCGGCGGGCAAGATCGTCGCCTGCTGGCTCCCCATCGTGATCTTCTTCGCCCAGGGCTTCGAGCACGCCGTGGTCAACATGGCCCTCTTCCCCCTCGGCCTGATGCTCGGCGCGCCGGCGAGCGTCGCCCAGTACCTGCTCTGGAACGAGCTCCCCGTGACGCTCGGCAACCTGGTCGGCGGCTTCCTGTTCACCGGCCTGGCCCTCTACGCCAGCTACGGCCGCGACGCCGCCGCCGCCCCGCTGCGCACCGGCCTGCCGCCGCTCGCCGTGGCCTCCTGACCGACGGAACGCCCCCATGCCCGACACCAGCCTCGCCGAGCCGCAGTCCCTGTCCCCCGGCCTGTCCGCCCCCGAACCCACCCCCGGCGAGGCGTTCACGGGCGAACAGCAGGAATACCTCAAGGGCTTCATGGCCGGCGTGGAGGCGCGCCGCGGCGCCCTCGGCCTGCCGCTCGCCCCCGCCGGCGGTGCCGCTCCGTCCGAGGCCACCGACCCCGCCGACCTGCAGCGCGTCGCCCAGGACGAGCTCCTGGCCAAGGGCGGCAAGCTGTCGACCATCGAGAAGCTCAAGCGCGCCCGCAACCCGCTCGACCGCTGGGACGAGCTGGAGGCCCGCGCCGCCAAGGGCGTGTTCCCCAAGGGCGACGACAACTTCCTGACCCGCTGGCACGGCCTGTTCTACGTCGGGCCCACCCAGGACGCCTATATGTGCCGCCTGCGCATCCCCGGCGGCATCCTCGCGGGCTTCCAGCTGCGCGGCCTCGCCGACATGGCCGACGAGCTGGCCGGCCCGTTCCTCGACTGCACGACGCGCTGCAACCTGCAGTTCCGCGAGATCCCCGCCGCCAACGGCCCGAGGCTCCTGACACGCCTGCAGGAGCTGGGCATGACCGCGCGCGGCTCCGGCGCCGACAACATCCGCAACGTCACCGCCCCGGCCACCGCGGGCATCGACCCGCAGGAGCTGCTGGACTGCCGGCCGCACATGCGGGCGATGCACTTCCACATCCTCAACCATCGCGTGCTCTACGGCCTGCCGCGCAAGTTCAACATCGCCTACGACGGCGGCGGCCGCATCCCCACGCTCGAGGACACCAACGACGTCGGCTTCACCGCGGTCGAGGTCGAGCCCGGCCACGGCATCGACCCCGGCGTGTACTACCGCCTGGCGCTCGGCGGCATCACCGGCCACCGCGACTTCGCCCGCCCCACCGGCGTGGTCCTGCGCCCCGACGACGCGACGCGCGTGGCCGACGCCGTGCTGCGCGTCTGGATCCGCCACGGCAACCGCATGGACCGCGGCAAGTCGCGCCTGAAGTACCTGCTCGACGACTGGGGCATCCCGAAGTTCCTGGACGCCGTGGAGGCGGAGCTGGCGCCGCTCACCGGCACCGCGATGCCCCCCCTCGCCAACGGGGCAGAGACGCCGCTCCACCGCATCCCCGAGGCGGCGATCCGCCCGCCGCAGACGCAGGACCGCCACGGCCACCTCGGCGTGCACCCGCAGAAGCAGGACGGCCTGTTCTACGTCGGCGTGGTCTGCGCGATCGGCCGCATCACCGCCGACCAGGCGCGCGGTCTCGCCGCGGTCGCCGAGCGCTTCGGCTCTGGCACGATCCGCCTGACCGTCTGGCAGAACCTGCTGGTCAGCGACATCCCCGAGGCGCAGGTGCCCGGCGCCATCGAGGCGATCCGCGCGCTCGGCCTCGACGTCGACGCGTCGCACGTCCGCGCGGGCATGATCGCGTGCACCGGGGCGGCCGGCTGCAAGTTCGCCAACGCCCACACCAAGCAGGACGCCGCCGCGATGGCCGACTTCCTGGAGGGCGAGATCACGCTCGACCAGCCGCTGAACATCCACATCACCGGCTGCCACAACTCGTGCGCCCAGCACTACGTGGGCGACATCGGCCTCATCGGCTCCAAGGTCGAGCGCGGCGAGGACATGGTCGAGGGCTACGACCTGCACCTCGGCGGCGGCGCCGGCGTCGAGCAGGCCGTGGGCCGCAAGATCCGCGAGAAGGTCGCCGCCGACGAGGTCCAGCCCGTCGTCCTCGGCCTCCTGCGCGCCTGGCAGTCGACGCGCGAGGGCACGCAGAGCTTCCAGGAGTGGACCCGCGCCCGGCCCGACGAGGAGCTGGCGGCGCTCGCCGGCGGCGGGGCGCTGCCGGCGGACGCGGGCGACCACGTGGCCTCCGAGACGGACCCCGGGGCGCACCCGTGAAGCAAGGTTGAGGCTCCGCCTCAAACTCCGCCAAAGGCTGCGCCCTTGGAACGCGCCACTTAAGAAAGCCGGTCCAGGGCGGCTCGCCCTGGCGGGTCCAGGGCAGCGCCCTGGCCTTCCCTTCCTCTCCTTCGAGGGCCCGATGCGATGAACGCGATGTCCCCCCCAATCCCGCTGATCCCCGACACCTCGCCGTTCTCCGCGCCGCAGCGGGCGTGGCTGAACGGCTTCCTGGCCGGGCTGTACGGCTCGGCCGGGGCGCAGCAGCCGATGGCGCTCGACGGCGCGGCGGTCGTGGAGGAGGACGAGGACTTCCCCTGGCACGACCCGGCGCTGGAGATGGACGAGCGCATGGGGATGGCGGCGGGCAAGCCGCTGCGCCGCACGCTGATGGCCGCGATGGCGCAGCTCGACTGTGGCCAGTGCGGCTACCTGTGCCAGACGTACGCCGAGGCGCTCGCCGACGGGAAGGAGGCGTCCACCAGCCTGTGCGTGCCGGGCGCCAAGCCCACGCAGCGCAAGATCAAGGAGCTGATGGCCGCCGCCCCCGCCGCTGCGGCCCCGGCCGTGGCCGCGCCGGTCGCGGCGCCCGTGAAGGCGCTCACCACGGCGCGCGTGCTGTCGGCGACGCGGCTCACCGCGGAGGGCTCGGCCAAGGACGTGCGCCACGTGGTGATCGACCTGGCCGGCAGCGGGCTGACCTACGAGGCCGGCGACTCCATCGGCATCGCGGCCCAGAACGACCCCGAGCTGGTGGAGGCGACGCTGCGCGCGATGGGCGCGACCGGCGAGGAGCGCGTGGCCTGCCCGGACGGCGAGGAGCGGCCACTGCGCGCGGCGCTGTCCTCGCAGTTCGACATCGCGCGCCCGATGGACCGCACCACGGACCTGCTGGCGATGAGCGCCACGCACGCGCCGCACGCCGCCCAGCTCCGCCGCCTGTCCGACGGCGAGGACAACGTGGAGCCGGTGGACGCGGACCTGCTCGACCTGCTGGAGGCGTTCCAGTCTGCGCGCCCCCCCGCGGTGGACCTGGCGCGCTCGCTGCCGGCGCTCAAGCCGCGCCTGTACTCGATCGCCTCGTCGCTGAAGGCCACGCCCGGCCAGGTGCACCTGTGCGTGGGCGTGGTCCGCGCCACGCGCCGCGGCCGGGTGCGGCAGGGCATCGCGTCGGCGTTCCTGGCGCACCGCGCCGCCGACCACGGGCCGATCCCGGTCAGCGTGACGACCAGCCACTTCCGCCTGCCCACGGACCCCGCCAAGCCCGTGATCATGTGCGGGCCTGGCACCGGCATCGCGCCGTTCCGCGCCTTCCTGCAGGAGCGCGCGGCGCTGGGGATCAAGGGCCGGTCGTGGCTGTTCTTCGGCGACCAGCACGCTGCCTCGGACTTCCTGTTCGAGGGCGAGCTGAAGGGCTGGCTCGCGGACGGCACGCTGGGGCGGCTCGACACGGCCTGGTCGCGCGACCAGGCGAAGAAGGTCTACGTGCAGGACCGCATGCTGGAGAACAGCGAGGACCTGTGGCGCTGGCTGCAGGACGGCGCGTCGTTCTACATCTGCGGCGACGCGTCGCGCATGGCCAAGGACGTGGACGGCGCGCTGCGACGCATCGCCATGACGCAGGGCAAGCTCGACGAGGCGCAGGCGAAGGACTGGATCGTGGCGCTGGCACGGCAGGGGCGGTACCAGCGCGACGTCTACTGAGGCCGAAGGCCAGGGCGCTGCCCTGGACCCGCCAGGGCGAGCCGCCCTGGACCTGCCTCACTCAAGGAATGCGTTCCAAGGGCGCAGCCTTTGGCGGAGTCCAGAGGCAGAGCCTCTGGCCTTCCTTGGCCTTGCCTCAGCCGACGCGGATGGCCGCGCCCTCGATGGTCTTCGCGGTGGCGACGCCCGGCAGCTGCACGGTGTAGGCGGTGCCCTTGCCGTGCGTCGCGACGACCTTCACCGCAGTCCCCACGGCGAGCACCTTGCCGCCGGCGCGCACGGCGCGGACCAGCGTGGCGCCGCCTGTCGCGGGGGCGGCGGCGGCCGGCGCCGGCGCGGGTGCCGGGCGCGGCGCCACGGGGGCCGGGGCGGGGCGGGGCGTGGGGGCCGGCGTCTGGGCGGTGGCCCGGGGCGCGGGGGCTGCGGGCTTGGGGGTGCCCAGGCCGAGGGCGTTGCGCACAGTGTCCATCAGACCGCTCAGATTCATCGTGGTGCTCCGACCCGTTTTGCTGGCGTGACCGTAGAGAGACGGGGGGGGCGCGGCAAGGCGCGGCCCGCTTGCCGGCGCCGGGACGCTGCGCCATAGCAGCGGCATGGCGATATTCCGCGAGCTGCGCGACATCGAGCTGGCCGTGCTGACGGCGACGGGCGGCGCGGTGGCGATGGCGGTGGCGCTGGGCACGGAGCGGTTCGGCGGCCTCGTGCCGTGCGCGCTGTGCCTGGTCGAGCGCTGGCCGTACCGCATCGTGGTGGTCCTCGGCGTGGCGGCGATGCTGCTGCGGCGGCCGTGGTCGCACCGGGTGCTGTGGGCGGCGGTGGCGGTGTTCGCGGTGGCGGCGGGGCTGGGCGCGCTGCACGCGGGCGTGGAGTTCGGCTGGTGGCCGTCGCCGCTGCCGGAGTGCGCGGCGCCGCGCCTGGCGTCGGGGGGCGTCGCCCGGATGCTCGCGAGCATGCCGGCCCACCCGTCCAAGCCGTGCGACGACCCGACGTTCCTGGTCCCCGGCCTGCCGGTGTCGATGGCGGCGCTGGGCGGGCTGTACGCCCTGGTGTTCGCGCTCGGCCTCGCCATCTCCCTGTGGTTCAAACGGGAGCGTGCACCATGGACCAGACGCCGGGCGTGATCGCGGCCACGGAGTCACGCAGCCTCGCCGTGCGGCCCGCGCCCGAGCCGCGCCGGCCGCTGCCGGGCGACCTCACGAAGCGCCGCGCGCTGGAGCGCATGATCCGCGTGGACCACGCCGGCGAGTACGGCGCGAAGCGGATCTACCAGGGCCAGCTCGCGGTGCTGCACAACAGCGACAAGGCGGAGATCCTGCGCCACATGCAGGCGCAGGAGCAGGTGCACCTGGACACCTTCGCGGGCCTGATCGCGACCCGCCGGGTGCGGCCGACGCTGCTGCTGCCGATCTGGCACGTGGCGGGCTGGGCGCTCGGCGCGGCGACGGCGGCGCTGGGCGAGCGCGCGGCGATGGCCTGCACGGTCGCCGTCGAGGAGGCGATCGACGAGCACTACGCGGCCCAGCACGAGAGCCTCGGCGACGACGAGGCGGCGCTGCGCGACACCATCGACGTCTTCCGCGAGGAGGAGCTGGAGCACCGCGACATCGGCCTGGAGAACGAGGCGGAGCTGACGCCGGGCTACAAGGTGCTGTGCGCGATCATCAAGACCGGCTGCAAGGTGGCGATCGCGGTCAGCGAGCGCGTGTGAGCACGCCGGCGAACGGGGACCGGCCATGGGCGCGGTGACGCGGCCTGCGCCGGCCGTGCACGACGCGCTGGTCGTGCACGAGGTCGCCTGGCGCGAGCCCGCCGACGCCTTCGCGCTGTGGGCCGGTAGCGACGGCCTGGCGTTCCTCGACAGCGCCGGCCCCGTCGGCGAGCGCTCCCGGTTCAGCTACCTCTGCGTCGAGCCGTTCCGCACCCTGCGCTGCGCCGCCGGCGGCCCGGGCGGCGGCGGCGTGACCGTCGACGGAGCGTCGGTGGACGCGGACCCGTTTACCGCGCTGGAGACGGAGCTGCGCCGCTTCCGCCTGCCGCCCGGCGCCGGGCCGCTGCCGTTCGCGGGCGGCGCCGTCGGCCTGCTCGGCTACGGCCTGGGCCGCTGGCTGGAGCGGCTGCCGTGCCGCCACCCCGACGACCTCGCCATCCCCGACGCCTCCGTGGGCTTCTACGACCTGGTGCTCGGCTTCGACCGCGCCGAGCGACGGGCGTGGGTGATGTCCTCGGGCTTCCCCGAGACCGACCCCGCGCCCCGCGCCGCCCGCGCCGCCGCCCGCGCCGAGGCCGCCCTGCGCCGCCTCGCCGCCCCGCCGCCCGCCGCGCCGCGCCTGCCCCCCGACGCCGTGGCCGCGTGGCGCCCGGAGCTGGACCGCGCCGGCTACGAGGCCCGCGTGCGCGCCGCGCAGGACCTGATCCGCGCCGGCGACATCTTCGAGGTCAACGTCACCATGCGCCACCAGGCCGCGCGCCCCGCCGCGTGCCCCGACGAGGCGGTCCACCTCGCCCTGCGCGCCGCCAGCGCCAACCCGTTCGGCGCTTTCCTGCGCTGCGGCCCGCGCCTGTCCGTCGCCTCCGCCTCGCCCGAGCGCTTCCTCCACCTCGACGCCGAGGGCTGGGTCGAGACCCGCCCGATCAAGGGCACCCGCCCCCGCGGCGACACGCCGGAGGCCGACGACGCCCTGCGCGCCGAGCTCGCCGCCAGCGAGAAGGACCGCGCCGAGAACCTGATGATCGTCGACCTCATGCGCAACGACCTCGGCCGCGTCTGCCGCCTCGGCAGTGTCTGCGTCCCCGCGCTGTTCGACGTGGAGAGCTTCAGCAGCGTCCACCACCTGGTCTCCGTCGTGCGCGGCCGCCTGCGCGACGGCCTCGGCCCCGTGGACCTCCTGCGCGCCACCTTCCCCGGCGGCTCCGTCACCGGCGCCCCCAAGATCCGCGCCCTCGAGGTCATCGACGAGCTGGAGTCCTCGCGCCGCGGCCCGTACTGCGGCTCCGTGGTCGCCATCGGCTTCGACTGCGCCATGGACAGCTCCATCGTGATCCGCACCCTCGTGCTCACGCCCGACGCCATCGTCGCCCAGGCCGGCGGCGCGGTCGTCAGCGACTCCGACCCGGGCGGGGAGTACGACGAGATGGTCACCAAGGTCTCGCCGCTCCTGCGCGTCCTCGGGGGATGAAGGAAGCAAGGCCAGAGGCTCTGCCTCTGGACGCAGCCATTGGCTCGCCTTTGGAAACCCACACGAAGGCGGCCGTCTGGCTCGACGGCCGGCTGCAGCCGGCCTCGGACGCGCGGATCTCCCCGGCCGACCGCGGCTTCACCCTGGCCGACGGCCTGTTCGAGACCATCCGCATCCGCGCCGGCCAGCCCGCCCACCTCGCGCGCCACCTGCTCCGCCTGCGCGCCGCCGCCACCCGCCTCGGCATCCCAATGCCCACCCCCGACGACGTGCTCGCCGAAGCCCTCGCCGCGACCTGCGCCGCCAACGGCGTGGCCGAAGGCTCCGCGCGCCTGACCCTGACCCGCGGCCCGGCGCCGCGCGGCCTCGCGCTGCCGGAACACTCCGCCCCCACGCTGCTGGTCTCCGCGTCCGCGGGCGCGGCGCCCACCCACGCCCTGCACGCCGCCATCGCGCAGGGCACGCGCCGCAACGAGTTCTCCCCGATGTCCGCGGTCAAGTCGCTGAACTACGGCGACTCTCTCCTTGCCCGGCAGGAGGCGGTGGCGCGCGGCGCCGACGAGGCCGTGCTGCTCAACACCGCCGGCCGCCTGGCCGAGTGCGCCGTCGCCAACCTGGTGGCCCTGTGCCGCGGCCGGCTCGTCACCCCCCTCGTGTCCGACGGCGCGCTGCCGGGGATCATGCGCGCCCTGCTGGTCGAGCGCTGCGGCGTGGCGGAGGCGCCGCTCGCGCCGGGCGACCCGCTCGACGCCCTGTTCGCGACCAGCAGCCTGGGCGTGCGCGCCGTGGCGACGCTGGACGGCGTGGCGCTGCCCGTGCGCGACGACCTGCTGGCGGTGCTGCGCGCCGCCGGGCTGCGCGACGACGGGCGGGAGGCCGGGGCAGGGGGGCTGGCCCCGCCTTGAACCAGCCCCGCCCAAGCCCCTATTTCAGCCTTTGTCAACGTGCGTCGTGCAGAGTCTGCTTGATCCGTACGCTGCCACGCGCCAAGACTGCGGCGACGAACCCCGGTTCGTCGCCATCGTGCAATGATCAAAGGAGCTTCCGATAGCCAGAGGACCCATGCAGGCCGCCCCGAGTCGCGACGGGCCGCGCGTGAACGAGGATATCCGCGTGCCCCAGGTGCGTCTGATCGACGCCGAGGGCGAGATGCAGGGCGTGATGGGTGCGCGCGACGCGCTGCTCCGAGCCTATGCCGTGGGCCTCGACCTGCTCGAGATCAGCCCGAACGCCGACCCGCCCGTCGTCAAGATGGTCGACTACGGCAAGTTCAAGTACGAGGCCCAGAAGAAGAAGAACGAGGCCAAGAAGAAGCAGCGCGTCATCGAGATCAAGGAGGTCAAGGTCCGTCCGAACATCGACGACCACGACTACCAGGTGAAGCTGCGCGCGATGCACTCGTTCATCGACGAGGGCGACAAGGTCAAGGTCACGCTCCGCTTCCGCGGCCGCGAGATGGCCCACCAGGACCTCGGCGTGAAGGTGCTCGAGCGCATCCGCACCGACATGGACGAGAAGACCAAGGTGGAGCAGATGCCCCGCATGGAGAACCGCCAGATGATCATGGTGCTCTCCCCGCGCTAGGCTGCCGGCCGGGGCCCCGCGCCCCGGCCACCCCGCCGCGCCCGCACCTCACGCGTAAGTGCAACCCGCCTTGTCTCAGCACGTTGGACCCGTATCGCGTGGCGCACGGCCGCGCCGACACGGAGCGCCGCCATGCTGAAATGGGCCATCATCTTCTTCGTGATCTCGATCATCGCGGGGTTCTTCGGCTTCTCCGGCGTCTCCGCCGCGTCCGCCGGCATCGCCAAGATCCTGTTCTTCGTGTTCATCGTGATCTTCCTGATCTTCGTCGTCCTGACGTTCATGGCCGGGAAAGCGATTACCTAGCCCGAGGCAAGCAAGGCCAGAGGCTCCGCCTCTGGACTCCGCCAAAGGCTCGCCTTTGGAAACCTGGACTTGGGGCCGGCGGCAACGCCGGCCCTTTCTTTTCGTGTGCCGGTCCAGGGCGCTGCCCCTGGCGGGTCCAGGGCAGAGCCCTGGCCTTGCTGCATCCCTGCCCCGTCCTGGCCTTCCGCTCCTGCGCGGCGGTAGTCTGCCGCCCGAGCGCCGAGGAGTTCCCAGCGATGCCCGTCTACCGTTCCCGCACCAGTACCCACGGCCGCAACATGGCCGGCGCCCGCGCCCTCTGGCGCGCGACGGGCATGGTCGACGCCGACTTCAACAAGCCGATCGTCGCCGTCGCCAACTCGTTCACGCAGTTCGTCCCCGGCCACGTCCACCTCAAGGACCTCGGCCAGCTGGTGGCGCGCGAGATCGAGGCGGCCGGCGGCGTCGCCAAGGAATTCAACACCATCGCCGTCGACGACGGCATCGCGATGGGCCACCAGGGCATGCTCTACAGCCTGCCGTCGCGCGAGCTGATCGCCGACGCGGTCGAGTACATGGTCGAGGCGCACTGCGCCGACGCGCTGGTGTGCATCTCCAACTGCGACAAGATCACGCCGGGCATGCTGATGGCGGCGATGCGGCTCAACATCCCCGTGGTGTTCGTCTCGGGCGGCCCGATGGAGGCCGGCAAGATCACGACGGCCGGCATCACCCGCCGCGCCGACCTGATCACCGCGATGGTCGCCGCCGCCGACCCCACGATCAGCGACGCCGACGCCGACGTGATGGAGCGCTCGGCGTGCCCGACCTGCGGCTCGTGCTCTGGCATGTTCACGGCGAACTCGATGAACTGCCTGACCGAGGCGCTCGGGCTGGCGCTGCCGGGCAACGGCTCGACGCTGGCGACGCACGCGGACCGGCGCCGGCTGTTCGTGGAGGCGGGCTGGCTGATCGTCGACCTGGCGCGCCGCTGGTACGAGCAGGACGACGCCACCGCCCTGCCGCGCACCATCGCGGGCCTCCAGGCGTTCGAGAACGCCATGTCGCTCGACATCGCCATGGGCGGCTCGACCAACACCGTGCTGCACCTGCTCGCCGCCGCGCAGGAAGGCGGCGTCGCCTTCGACATGGGCGACATCGACCGCCTCAGCCGGCGCGTGCCGAACCTGTGCAAGGTCTCGCCGTCGGTCGCCAACGTGCACATGGAGGACATCCACCGCGCCGGCGGCATCATGGCGCTGCTCGGCGAGCTGGACCGCGCCGGGCTGATCCACCGCGACGTGCCGATGGTGCACGCCCAGACGCTGGGCCACGCCCTGGCCAAGTGGGACGTGGCCACGCCGACCGCGACCGCCGAGGCCCGCCACCTGTTCTCCGCGGCACCGGGCGGCGTGCGCACGACGCAGGCGTTCAGCCAGGAGAGCCGCTACGACGAGCTGGACCTGGACCGCAGCGCCGGCGTGATCCGCGACAGCGAGCATGCGTTCAGCCGCGACGGCGGCTTGGCCGTGCTGTACGGCAACATCGCCGAGGACGGCGCGATCGTGAAGACCGCGGGCGTGGACGCGGCGAACCTCGTGTTCTCCGGCACCGCGCGCATCTTCGAGAGCCAGGACGCGGCGGTCGAAGGCATCCTCGGCAACCGCGTGGCGGCGGGCGACGTCGTCGTGATCCGCTACGAGGGCCCCAAGGGCGGCCCGGGCATGCAGGAGATGCTGTACCCGACGAGCTACCTGAAGTCGAAGGGCCTGGGGAAGGTCTGCGCGCTCATCACCGACGGGCGCTTCTCCGGCGGCAGCTCCGGCCTCTCGATCGGCCACATCTCGCCCGAGGCGGCGGAGGGCGGTGCGATCGGCCTCGTGGAGGAGGGCGACCGCATCGAGATCGACATCCCCCGCCGCTCCATGCGCGTCGTCGTCGACGACGCCGGGATGGCCGCGCGCCGCGAGCGCATGGAGGCCCGCGGCCTTGACGCCTGGCGCCCGGTCGGCCGCAACCGCGTGGTCTCCACGGCCCTGCGCGCCTACGCTGCCCTGGCCACCAGCGCGTCCCGCGGCGCCGTGCGCGACGTCGACCAGCTCACCCGCCCGGCCACCGCGCGCACCACCGCGCGGCCGGACGACGTCTCCCTGGCCACGCTGGCGCGCGACGGGCTGTCCGCCACCGCCACCGCGCACGACCCCGCCTCCGGCACCCCGCCCGCGTGACGCCCCGGCGCGCCTTCGGCACGACGCGGCGCGCTTCTTGCGTGCGGTAGGCGCATGAAGGTCGTCGTGCTCGGAAGCGGCGTGGTCGGCGTGACCACGGCCTGGTATCTCGCCCAGTCCGGCCACGAGGTCACCGTGCTCGACCGCCAGCCGGCCGCCGGGCTGGAGACCTCCTTCGCCAACGCCGGCCAGGTCTCCCCCGGCTACTCCGCGCCCTGGGCAGCACCCGGCATCCCGCTCAAGGCTCTGCGCTGGATGGCCATGCGCCACAGCCCCTTCGTGCTGTGGCCCGGCGCCGACCCCGCGCTCTACCGCTGGCTCGTGCTGATGCTGCGCCAGTGCAGCGAGGGCGCCTACCACGCCAACAAGGCGCGCATGGTCCGCCTCGCCGAGTACAGCCGCGACTGCCTCGACGACCTGCGCCACGCCACCGCCATCGACTACGACGCCCGCCAGCAGGGCACCCTCCAGCTCTTCCGCACCCGCAAGCAGCTCGACCACGTCCACGAGGACACCGCCGTGCTTGACGAGGGCCGCGTCGCCTACGAGCTGCTCGACGAGGCCGGCTGCGTCGCCGCCGAGCCCGCGCTCGCCCTCGTGCCCGGCCGTGTCCTCGGCGGCCTGCGCCTGCCCGGCGACCAGACCGGCGACGCCTTCAAGTTCACCCAGAACCTCGCCGCCCTGGCCGCCGCCGCCGGCGTCACCTTCCGCCACGGCGTCGAGATCCGCGCCCTCGACCACGAGGCCGGCCGCATCACCGCCGTCCGCATCGTCCCCGCCGGCCCCGTCCCCACCCCCGGCGGCGCCGTCTCCGGCCGCCCCGCCCGCACCCCCGCCGCCGCCGAGCACGAGCTGGTCCACGCCGACCGCTTCGTCGTGGCGCTGGGCAGCTACTCCCCGTTCCTCCTCAAGGCGCTCGGCATCGACCTGCCGATCTACCCGGTGAAGGGCTACTCCCTGACCCTGCCCGTCGCCGAGGAGGCCGCCGCCCCCGTCTCCACCGTGATGGACGAGACCTACAAGGTCGGCATCACCCGCCTCGGCAGCCGCATCCGCGTCGGCGGCACCGCCGAGCTCGCCGGCTTCAGCCGCCGCCTCCGCGCCCCCCGCCGCGCCACGCTGGAGCACTCGCTCCGCGACCTGTTCCCCCGCGGCGGCGACCTCGCCCAGGCGCAGTTCTGGACCGGCCTGCGCCCCATGACCCCCGACGGCACCCCCATCGTCGGCGCCACGAAATACCCGAACCTGTTCCTCAACACCGGCCACGGCACACTGGGCTGGACCATGGCCTGCGGCTCGGGGCGGCTCACCGCGGACCTGGTCTCCGAGCGGCGGCCCAACATCGAGCACGAGGACCTGGGCGTCGTGCGCTACGGCTGAGGCAAGGAAGCACTTCTTTTTCTGAAGAAAAAGAAGCAAAAAGACTTTGCCCGATTAGCAACTGTGCCTAGATACCTGCTGCTTGCCTTATGTGGAAAAGTTCTTTGGTTCTTTCTTTCAAGAAAGAACTGCTTGCTTCCCTGCCGCCGCCTTGCGCCGCGACTTCGGGCGGGCGCCGAGCCGGTCCAGGGCGTCGGCGTGGCTGCGGCCCCAGGCGTAGAGCATCTCGATCGGCTCCACGAACTCGCGGCCGAGCGGGGTGAGGCTGTACTCGACGCGCGGCGGCACGACGTTGAACACCTGGCGCGACACCAGGCCGTCGCGCTCCATGTCGCGCAGCGCCTGCGTCAGCATCTTGGCGCTGATCCCGCCCAGGCTGCGCTGCAGCGCCCCGGTGCGGCAGGTGCCGCCGTGCACGGTGTGCAGCGTGTGCAGCACCATGCTGGTCCACTTGCTGCTGAACAGGTCCAGGACCCGGCGCGGCGCGCATTCCTCTGCGTGGGTGTCGCTCGCGGCCGTCATGGTTACCTCCCGGTGGCTATGGCACGCCAGGGTGCCTTCTAGCCCGGCGGCGGCCGAGCGCCTACCTGACGCTCGCACGAGACGAAGGACACACGGTCATGGCGAAGACGGCACTGGTGGCGGGCATCTCCGGCATCGTCGGCAACAACCTGGCGCGCAGGCTCGTGGCGAACGGCTGGGAGGTGCACGGCCTGGCGCGCCGCCCGGACGGCGCGGTCGAGGGCGTGCGCCCGGTCGCCGCCGACCTGCTGGACCCGGACGCCCTGGGCAAGGCACTCGAGGGCGTAAGGCCCAGCCATGTGTTCGTCACGACCTGGCTGCGTCAGGCCACGGAAGCCGAGAACATCCGCGTCAACGGCACGATGGTGCGCAACCTGCTCGACGCCACCGGGCGCGCGGGGGGCGTGGAGCACGTGGCCCTGGTCACGGGCCTCAAGCACTACCTCGGGCCGTTCGAGGCGTACGGGCACGGCGTGCTCCCGCCCACGCCGTTCCGCGAGGACCAGCCGCGCCTGGACGTGGAGAACTTCTACTACGCCCAGGAGGACGAGGTGTTCGCGGCAGCCAGCCGCGACGGCTTCGGCTGGAGCGTGCACCGGCCGCACACCATCATCGGCTACGCGGTGGGCAACGCGATGAACATGGGCACCACGCTGGCCGCCTACGCGACGATCTGCCGCGAGACCGGGCGCCCGTTCCTGTTCCCCGGCTCGGCGGCGCAGTGGAACGGCCTGACCGACGTCACCGACGCCCGCCTGCTCGCCGCCCAGCTCGAATGGGCCGCGACCACGCCGGCGGCGCGCGACACCGCGTTCAACGTGGCCAACGGCGACGTCTTCCGCTGGAGCTGGATGTGGGGCCGGATCGCCGCCTGCTTCGGGCTGGAGCCGGCGCCGTTCCCGGGCCAGGGCACGCCGCTGGAGGAGCAGCTCGCCGGCGCCGAGCCGGTGTGGCGCGACATCGCGGAGCGGCACGGGCTTGCGGAGCCGGACCTCGGGCGCCTCGCCTCGCCGTGGCACACGGACGCCGACCTCGGCCGGCCGATCGAGGTCGTCACGGACATGGCGCGCAGCCGCCGCCTGGGATTCGCCGCGTTCCAGCCGAGCGAGGACTCGTTCCTCGACCTGTTCGCCGAGCTGAAGGCGCGGCGCCTGATCCCCTGAGTGGCGGGTCCTGGGCTGGCGGGCCTAGGGCCCCGCCAGCGTCCGCAGCACGAGGGCCGGTTCGCGCTCCAGGACACGCATCAGCGAGCGGACCGCGGGGTCCATGCGCGTGCGTGACTGCTCCCAGTTGCGCACGGTGGCCACGGGGACGCCGATCGCGCGGGCGAAGGCGTCCTGGGTCATCTGCAGCCCTGCCCGTATCGCGCGCACGTCCGGCGGCGGCGCGAGCCGGGGCAGGGGGGCGTCAGGGTCCTCGCCGTCCTCGACCTGGTGGCGCCGGATGTCCGCTTCGCTCGTGGCCGCAACCCTGGCGTGGTCCACGCTCGGGCCGGCCTGCCTGATCTGCTCCAGCGTCACCGGCGTTCGTGCCACAGCATCCGCTCCTTCCTGTCTGCCAGCCGCGCCGAGATGATGCGCCGCACGTCGCCCCGATCGGTGAAGACGACGTGGAGAACCAGTCCGTCCGCGCTCCCGAGGGCACGCACCCTGGCCTCGCCGTAGTCCCGCCGTTCGTCCGGCCACTCGATCGTGTCTGCCTCGAAGACCAGTGCCGCGAAGTCGAAGCCGAACCCGCGCTCCATTCGGTTGCGTTCGTCCTTGCTCGGGTCCCAGTCGAACTGCACACCCCTACGCTACGCTGAAAGCGCAGCGGCAGGAAGCAGGCTCGGGCCTTGCCCGAACCCGCAGAGGGTTTGATCCCACTTGCCTAAGGGATGCGTTCCAAGGGCGCAGCCTTTGGCGGAGTTCGAGGCAGCGCCTCGACCTTGCTTCCTCCTTGTGGGGTTGTGCGCCCTGCGCTAGGACCCGCGGCTTGTCCAGGGCTTCGGGCGTGCGTGCGGGCGTGGTGGAATTGGCAGACACGCCAGATTTAGGTTCTGGTGGCGCAAGCCGTGGGGGTTCAAGTCCCTCCGCCCGCACCAGGCGCGCCGCCCGGGCCGCAACGAGGAAGGTTCCCCGGCCGATGCAGGTCACCGAAACGCTCTCCGAAGGCCTCCGCCGCGGCTACACCGTGGTGGTGCCGGCGTCCGACATCGAGGGCAAGCGCGCGGCGCGGCTGGGCGAGCTGGCGCGCACGCTGCGCCTCCCCGGCTTCCGCCCCGGCAAGGTGCCGACCGGCGTGGTGCGCCAGCGCTACGGCCGCGAGGTGATGGCCGAGGTGCTGCAGCAGAGCGTGGACGACGCGACGCGCCAGGTGCTCACCGACCGCGGCCTGCGCCCCGTCGGCGAGCCGCGCATCGCGCTGAAGAGCACGCTGGAGCCCGGCCCGACCGCGACGGACCTCGAGTTCACCGTCGACATGGAGCTGCTGCCCGAGATCGCGCTGCCCGACTTCGGCGCGCTGAGCCTCGAGCGCCTCAAGGCCGAGCCCACCGACGAGGCCATCGACAAGGCGCTGCACGAGATCGCCAAGCGCCAGCGCGAGTTGGTCGACATGACCGAGGACCGCGGCGCGCAGACCGGCGACGTGCTGGTCGTGGACTTCCTCGGCAAGGTGGACGGCGTGGCGTTCGACCGCGGCGCGGGCGAGGGCATGAACGTCGAGATCGGCGGCGCCGGCTTCATCCCCGGCTTCTCCGAGCAGATGGAGGGCATGCGCGCCGGCGAGCAGCGCGTGATCAACGTGACCTTCCCGCCCGAGTACCAGGAGGCCACGCTCGCCGGCAAGGATGCGACCTTCGACATCGACTGCAAGGCCATCAAGGTGGGCGTGGAGCCGACGCTGGACGACGCGCTGGCGCAGAAGCTCGGCTTCGAGGAGGGCATGGCGAAGCTGCGCGAGGTGCTCGCCGGGCAGATGCAGCGCGAGTACGACACCATGAGCCGGATGCGCCTCAAGCGCGCCCTGCTCGACGCGCTGGCCGGGCAGGCCTCGTTCGAGGCGCCGGAGACGCTGGTCGAGTCCGAGTTCCGCCAGATCTGGGAGCGCGTCGAGGCCGACATGAAGGCCGGCAACGCCGACGACGAGGACGCGGGCAAGGACCCCGAGGTGCTGCGCGCCGAGTACCGCGCCATCGCCGAGCGCCGCGTGCGCCTCGGCCTGCTGCTCAGCGAGGCCGGCCGCAGCGCGGGCGTCACCGTGGGCCAGGACGAGATGGTCCGCGCCATGCGCCAGGAGGCCGGGCGCTACCCCGGGCAGGAGGCGCAGGTCATGGAGTTCTTCCGCAAGAACCCGCAGGCCAGCGACACGCTGCGCGGGCCGATCTTCGAGGACAAGGTCGTGGACTACATCCTCGAGCTGGCCAAGATCGAGGAGAAGGTGGTCACGCCGGAGGAGCTCGCGGCGGACGCCGAGGCGGCCTGAAGCAAGCCTGGGCTCTGCCCAGACCCGCCAGGGGCGAGCCGCCCCTGGATCGGCTTTATTTAAGGGACGCGTTCCAAGGGCGCAGCCTTTGGCGGAGTCCAGAGGCGGAGCCTTTGGCCTTGCTTGCTGCCTGCCCCTGGACGTGGCCCTCCGGTGGCCTAATCTGTGCAGGGTTCGTGATGGCGTGCCCCGTTCCGGGGACCGTCCTGCCCAAGGATGCCGAGTATGAGGGATCGTGATCCCGTCGAGGTCTACAACAGCTCGCTGATCCCGATGGTGGTCGAGCAGACCGCCCGCGGCGAGCGCTCGTACGACATCTTCTCCCGCCTGCTCAAGGAGCGGATCATCTTCCTGACCGGCCCTGTCTACGACGGGGTGAGCGCGCTGATCTCCGCGCAGCTGCTGTTCCTGGAGAGCGAGAACCCGAACAAGGACATCTCGTTCTACATCAACAGCCCCGGCGGCGTGGTCTCCGCCGGCCTCGCGATCTACGACACCATGCAGTACATCCGCTCGCCGGTGAGCACGGTGTGCATCGGCCAGGCGGCGTCGATGGGCTCGCTGCTGCTGGCCGCCGGGCAGAAGGGCAAGCGCTACTGCCTGCCCAACGCGCGCGTCATGGTGCACCAGCCCTCGGGCGGTGCGCAGGGCCAGGCCAGCGACATCGAGATCCAGGCCAAGGAGATCCTCCACCTCCGCCAGCAGCTCAACGAGATCTACGAGCGCCACACCGGGCAGAGCCTGGAGGCGATCGAGGAGAAGCTGGAGCGCGACAGCTACATGTCTGCGCACGAGGCCCTGGCGTTCGGGCTGATCGACGAGGTGGTCGAGAACCGCCCCGCCGCGCCGAACGACGACGCGATCAAGGTCTGAGGGCGCGGGGCCCGCGGCCCCCGTCCCCGGCCGCGGGCCGCGGAGTCTGCGGGGTGGGCGTTGCGCGGGCGTCGGCGTCACCATATCGGGACACGCGGCGCCCGGGTCGGTCCCGGCGTCATCCCTTGTCCGCGGCGCGGGCGGGGGCCTAGTATTGCGGACGGTCCCGGGTGCAGGCCTGGGCCGCCCGACAGGAGTGTAGACGCAGATGGTCGGCAAGCCGAGCGATTCGAAGAACACCCTGTACTGCTCGTTCTGCGGCAAGTCGCAGCACGAGGTGCGCAAGCTGATCGCGGGCCCGACCGTGTTCATCTGCGACGAGTGCGTCGAGCTGTGCATGGACATCATCCGCGAGGAGCACAAGACGCACCTCGTGAAGTCGCGCGACGGCGTGCCGACTCCCAAGGAGATCAGCCGCGTCCTCGACGACTACGTGATCGGCCAGAGCCACGCCAAGAAGGTGCTCTCGGTCGCGGTGCACAACCACTACAAGCGGCTCGCCCACGGCGCGAAGAACAACGACGTCGAGATCGCGAAGTCCAACATCATGCTGATCGGGCCCACGGGCACCGGCAAGACGCTGCTCGCCCAGACCCTGGCGCGCATCCTCGACGTGCCGTTCACCATGGCCGACGCGACCACGCTGACCGAGGCCGGCTACGTCGGCGAGGACGTCGAGAACATCATCCTCAAGCTGCTGCAGGCGGCGGACTACAACGTCGAGCGGGCGCAGCGCGGCATCGTCTACATCGACGAGGTCGACAAGATCAGCCGCAAGTCGGACAACCCCTCGATCACCCGCGACGTCTCCGGCGAGGGCGTCCAGCAGGCCCTGCTCAAGATCATGGAGGGCACGGTGGCCTCCGTGCCGCCGCAGGGCGGGCGCAAGCACCCGCAGCAGGAGTTCCTGCAGGTCGACACCACCAACATCCTGTTCATCTGCGGCGGCGCCTTCTCGGGCCTCGAGAAGATCATCGGCGCGCGCGGCAAGGGCTCCGGCATCGGCTTCGGCGCCGAGGTCCGCGACCCCGACGAGCGCCGCATGGGCGCGCTGCTGCACGAGGTGGAGCCCGAGGACCTGCTGCGCTTCGGCCTGATCCCCGAGTTCATCGGGCGCCTGCCGGTAGTGGCCACGCTGGAGGACCTCGACGAGGCGGCGCTGGTCGAGATCCTGACCAAGCCGAAGAACGCGCTGGTCAAGCAGTACGCCCGCCTGTTCGAGATGGAGGGCGTCAAGCTCGCCTTCACCGACGACGCCATGAAGTCCGTGGCCGTGCGCGCCATCGCCCGCAAGACCGGGGCGCGCGGCCTGCGCTCCATCATGGAGGCCATCCTGCTCGGCACCATGTTCGACCTGCCCGGCCTCGACGGCGTGGACGAGGTCGTGATCAACCGCGAGGTCGCCGAGAACCGCGCCTCGCCGGTGTTCGTCTACGGCAAGGAGCGGGCCGAGGGCGCCTGAGCCGCACCGCCCGGGGCGGGGCCCGCGTCGCCGCCACCAGGCGGGGCGCGGGCCTTGTTCCACCCCTCCCCGCCGACGATATCGGTATCGATGCGGGGCGCTGCCCCAGAGGACGCAGCCGTGCCGGAACGGGCGGCGCGCGGACTCGACTGTCCTGATGGAGGTCAAGCCATGAGCAATTCAGATCGTCCGGCCAAGCCAGGTTCCGCCAAGGCGCGCGCCGCCCGGCCGGACGCCAAGCCCGCCAAGCCCGAGGCCCAGCCCGTCGCCAAGGGCGCCGAGGCCCCCGAGGCCAAGGCTGCCGTGAAGCGCGGCGCCAAGGTGGCCGACGCTCCCAAGATCGCCGCGCCGCGTCGCGCGAAGCCTGCCGCCGAGGCCGCCCCGACGCCGCCGACGAAGCGCGAGCGCCCCCCGGCTGCCAAGGCCTCCGCCAAGCCCGCCAAGGCCCGGCCCGCCGACGCCGAGGCTCCCGCCGCCGTCGAGGCCGCGCCCGCCAAGGACGCTCCCGCCGCCGTGGCGCAGGACAAGGCCGCCGCGAAGGACGCCGGCGCGGCGCCGAAGCTGCCCGGCACGCTGGCGGTGCTGCCGCTGCGCGACATCGTGGTGTTCCCGCACATGATCGTCCCGCTGTTCGTGGGGCGGGAGAAGTCGGTGCGCGCGCTGGAGTCGGTGATGGCCGACAACAAGCAGATCCTGCTGGTCGCGCAGAAGAACGCCTCGCAGGACGACCCGGGCTCGGACGACATCTACCGCGTCGGCACGGTGTCCACGATCCTGCAGCTGCTCAAGCTGCCCGACAACACCGTCAAGGTGCTGGTCGAGGGCGGGAGCCGCGCGCGCATCACCTCGTTCTCCGAGACCGACAGCCACTTCGAGGCCCACGTCGAGCCGCTGCCCGCGCCCACCGCCGAGGAGCGCGAGCTGGAGGCGCTCGGCCGCACCGTGGTCGGGCAGTTCGAGCAGTACATCAAGCTGAACAAGAAGATCGCGCCCGAGGTCCTGGTCTCGCTCAACCAGATCGAGGAGCCGGGCAAGCTCGCCGACACCATCGCGTCGCACCTGAACCTCAAGATCAGCGAGAAGCAGGAGCTGCTCGAGATCACCGGGGTCGGCGAGCGGCTGGAGCGCGTGTTCGCCCACATGGAGAGCGAGATCGGCGTGCTCCAGGTGGAGAAGCGCATCCGCAACCGCGTCAAGCGGCAGATGGAGAAGACGCAGCGCGAGTACTACCTCAACGAGCAGCTCAAGGCGATCCAGAAGGAGCTCGGCGAGGGCGAGGACGGCAAGGACGAGACCGCCGAGCTCGAGGAGCGCATCAAGAAGACGCGCTTCACCAAGGAGGCGCGCGAGAAGGCGCTGGGCGAGCTGAAGAAGCTGCGCACCATGAGCCCGATGAGCGCCGAGAGCACGGTGGTGCGCAACTACCTCGACTGGATGCTCTCTATCCCCTGGAAGAAGCGCTCCAAGGTCAGCAACGACGTGAGCGAGGCCGAGGCCATCCTCAACGCCGACCACTACGGGCTGGAGAAGGTCAAGGAGCGCATCCTCGAGTACCTCGCGGTGCAGTCGCGCTCCACCAAGATCCGCGGCCCGATCCTGTGCCTCGTGGGCCCGCCCGGCGTGGGCAAGACCTCGCTCGGCAAGTCCATCGCCAAGGCGACGGGCCGGACCTTCGTGCGCATGTCGCTGGGCGGCGTGCGCGACGAGGCCGAGGTGCGCGGCCACCGCCGGACCTACATCGGCTCGATGCCCGGCAAGGTCATCCAGGGCATGAAGAAGGCCAAGACCTCCAACCCGCTGTTCCTGCTCGACGAGATCGACAAGCTCGGCGCCGACTGGCGCGGCGACCCCTCGTCCGCGCTGCTGGAGGTCCTCGACCCCGAGCAGAACGCGACCTTCGCCGACCACTACCTCGAGGTGGACTACGACCTGAGCGACGTGATGTTCGTCACCACGGCCAACAGCCTGCGCATGCCGCAGCCGCTGCTGGACCGCATGGAGATCATCCGCATCGCCGGCTACACCGAGGACGAGAAGGTGGAGATCGCCAAGCGCCACCTGGTCGCCAAGCAGGCCGAGGCCAACGGCCTCAAGCCGGAGGAGTGGTCGCTCAACGAGGACGCCCTGCGCGACCTGGTGCGCTACTACACCCGCGAGGCCGGCGTGCGTTCGCTGGAGCGCGAGATCGCCAACCTCGCGCGCAAGGTCGTCAAGGAGATCGTCACCTCCAAGACCAGGCGCGTCGCCATCACCCGCAAGACGCTGGAGAAGTACGCCGGCGTGAAGCGGTTCCGCTACGGCGAGACCGAGGCCGAGGACATGGTCGGCGTGGTCACCGGCCTCGCGTGGACCGAGGTCGGCGGCGAGATCCTCTCGATCGAGAGCGTCATGCTGCCGGGCAAGGGCAACGTGAAGAACACCGGCAAGCTCGGCGACGTCATGCAGGAGAGCGTCTCCGCCGCGCTGTCCTACGTGCGGAGCCGCGCCGCCAGCTTCGGCATCAAGCCGACGCTGTTCGAGAAGCGCGACATGCACATCCACGTGCCCGAGGGCGCCACCCCCAAGGACGGCCCCTCTGCCGGCGTCGCGATGGCCGTCAGTGTGGTGTCGATCATGACCGGGATCGCGGTGCGCCGCGACGTGGCGATGACCGGCGAGATCACGCTGCGCGGCCGCGTGCTGCCGATCGGCGGGCTGAAGGAGAAGCTGCTCGCGGCGCTGCGGGCGGGGATCACCACGGTGTTCTACCCGAAGGAGAACGAGAAGGACCTCGCCGACATCCCAGACTCCGTGAAGAAGGGGCTCAAGCTGATCGCCGTCTCCCACGCCGACGAGGTCATCAGCCAGGCCCTGGTGCGCAAGCCGGAGCCGATCGACTGGGTGGAGCCGCCGGAGCCGGCAGCGCTGCCTGCACCCGAGCCGGCGACCGCGCTGCCGCACTGAGGAAGCAAGGTTGAGGCTCTGCCTCAAACTCCGCCAGGGCGAGCCGCCCTGGACTGGCCTTACTTAAGAGAAGCCATCCAAGGGGCTTCCCTTGGCGGAGTCCAGAGGCAGGGCCTCTGGCCTTCCTTCCTCCCGGGGTGGACGTCCTGCCCCGCCGCGTGCTCCGGTCGGGGCATGCGGCGGGAGCAGGGGTCAGGATGAACAGGGCGGAGCTTGTGGACGCGGTGGCTGCCGGTGCGGACCTGCCGCGCGGCAAGGCCTCGGAGGCCGTCGAGGCGGCGCTGGCGGCGATCGAGGCGGCGCTGCAGGGGGGCCGCGAGGTCCGGCTGAGCGGCTTCGGCACCTTCATGCCGACGCGGCGCAAGGCGGCCAAGGGGCGCAACCCGCGCACCGGCGAGGTGATCGACCTGCCCGAGACCAGCTCGGTGCGGTTCAAGCCGGCGCGGATCTTCAAGCAGGTGGTCGGCGGCGCCGGCCATGGGGGCGGTTAGCTCAGCGGTAGAGCGTCTCGTTTACACCGAGAGGGCCGGCGGTTCGATCCCGTCACCGCCCATTCCCCACATACGGGTTGACGTGCCGGCCCGCTGGCCATAAACCCCGCGGCGCTGCGGGTGTAGCTCAGTTGGTTAGAGCGCCGGCCTGTCACGCCGGAGGTCGCGGGTTCGAGCCCCGTCACTCGCGCCACGCAGCCAAGCAAGGTTGAGGCTCCGCCTCAAACTCCGCCAAAGGCTGCGCCCTTGGAACGCACCCCTAAGTAAGGCCAGTCCAGGGCGGCTCGCCCTGGCGGGTTTGGGCAGAGCCCATGCTTTCTTCCTTCGCCCTCCCTGGCGAGCGCCCCGGTTCGCGCGTAGGGTCCATCCGCTGCGGTGCACCAAGGAGTGAGGGCGTGCAGGACCTGCTGGCCAACTACTTCCCGATCGCGATCTTCCTGGTCCTCGCCGCGGTGATCGCCGGCGCCATGCTGGGCGGCTCGCTGATCGCGGCGCGGCAGAAGCCGTACGCGGAGAAGCTGTCGGCCTACGAGTGCGGCTTCGAGCCGTTCGACGACGCGCGCCGCCGCTTCGACGTGCGGTTCTACCTGGTGGCGATCCTGTTCATCATCTTCGACCTGGAGGTGGCGTTCCTGTTCCCCTGGGCGGTCAGCCTGTCGCATATCGGGGTGTTCGGATTCTTCTCGATGATGGCGTTCCTTGCCGTGCTGACGGTCGGGTTCATCTACGAGTGGTGCAAGGGCGCGCTCGACTGGCAGTGAGGCCCTGGCGCATGGCATTTGTGGGAGTGGCACGATGAGTGCGGCCTCTGAGACCGACCGGCCCGGCATGGCCGGCTCGGACGTGGCGATCGCCTGGAACCGCGAGGCGCTTGCGCCCGGGGCCGAGCAGGACGCGGTGGTGCGCGGCATCACCGGCGAGATCGCGGACAAGGGCTACGTGGTGGCCAACGTCGACAAGCTGGTGAACTGGGCGCGCACGGGCAGCCTGTGGCCGATGACGTTCGGCCTGGCGTGCTGCGCGGTGGAGATGATCCACGCCTACATGCCGCGCTTCGACCTGGACCGCTTCGGGGTGATCCCGCGCGCCTCCCCGCGGCAGAGCGACGTGATGATCGTCTCCGGCACGCTGACCAACAAGATGGCCCCGGCCCTGCGCAAGGTCTACGACCAGATGCCGGAGCCGCGCTGGGTGATCTCCATGGGCAGCTGCGCCAACGGCGGCGGCTACTACCACTACTCGTACTCCGTGGTGCGCGGCTGCGACCGGATCGTGCCGGTCGACATCTACGTGCCCGGCTGCCCGCCCACGGCGGAGGCGCTGGTGTACGGTATCATGCAGCTGCAGAAGAAGATCCGCCGCACCGGGACGATCCTGCGTGGCTGAGGGCGAGGCCGGCAAGCCGGTCGGCGTCAAGGCGGCCGACCGCACGATGACCGGGTTCCTGCCGGCGGCCCCCCAGGGCGGGCTCACGCCGGCCGAGGCGGCGCGGCTGGAGTCGCTCGGCGTGCTGCTGTCCACGGGGGTCGCCGGCGTCTCGTCCGCGGCGCTGGAGGGCGGCGAGCTTGTGGTGCACGCGTCGCGCGACGTGCTGCTGCCGCTGATGGTGTTCCTGCGCGACGAGCCGCGCTTCGCCTTCGAGCAGTGCATGGACATCTGCGGCGTGGACTGGCCCGAGCGCGCCGAGCGCTTCGACGTCGTCTACAACCTGCTGTCCGTGTCGCTGAACCAGCGCGTGCGCGTGATCGTGCGTACCGACGAGACGGCGATGGTGCCCTCGGTGCACGAGATCTGGCCGTGCGCCACCTGGTGGGAGCGCGAGGCCTGGGACCTGTTCGGCATCCTGTTCGCCGGCCAGCCGGACCACCGCCGCATCCTCACCGACTACGGCTTCGACGGCCACCCGCTGCGCAAGGACTTCCCGCTGACCGGCCACGTCGAGGTCCGCTACGACGAGGAGCGCAAGCAGGTGGTCAACGAGCGCGTCCGCCTGACCCAGGACTTCCGCAACTTCGACTTCATCTCGCCGTGGGAGGGCATGGTCACGCTCCCCGGCGACGAGAAGGCGCACGTCGCGCGGCAGGGGGCACCCGTGCCCGCCGCGCCGGGGGGAGCCAAGCCATGAGCGCGCTTCTTGAGGTCCCGGGCGTGCCCGAGGTCACCGTCCCGAACGACCAGGCCGGGCGCACCAGCAAGACCGTGGAGATCGACAGCCACGCGATGAACTTCGGGCCGCAGCACCCCGCGGCCCACGGCGTGCTGCGCCTGGTCGTCGAGATGGACGGCGAGGTCGTGGAGCGCGCCGACCCGCACATCGGCCTGCTGCACCGTGGCACCGAGAAGCTGATCGAGTACAAGACCTACCTGCAGGCCAACCCGTACTTCGACCGCCTCGACTACGTCTCGCCCATGTGCATGGAGCACACCTTCGCGCTCGCCGTGGAGAAGCTGCTCGGCGTGCGGGCGCCGGAGCGGGCGCAGTGGATCCGGACGATGTTCGCCGAGATCACCCGCGTGCTGAACCACCTGCTCAACATCACGACCTACGCGCTCGACGTCGGCGCCCTCACCCCGGTGCTCTGGGGCCACGAGGAGCGCGAGAAGCTGATGGAGTTCTACGAGCAGGTCTCCGGCGCGCGCATGCACGCCAACTACTTCCGCCCGGGCGGCGTGGCCAAGGACATGCCCGCGGGCCTGGCCGACCGCATCGGCGAGTGGTGCGAGAGCTTCCCGAAGTTCATCGACGACCTGTCCTCGCTGCTGACCGGCAACCGCATCTGGAAGCAGCGCACCGTCGACATCGGCATCATGACCGCCGAGCAGGCGCTGGCCTGGGGCTTCTCCGGGCCCTGCCTGCGCGCCTCCGGCCTGCCGTGGGACCTGCGCCGCAGCCAGCCCTACGACAAATACGGGGAAGTCGAGTTCGACGTCCCCGTGGCGCGCAACGGCGACTGCTACGACCGCTACCTCGTGCGCATCGAGGAGATGCGCGAGAGCGTGCGCATCGTGCGCCAGTGCCTCGACCGCATGCGCCCTGGCCCGATCAAGGTCCAGGACCACAAGATCACGCCGCCCAAGCGCGAGGACATGAAGCGCTCGATGGAGGCGCTGATCCACCACTTCAAGCTGTACACGGAAGGCTTCCACGTGCCCAAGGGCGCCACCTACACCGCCACCGAGAGCCCCAAGGGCGAGTTCGGCGTCTACCTGGTCGCCGACGGCTCCAACCGGCCCTACCGCTGCAAGATCCGGCCGACCGGGTTCTCCCACCTCCAGGCGCTGGAGTTCATGAGCAAGCGGCACATGCTCGCCGACGCCGTCGCCTGCATCGGGTCGCTCGACCTGGTGTTCGGCGAGATCGACCGCTGATGAGCGGCTCCGGGGTGGGGGCGCCGCGCGGCCCCGGCGCGAAGCCGACCGAGGGCAACCTCGCCGGCGGCGAGGGCGCGACCAGCACCAGCGGCGTGGCGCACCAGGCGGTCCCGGTGGGCGCGCCCGGCGGCGCCACGGTGACGGCAGAGGGGTTGCGCGGCTCGGCGCTGGGCGGGCTCGCGACCGGCCTGCCGGGCGAGGGCGGGCCGCAGCCGCTGGCCGGCGCGTTCTCGGCCGAGGTCATGGGCGGCGGCGCGCCCGGCCCGCACAAGGGCGAGCCGGACAGCTTCAGCTTCGACGCGCAGAGCGAGGCGGCGATCGCCCGCATCCTTGCGAAGTACCCGGAGGGCCGCCAGGCCAGCGGCGTGATCCCGCTGCTGTACGAGGCGCAGGGCCAGATGCGGCGGCAGACCGGCTCCGGCTGGGTGCCGCGCGTGGCGATGGACGCGGTGGCGGCGCGCCTCGGCATGGCGCCGATCCGGGTGTACGAGGTCGCGACCTTCTACCTGATGTTCAACACCACCCCGGTCGGCAAGTACCACCTCCAGGTCTGCACCACGGCCCCTTGCTGGCTGCGCGGATCGGACGATGTGACGGAGGCGTGCAAGCGCGTCGCCGGCCTGGGCGGCTTCGGCGAGAGCAGCGCCGACGGGCTGTTCACCATGACCTCGGTCGAGTGCCTCGGCGGCTGCGCCAACGCGCCGATCCTGCAGGTCAACGACGACTACTACGAGGACCTGACGGGCGAGCTGACGGAGGCGCTGCTGCGCTCGCTCAAGCGGGGCGACGCGCCGCCGCCGGCGGGCTCGATGATCGGGCGGCGCGGCTCCGCCCCCGAGGGCGGGCCGCAGACGCTGCTGGAGCTGACGGGCGAGGGATACGACGGCGGGGGGTCGCCCACCCCGCACGGGAAGGAAGTGGGCTGATGCTCAACGATCGCGACCGCGTCTTCACCAACCTGTACGGGCTGCACGACTGGCACCTGGACGGCGCCCGCAAACGCGGCGACTGGGACGGCACGGCGGCGATCCTGGCGCGCGGCCGCGACGCGATCATCGACGAGATGAAGGCCTCCGGGCTGCGCGGCCGCGGCGGCGCGGGCTTCCCCACCGGCATGAAGTGGTCGTTCATGCCCAAGCAGTCCGACGGCCGCCCGCACTACCTCGTGGTCAACGCCGACGAGAGCGAGCCGGGCACCTGCAAGGACCGCGAGATCATGCGCCACGACCCGCACAAGCTGGTCGAGGGCTGCCTGCTCGGCGCCTTCGCGATCGGCGCCCACGCGGCCTACATCTACATCCGCGGCGAATACTACAACGAGCACCTGAACCTGCAGGTCGCCATCGACGAGGCCTACGACGCCGGGCTCATCGGGAAGAACGCCTGCGGTTCCGGCTGGGACTGCGACGTGTTCCTGCACCGTGGCGCCGGCGCCTACATCTGCGGCGAGGAGACCGCGCTGATCGAGAGCCTGGAGGGCAAGAAGGGCCTGCCGCGCCTCAAGCCGCCGTTCCCCGCCGCCGTCGGCCTCTACGGCTGCCCCTCCACGGTGAACAACGTCGAGACCATCGCCACCGCGCCCGCGATCCTGCGCCGCGGCGCCGCCTGGTTCTCCTCGTTCGGCCGCCCCAAGAACACGGGGACCAAGATCTTCTCGATCTCCGGCCACGTGAACAAGCCGTGCAACGTCGAGGAGGAGATGAGCATTCCCCTCCGCGAGCTCATCGACAAGCATTGCGGCGGCGTGCGCGGCGGCTGGGACAACCTGCAGGGCATCATCCCCGGCGGCTCGTCCACGCCGATCCTCGCCGCCGGCGCGTGCGACGACGTGCTCATGGACTTCGACAGCCTGCGCGACGCCAAGAGCGCGCTCGGCACCGCGGCGGTGATCGTGCTCGACAAGTCGGCCGACGTGATCAAGTGCATCGCCAACCTCGCGCACTTCTACAAGCACGAGACCTGCGGGCAGTGCACGCCCTGCCGCGAGGGCACGGGCTGGATGATGCGCATCCTCGACCGCATGGTCGAGGGCCGCGCCGAGGTCGAGGAGATCGACATGCTCGACCAGGTCAGCCGCCAGATCGAGGGCCACACCATCTGCGCGCTCGCCGACGGCGCGGCCTGGCCGGTGCAGGGGCTGATCCGCAACTTCCGCCCGGTGATCGAGGCGCGCATCGCCGAGCGCAAGGCACGGCCCGCGCAGCCGCAGCGGATCGCGCCGACGCCGGCCAACCTGCCGATCGCGGCGGAGTGAAGGAAGGCCGGGCGCTGCCCGGACCCGGCAGGGGCGAGCCGCCCCTGGACCGGCGCGACTCGGGGGCACGGGCCGTGGCCGCGTGCCGCCGGCCTGAAGTGATGGTTTCCAAAGGCCCGGCCTTTGGCGGGTCCAGGGCAGAGCCCTGGCCTTTCTCCTGTGGGGCGACGCGATGACCAAGCTCACGATCGACGGGACCGAGGTCGAGGTCCCCAACGGCAGCTCCGTGCTGCAGGCCTGCGAGCACGCCGGCAAGGAGATCCCGAAGTTCTGCTACCACGAGCGGCTGTCCGTCGCGGGCAACTGCCGCATGTGCCTGGTCGAGGTGGAGAAGGCGCCCAAGCCGGTGGCCTCCTGCGCCTTCCCGGTCGCCGAGGGCATGGTCGTGCACACCGACAGCGAGATGGTGCGCAGGGCGCGGCGCGGCGTGATGGAGTTCCTGCTCATCAACCACCCGCTCGACTGCCCGATCTGCGACCAGGGCGGCGAGTGCGACCTGCAGGACGAGGCCTACTCCTACGGCGGCGACCACTCGCGCTACGCCGAGAACAAGCGCGTCGTGAAGGACAAGTACCTCGGGCCGATCGTCAAGACGGTGATGACGCGCTGCATCCAGTGCACGCGCTGCGTCCGCTTCGCCACCGAGGTCGCGGGCGTGCCCGAGCTGGGCGCCACCTCGCGTGGCGAGGGCATGGAGATCGGCACCTACGTCGAGAAGGCCCTGACCTCGGAGCTGAGCGGCAACCTCGTCGACATCTGCCCCGTCGGCGCGCTGACCTCCAAGCCGTACGCCTTCGTCACCCGGCCCTGGGAGCTGGGCAAGGTCGACGGCGTGGACGCGCTCGACGCCGTGGGCTCGCCGATCCGCATCGACGCGCGCGGGCCCGAGGTGCTGCGCATCCTGCCGCGCACCAACGACGCGGTGAACGAGGAGTGGCTCGGCGACAAGAGCCGCCACTCCGTCGACGGCCTCAAGCGCCGCCGCCTCGACCGCGCCTGGGTGCGCCGCGACGGCACGCTCAAGCCCGCGAGCTGGGCCGAGGCCTTCGCCACCATCGCCCGCCGCCTCGACGGCCTGCCCGGGGCGCGGATCGGCGCGCTGGCCGGCGACCTGTGCGACGCGGAGAGCATGGTGGCGCTACGCGACCTGATGGGCGCGCTCGGCTCGGCGAACCTGGACTGCCGCCAGGACGGGGCCGCGCTCGATGCCACGCGCCGCGAGTTCTACACCTTCAACACCACGATCGCCGGGATCGAGGAGGCCGACGCCATCCTGCTCGTCGGCACCAACCCGCGCCACGAGGCGCCGGTGCTGAACGCGCGCATCCGCAAGCGCTACCTCGCCGGCGGCCTCGCCATCGGCGCCATCGGCGCGCCCTGGGACCTGACCTACCCGGCGACCTGGCTCGGCGACGGCCCGCAGGCTCTGGCCTCCGTGACCGACACCGCGCAGCCCGGCGCCGCGGGCGCCTTCGCCCACGCGCTGCTCGAGGCGAAGCGGCCGATGATCGTGGTGGGGCAGGGGGCCCTGTCGCGCCCGGACGGGGCTGCGGTGCTCGCCGCGTGCTGGTCGCTGGCCGGCGCGGTCGGCGCGCTGGAGGCGGACTGGCACGGCTTCAACGTGCTGCACACGGCGGCCGCGCGCGTCGGCGCGCTCGACCTCGGCTTCCTGCCGGGCGAGGGCGGGCTCGACCTCGCGGGCATGATGGGCGGCGGCGTGGACCTGCTGTGGCTGCTCGGCGCCGACGAGTTCGACACCGCGCGCATCGGCGCCGACACCTTCGTCGTCTACCAGGGCCACCACGGCGACCGCGGCGCCGCGCGCGCCGACGTGATCCTGCCCGGCGCCGCCTACGTGGAGAAGCCCGGCACCTGGGTCAGCACCGAGGGGCGCGTGCAGCGCGGCCTGCGCTCGGTGTTCCCACCGGGAGACGCCCGCGAGGACTGGCGCATCCTGCGCGCGTTCAGCGAGACGGTCGGCCACGCCCTGCCGTACGACGACCTCGACGCCGTGCGCGACCGCCTCGCCGCCGTCAACCCGGTGTTCGCCCGCGAGGGCCTGCCGCGCTTCGGCGCCTCCGAGCGCGGCGGCCCGGCCGGCGACCCGCGCGCCGTGTCCGGCGCCCCGTTCGTCCCCGCGATCGCGGACTACTACCAGACCGACCCGATCAGCCGCGCCAGCGCCACCATGGCCGAGTGCACGGAGGAGCTGACGCGCCCCGCCCGGGCGGCTGCCACCCTGCAGGCGGCGGAGTGAGCCGGTGACGCATCTCCTGTTCGACACCACCGGCGGCCGCCTGGCCCTGACGCTGGCCGAGACGCTGGCGATCATGGTGCCGCTGCTGGTCTCGGTCGCCTACATGACCTACGCCGAGCGCAAGATCCTGGCCGCCATGCAGCTCCGCGTCGGCCCCAACGTGGTGGGCCCGTTCGGCCTGCTGCAGCCCTTCGCCGACGCCCTGAAGATGCTCACCAAGGAGACGGTGGTCCCCACCGGCGCCAACCGCGCCCTGTTCCTCCTGGCCCCGGTCCTGACCTTCGTGCTGGCGATGATCGCCTGGGCGGTGATCCCGATGGGCGACGGCTGGGCGATCGCCGACATCAACGTGGGCGTGCTCTACCTGTTCGCGATCAGCTCGCTCGGCGTCTACGGCATCATCATCGCCGGCTGGGCCAGCAACTCCAAGTACGCGTTCCTCGGCGCGCTCCGCTCGGCCGCGCAGATGGTGAGCTACGAGGTCTCCATGGGCCTCGTGATCGTCTGCGTGCTGCTGTGCGTCGGCTCGCTGAACCTCAACGACATCGTCCGCGCGCAGAAGCACGTGTGGTTCTGCGTCCCGCTGCTGCCGATGTTCGTGGTGTTCTTCATCTCCGCGCTGGCAGAGACCAACCGCGCCCCCTTCGACCTGGCCGAGGGCGAGAGCGAGATCGTCGCCGGCTTCATGGTCGAGTACAGCTCGATGTCGTACGGCCTGTTCTTCCTGGGCGAGTACGCCAATATGTTCCTGATGGCGGCGATGACGTCGATCCTGTTCATGGGCGGCTGGCAGGCGCCGTTCGGCATCGCGCCGTTCACCTGGGTCCCGGGCACGGTGTGGTTCCTGCTCAAGATCGCGCTGGTGATGTTCATGTTCGTCTGGGTGCGCGCGACCTTCCCGCGCTTCCGCTACGACCAGCTCATGCGCCTGGGCTGGAAGGTCTTCCTGCCCCTGTCGCTGTTCTGGCTCGTGCTGACGGCGAGCGTGCTGATGGCGATGGGCTGGCTGCCTGACGGGGCGTAAGGCCAGGGCTCTGCCCTGGACCCGCCAGGGGCGGCTCGCCCCTGGCGGGTCCGGGCAGGGCCCGGGCTTGCTTGCCGGATGCTGCGGCGCGGGGTATCCCGTGGCCGCCTGTGTAGGGGTTTGGCGATGGCGTTCCTGGACCGCACCGCGCGGAGCCTTCTGCTGGGCGAGCTGATCTCCGGCATGGGCCTGACTCTCGCCTACATGTTCAAGCCGAAGGCGACGATCAACTACCCCTTCGAGAAGAACCCGCAGAGCCCGCGCTTCAAGGGCGAGCACGCGCTGCGCCGCTACCCGAACGGCGAGGAGCGCTGTATCGCGTGCAAGCTGTGCGAGGCGGTGTGCCCCGCGCTCGCGATCACCATCGAGGCCGAGCCGCGCGACGACGGCAGCCGCCGCACGACGCGCTACGACATCGACATGACCAAGTGCATCTACTGCGGCCTGTGCGAGGAGGCCTGCCCGGTCGACGCGATCGTGGAGGGGCCGAACCTCGAGTTCGCCACCGAGACGCGCGAGGAGCTGATGTACGACAAGGCCAAGCTGCTCGCCAACGGCGACCGCTGGGAGGTGGCGCTGGCCCGCCGACTCGAGCTCGATGCGCCGTACCGCTGAGATGGCAGCACAGCAAGGCCAGAGGCTCTGCCTCTGGACTCCGCCAAAGGCTCGCCTTTGGAATCCACTTATAAGAAGCCGGTCCAGGGGCGGCTCGCCCCTGGCGGGTCCGGGCAGCGCCCGGCCTTGCTTCCTTCCTGTCTGTCTTGGGGAACCGCGCCCTTGATCGCCACCCTCTTCTGGTACCTCTTCGCCGCCGTCCTGCTGGGCTCGGCCGCCGCCGTGGTCACGTCGCGCAACCCCGTGCACTCCGTGCTGTTCCTGATCCTGGCGTTCTTCAACGCGGCCGGGCTGTTCCTCCTGGCGGGCGCCGAGTTCCTCGCCTTCATCCTGGTGATCGTCTACGTCGGCGCGGTGGCGGTGCTATTCCTGTTCGTCGTGATGATGCTCGACGTGAACTTCTCCGAGCTGCGCGAGGGCTTCCAGCGCTACGCCCCGGTCGGCGCGGCGGTCGGCCTCGTCCTCTTCGCCGAGCTGGCGGTGTTCCTGACGGGCTGGCGCGTCTCGCCGGCCAACGCGGTGCTGCGGCTCTCGGCGACCCCGGCCGGCGTGTCCAACACCGCCGCGATCGGCCGCGTGCTGTACACGGACTACGCGCTGTTGTTCCAGATCTCCGGCCTGATCCTGCTGGTCGCCATGATGGGCGCGATCGTGCTGACCCTGCGCGAGCGCACCGCGTCGCGCCACCAGGACATCGCCCGCCAGCAGGCGCGCGACCCGGCGCTGAGCCTGTCGATGGTGCGCGTCCCGCTGCGCCAGGGCGTGGGCGCGTCGGGCATCCTGCGGCCGCTGCCGGAGCCGTCGCTGCTCCCGGCCGGCGCCGACGCGCACGGCCACACGCCGACGCCGTCCGCGATCGCCGCGGACCACGAGACGCACGGAGGCCACACCTGATGGCGGTCACATGCTCGCTGTAAGCCTGGGCCACTACCTCGCGGTGGCGGCGGTGCTGCTGGTGCTGGGCATCTTCGGCATCTTCCTGAACCGCAAGAACGTCATCGTGATCCTGATGTCGATCGAGCTGATCCTGCTCGCGGTGAACCTCAACCTCGTCGCCTTCTCGGCAGCCCTGGGCGACCTCGCGGGGCAGATCCTGGCGATGTTCGTGCTCACCGTGGCGGCGGCGGAGGCGGCGATCGGCCTCGCGATCGTGGTGGTCTACTTCCGCAACCGCGGCTCGATCCAGGTCGAGGACGTGAACCTGATGAAGGGCTGAGGATGCTGTATGCGACCGCCGTCTTCGCCCCGCTGCTCGGCTCCCTGGTGGCGGGCCTGCTGGGCCGTGCCATCGGCGACAGGGCGGCCCAGGCGGCGACGATCCTGCTGATGGCGCTCGCCGCCGTGTGCGGCACGCTGAACTGGGTGGACTACGTCTGGCACGCAGGCGTGCCCGGCGCGCTGTTGATCGCCACCTGGATGGACGTGGGCAGCTTCCACGTCGGCTGGGACCTGCACCGCGACACCATGTCCGTGTCCATGGTCGCCATGGTCACGGCGGTCGCCACCCTCGTGCACGTCTACAGCGTCGGCTACATGGGCCACGAGCACCAGCCGACCTACCGCTTCTTCTCCTACCTCTCCCTGTTCTCCTTCGCGATGCTGGCCCTCGTCAGCGCCGACAACCTCCTGCAGCTGTTCTTCGGCTGGGAAGGCGTCGGCCTCGCGAGCTACCTGCTGATCGGCTACTGGTACGACCGCCCCTCGGCCAACGCCGCCGCGATCAAGGCGATGGTCGTCAACCGCGTCGGCGACCTCTCCTTCGCCGTCGGCATCGCGCTCGTCTTCCTCCTCTTCGGCGCCATCGACTTCCCCACGATCTTCGCCCACGTCCCCGACCACGTCGACGCCACCTACCGCGTGTTCGGCACCGACTGGCGCGCCTTCGAGGTGATCGGCGTCCTGCTGTTCATCGGCGCCATGGGCAAGTCGGCGCAGATCTTCCTCCACACCTGGCTGCCCGACGCGATGGAGGGCCCGACCCCGGTCTCCGCCCTGATCCACGCGGCGACGATGGTGACGGCCGGCGTGTTCCTGGTCAGCCGCATGTCGCCGATCCTGGAGTTCGCCCCCGGCGCCCTCGCGATGGTCACGGTGATCGGCGGCACGACCTGCTTCTTCGCGGCGACGATCGCGCTGGTGCAGCCCGACATCAAGCGCGTGATCGCCTACTCGACCTGCTCGCAGCTCGGCTACATGTTCCTCGCCGCCGGCGTGGGCGCGTTCCAGGCCTCGATGTTCCACCTCTTCACCCACGCCTTCTTCAAGGCGCTGCTGTTCCTGTGCGCCGGCTCGGTGATCCACGCCATGCACGACGAGCAGGACATGTTCCGCATGGGCGGCCTGTGGCGGAAGATCCCCATCACCTACGTCTGCATGTGGGCGGGCAGCCTGGCGCTGGGCGGCATCTACCCGTTCGCCGGCTACTGGTCCAAGGACGCGATCCTGGAGAGCGCCTGGGCCGCCCACACCGGCGTCGGCCTCTACGCCTTCACGCTCGGCACCATCGCCGCCTTCCTCACCGCGTTCTACTCCTGGCGCCTGCTGATCCTGACCTTCCACGGCCGCGCCCACGACGAGGACAAGCTCGCCCACGCCCACGAGAGCCCGCCCTGGATGTGGGTCCCGCTCGTGCTGCTCTCCGTGGGCGCCCTGCTCGCCGGCGTGCTGCTCAAGTCCCTGTTCATCGGCGAGGACCAGGGCTGGTTCTGGCGCGGCGCCATCTTCTCCGGCCCCGACAACCATGTCCTGCTGAGCGCCGAGCACGTCCCCGCCCTCATCGCGCTCCTGCCCACCGTGATGGGCCTGGGCGGCATCGCGCTAGCCTACCTCCTCTACATGGCCCGCCCCGCGCTGCCGGCGATGCTCGCGACCCGCTTCCGCCCGCTCTACCTGTTCCTGCTGAACAAGTGGTATTTCGACGAGCTCTACGACGCGATCTTCGTCCGCCCCGCCAAGTGGCTGGCCCGCGAGTTCTGGCACGTCGGCGACGAGCGCATCATCGACGGCCTGCCCAACGGCATCGCCCTGCTGACCACCGACGGCTCGCGCCAGGTCGTGCGCATCCAGACCGGCTCGATCGCGGTCTACGCCTTCACCATGCTGATCGGCCTCGTCGGCCTGGTCAGCGTCTTCCTCCTGTTCCGGTGACCTGATGAACGCCGCCGGCTTCCCGATCCTCTCCCTCGTCACCTTCCTGCCGCTGGTCGGCTGCGCCTTCATCATGTCCGTGCGCGGCACGGACGAGGTCGTCGCCTCGAACTCCCGCTGGGCCGCGCTGTGGACCAGCCTCGTAGTGTTCGTGGTCTCCCTCGTGCTCTGGGTGCGCTTCGACACCGCGCAGCCCGGCTTCCAGTTCACCGAGCGCCACGAATGGCTGCCCGGCTTCCACGTCGCCTACGCCATGGGCGTGGACGGCATCTCCGTGCTGTTCGTGCTGCTGAGCACCGCGCTCACGCCGATCTGCATCCTGGCGAGCTGGGAGGCGATCCACTTCCGCGTGCGCGAGTACATGATCGCGTTCCTCGTGCTCGAGACCATGATGGTCGGCATGTTCTCGGCGATGGACTTCGTCGTGTTCTACATGTTCTTCGAGGGCGTGCTGATCCCGATGTACCTGATCATCGGCGTCTGGGGCGGCACGCGTCGGGTCTACGCCTCGTTCAAGTTCTTCCTCTACACCTTCGCCGGCTCCGTGCTGATGCTGCTCGCCCTGCTGGCCATGTGGTACGTCGCCGGCACCACCGACATCCCGACCCTGATGGCGACCGCCTTCACCCCGCGGATGCAGTTCTGGCTGTTCCTCGCCTTCCTCGCCTCCTTCGCGGTGAAGGTGCCGATGTGGCCCGTCCACACCTGGTTGCCCGACGCCCACGTCGAGGCGCCGACCGCGGGCTCGGTGATCCTGGCCGGCGTGCTGCTCAAGATGGGCGCCTACGGCTTCCTGCGCTTCTCCGTGCCCATGCTGCCGCAGGCCACGCAGCAGTTCGCGCCGCTGATGTTCGCCCTGGCCGTCGTCGCGGTGATCTACACCTCGCTGGTCGCCTTCGCGCAGACCGACATGAAGAAGCTGATCGCCTACTCCTCGATCGCCCACATGGGCGTCGTGGTGATCGGCATCTTCACCGTCGACGTCCAGGGGTTGCAGGGCGCGCTGTTCCTGATGCTCAGCCACGGCGTCGTCTCGGCGGCGATGTTCCTCTGCGTCGGCGTCGTCTACGACCGCCTGCACACCCGCGAGATCGCCCGCTACGGCGGCCTGGCCGCGACCATGCCGCTCTACGCCGCCGTGTTCATGGTCTTCACCATGGGCAACATCGGCCTGCCCGGCACCTCGGGCTTCGTCGGCGAGTTCCTCGTCCTCGTCGGCGCCTTCCAGGTCAGCCTGTGGCTGGCGGTGCTCGGCAGCATGGGCATGGTGCTCGGCGCCGTGTACGGCCTCTACCTCTACCGCCGCGTGATCTTCGGCCGCCTGACGCGCGACGACCTGCGCGGCCTGCTCGACCTGTCGCCGCGCGAGATCGGCATCTTCGCCCCCCTCGTCGTGCTGACCCTGTGGATGGGCTTCTACCCGAGCAGCTTCACGCAGTTCTTCGGCGCCACCGTGGACTCCATGGTCGCGCACCACGAGGCCGCCCTCGGCCTGCCGTCGACCGTGCACCTCGCCGACGCCACGCCTGCAAGCCCCCCCGCCGCGGAGCCGGCCCGATGAACCCGGCCACCCCCGCCCAGCCCCTCGCCGCGCCCTCGATCGAGGGCCTGTCGCACTGGGCGCTCGCCCTGCCCGAGATCGTGCTCGCCCTCCTCGGCCTGCTGATCCTGGTCTACGGCGTGACCCGCCCGCGCGACTCGGCGGCTGCCTGCACCATGCTCGTGCTCGCGGCGCTCCTCGTCACCGCCGGCCTGGTCGTGCAGTCCCCCGACGGCGTCGCGTACGGCGGCCTGATCGTGTCGGACGCCTTCAGCCGCTTCGCCCAGGTGCTGATCCTGGCCGGCGCCGCGCTGACCACGATCCTGGCGCTCGACTACAACGAGCGCCAGGAGATCGCCCGCTTCGAGTTCCCGCTCCTCGTGGTGTTCTCCACGATCGGCATGCTGTTCATGGCGCAGGCCGCCAGCCTGATGACCCTCTACATGGGCCTCGAGCTGCAGAGCCTCGCCGTCTACGTGCTCTGCTCCTTCGCCCGCGACGACGTCCGCTCCTCGGAGGCCGGCCTCAAGTACTTCGTCCTGAGCGCCCTCGCCTCCGGCCTCCTGCTCTACGGCATCTCGCTCGTCTACGGCTTCTCCGGGACCATGCAGTTCTCCCTGATCGCCCAGGCTGTCGCGGCCCCTGGCGGCACCTCCGTCGGCCTCGTGATCGGCATCGTGTTCATCGTCGCCGGCCTCGCCTTCAAGCTCTCCGCCGTGCCGTTCCACATGTGGACGCCCGACGTCTACGAGGGCGCGCCCACCCCCGTGACCGCCTTCATGAGCACCGCCCCCAAGGTCGCCCCCTTCGCGGTTCTCCTGCGCGCCATGGTCGTGCCCTTCGGCCACGTGCTGCACGACTGGCAGCAGCTCATCATCCTGGTCGCGATCTGCTCGATGATCCTGGGCAGCCTCGCCGCCATCGGCCAGACCAGCATCAAGCGCCTGATGGCCTACTCCTCGATCGGCCACATGGGCTACGCGCTGATCGGCCTGGCCGCGGGCTCGGAGGCCGGCATCCGCGGCACGCTGATCTACCTCGTGACCTACGTGTTCATGAACGCCGGCGCGTTCGCCTGCATCATCGCCATGCGCCGCCGCGGCCTGGCGCTCGAGCGCATCTCCGACCTCGGCGGCCTGGCCAAGACCGACCCCGTGCTGGCCCTCGTGCTGGCCGTGCTGATGTTCTCCATGGCCGGCGTGCCGCCGATGTCGGGCTTCTTCGGCAAGCTGTTCGTGTTCCAGGCCGCGGTGCAGTCCGGCCTGTGGACGCTCGCCGTGATCGGCGTCCTGACCAGCGTGATCGGCCTCTACTACTACCTGCGCGTCGTGAAGGTGATGTACTTCGACGAGGCCGAGGAGGCGTTCGACGCCCGCGCGCCCTCGCTCTCCTTCGTCGCCGTGGTCGGCGGGCTGTTCACCTTCCTGTTCTTCCTGATGCCCTCGCCGGTCGTCCAGGCGGCCGAGACCGCGGCAAGGGCGCTCTTCGGGTGAGACAGGAAGCAAGGTCGAGGCTCTGCCTCGAGCTCCGCCAAAGGCTCGCCTTTGGAAACCTTAACTTGAGTGTGCCGGTCCAGGGGCGGCTCGCCCCTGGCGGGTCCGGGCAGAGCCCGGCCTTGCTTGCCTGACCCATGCTTCTCGTCATCGACGCCGGCAACACCAACATCGTGTTCGCGGTCCATGACGGGACCCACTGGGCCGGCACGTTCCGCATCGCGACCGAGGCGCAGCGCACGTCCGACGAGTACGCGGTGTGGCTGATGGCGCTGCTCGCCCTGCGCGGCATCCCGGCGGGCCAGGTGGATGCAGCGGTGATCGGCACCGTGGTGCCGGCCGCGCTGTACCACCTGCGCCGCCTGTGCCGCGACTGGTTCGCGGTGGAGCCGCTGATCGCGCGCTCGACGCTGCACTGGGGCTTCGAGATACGCGTGGACAACCCGGCCGAGGTGGGCGCCGACCGCCTGGTCAACGCGCTGGCGGCGCACGAGCGCTACCGCGGGCCGCTGGTGGTGATCGACTTCGGCACGGCCACGACGTTCGACGTGGTGGAGGGCGACGGGGCGTATGTCGGCGGCGTGATCGCGCCGGGCATCAATCTGTCGCTCAAGGCCCTGCACGAGGCGGCGGCGCGGCTGCCGCGGATCGGCATCGGCCGGCCGCAGGCGGTGATCGGTCGCTCGACCGTGCCTGCCATGCAGTCCGGCATCTACTGGGGCTACGTCGGCCTGATCGAGGGCCTCGTCGCACGGATCAAGGGCGAGTTCGACCGCCCGCTGAAGGTCGTCGCCACGGGGGGACTGGCGCCATTGTTCTCCGAGGGGACCACGGTGATGGAACGCATCGACCCCGATCTCACGCTTGACGGGCTTCGCCTGTTGGCGCAGCGCAACCCAACCCCCACATTGTCTCGTGACAGAACAAGACTGATTGAAGGCGATTAATGAACGCGATGAGCGCTGACCTGGCCTTCCTGCCCCTGGGTGGGACGGGCGAGATCGGCATGAACCTGAATTTGTACCGCTGCAACGGCAAGTGGCTTGCCGTGGACTGCGGCATCGGCTTCGGCGGCTCGGAGATGCCCGAGGTCGAGGTGATGATGCCCGACCCGAGCTTCATCGCCGAGCGGCGCGAGCACCTCCTGGGCCTGGTCATCACCCACGCGCACGAGGACCACATCGGCGCGGTCGCCCACCTGTGGCGCCAGCTGCAGTGCCCGGTGTACGCGACGCCGTTCGCGGCCTCGGTGCTGCGCCGCAAGCTCGGCGAGGCGCAGCTGCTCAACCAGGTGAGGATCCACGTGGTCCCGGCGGGCGGCTCCTTCGAGCTGGCGCCGTTCTCGCTGCGCTTCATCTCGGTGGCGCACTCCATCCCCGAGGCGCAGGCGCTGGCGATCACCACGCCGCACGGCGTGGTGCTGCACACCGGCGACTGGAAGCTCGACGCCAACCCGATGGTGGGCCCGCCCACCGACGAGGCGGCGCTGCAGGCGCTCGGCGACGCCGGCGTGCTGGCGATCGTGTGCGACAGCACCAACGCGCTGGTCGAGGGCCACTCCGGCTCCGAGGCCGACGTGCGCAAGTCGATGGCCGGGCTGATCCGCTCCCTGCAGGGCCGGGTCGCGGTCACCTGCTTCGCGAGCAACGTGGCCCGCGTGGAGACCATCGCGATGGCCGCCCGCGCCGCCGGCCGCTCCGTGGCCATGGTGGGGCGCTCGCTGCGCAACCTCGACCAGTCCGCGCGCGAGACCGGCTACCTGCGCGGCATCCCCGAGTTCGTGCCCGAGGACCAGGCCGGCACGGTGCCCGACGACAACCTGCTGATGATGGTCACCGGCTCCCAGGGCGAGCCGCGCTCGGCGCTGGCCCGCATCGCCATGGACACCCACCCCAACATCGCGATGGGCCCCGGCGACACCGTCGTGTTCAGCTCCCGCACCATCCCCGGCAACGAGCGCGCCATCGGCACGGTGCAGGACAACCTGGTGCGCCGCGGCGTGCGGATCATCACCGCCGAGGACCACCTGGTCCACGTCTCCGGCCACCCTGCGCGCGACGAGCTGCGCCGGATGTACCAGCTGGTGCGCCCGCGCTTCTCCGTCCCCGTGCACGGCGAGTGGCGCCACATGTCGTCCCACGCCGCGCTGGCGCAGGAGGCCGGCGCCACGCCGTTCCTCCTGGAGGACGGCGACCTGCTCAGCCTGAGCGGCAACCGCCCGGAGGTCACGGACTCCGCGACCGTCGGCCGCCTCGCGCTCGACGGCAACCGCCTCGTGCCGATCAACGGCGGCGTGCTGACCGCGCGCCGGCGCATGCTGTTCAACGGCATGGTGATCGCGTCCATCGCGGTGGACGCCGAGGGCCACGTGCGCGGCACGCCGAAGGTGACCGCGCCCGGCCTGTTCGAGCCGGACGAGCCCGAGGCGCTGCGCATCGTGCGCGAGTTCGTGGCCGGCCTGGAGGGCCTGCCGGTGGCGCTGCGCCGCGACGACGAGCCGCTGCTCGACGCCGCCAAGTCGGTGCTGCGCCGCGCGCTGGGCCGCCGCCTGCAGAAGCGGCCGCTGGTGGACGTGCACCTGCTCAGGGTCTGAGCGGGTGGGCTGGTTCACCGGCTGCGTCCTCTACTCGCTGATCTGGTGGACGGTGCTCTTCGCCGTCCTCCCGGTCGGCACGCGCCCGGTGGCCGACGCGGACGGGGCGACGGGGTGGCGCGGCGCCCCGGAGCGCCCGCTGCTGCTGCGCAAGGTGCTGGCGACGACGCTGATCTCGGCGGTGGTCTGGCTGGGGTGCTACGCGGTGATCAGCAGCGACTGGCTGAGCTTCCGCCACGGCTGGCTGGCGCTGCCCGACGACTAGGCGGGAAGAAATCGATCTGCACAGAGTCACGGCAAATTTCACGTGGGTGCCGCGAAAGCTCTGTGCAGGGGTATCGATTTGTGTAGACGGCCAGTCGGCTCGAAGCTGATTATCACGTCAGGGCCAAGGGTTTCTTGTCCCGCCGTGTGACTGGCGTTTCCTCCCCAAACTTGGCCCGCGTGCTGTGCATGCGGGCCGTTTCTTTGATAACATATCCGTCACACGTGTCACCTGCAAAACGGCAGCAGAAGTGGCGCGGACAGATATTGTTGTTGTGCGGCGCACAATGTTTGCGCTGTCATGTATGACGCCCGACAACATCTGGTTCTTCCCGAAGTATGCCGGCCCCGCGAATGCACGTCTGGGTTGCATTCTATACTGGCGGACGGGAAATCCACACGCGGAACGAGTTGCGGTGCGAACGCGCCACCTCGCCTGTGCTGGCGCTCGTCGCCATGACAGGCCGCCAGGATTTGCAGCGACCGACGGGGTGCGCGGACTTGCGGCGCTGTCCTGGCCCCCGGCGCGGTGCGGGGCGCCACCCCTGGCGGCGGCGGGACCCGGCCTGTAGCATCGGCGCTCCCCAGCCGAACCGGATCCGCGATGCGCCTGTCCCGCTCCCTCGTGCCCACCCTGAAGGAAAACCCGGCCGAGGCGCAGATCGTCTCGCACCGGCTGATGCTGCGCGCCGGCCTGGTGCGCCAGAGTGCCGCCGGCATCTACGCCTGGCTGCCTGCCGGCCTGCGCGTGCTGCGCCGCATCGAGGCGATCGTGCGCGAGGAGCAGGACGCCGCCGGCGCGCAGGAGCTCCTGATGCCCACGATCCAGCCGGCGGACCTGTGGCGCGAGAGCGGCCGCTACGACGACTACGGCCCGGAGATGCTGCGCGTGCGCGACCGCCACGAGCGCGACCTGCTGTACGGGCCGACCAACGAGGAGGTCCTGACCGACATCGCGCGCGCCACGGTCAAGTCGTACCGCGAGCTGCCGCAGACGCTGTACCACATCCAGTGGAAGTTCCGCGACGAGGTCCGCCCCCGCTTCGGCGTGATGCGCGGCCGCGAGTTCCTGATGAAGGACGCCTACAGCATCGACCTCGACCACGAGGGCGCCGTGGTCAGCTACCGCCGCATGATGCTGGCCTACCTGCGCACCTTCCAGCGGCTCGGCGTGCAGGCGATTCCGATGCGCGCCGACACCGGCCCGATCGGCGGCGAGCTGAGCCACGAGTTCATCATCCTGGCGCCGACCGGCGAGAGCCAGGTGTTCTACGACCAGGCCTTCGAACACGAGGATTTTTCCGGGATCCCCGCCTATCCCGCGGCGGATGTGCTGGCGTCGTTCTACGAGCGCATGACCGGCCGCTACGCCGCCACCGAGGACATGCACGACGCCGCCGCCTGGGCCGCCGTCCCCGCCGACCGCCAGCGCGAGGGCAGGGGCATCGAGGTCGGCCACATCTTCAACTTCGGCACCAAGTACTCCAAGCCCATGGGCTTCACCGTGGCCGGCCCCGACGGCAAGCCGGTGCACCCCGAGATGGGCAGCTACGGCATCGGCGTCTCCCGCCTGGTCGGCGCGCTGATCGAGGCCAGCCACGACGACGCCGGCATCGTCTGGCCGGAGAGCGTCGCCCCGTTCCGCGCCGCGATCCTCAACCTGCGCGTGGGCGACGCCGCCTGCGACGCGATCTGCGAGCGCGCCTACGCGGCTCTCGGCGGCGACGCCCTCTACGACGACCGCGACGAGCGGGCCGGAGCAAAATTCGCCGACGCCGACCTGATGGGCCACCCGTGGCAGATCGTCGTCGGCCCGCGCGGCGCCAAGGCCGGCACCGTCGAGCTGAAGCGCCGCGTGCGCGGGCTCGCCGAGGGCGAGCGCGCCGAGCTGTCCCTGGAGGACGCCCTGGCGCGGATCGGGGACGGGCGGGCCAGGGTGGAACAAGACAGGGCCACCGGGGCCGCGTGATGTTCGGCCCCTTCGAGCGCGCCGTCGCCGGGCGCTACCTGCGCGCCCGGCGCGGCGAGCGCTTCGTCTCCGTAATCGCGATCTTCTCGCTCGCCGGCATAGCACTGGGCGTGGCGACGCTGATCATCGTCATGTCCGTGATGAACGGCTTCAAGGCCGACCTGCTCGGCCGCATCCTCGGCCTGAACGGCGACCTGTCGATCTACGCCACCGGCCCCTCGCTCACGGACTTCGACGCCCTCGCCGCCCGCGTGCGCGCCGTCCCCGGCGTCACCGAGGCCGTCCCCCTCGTCGAGGGCCAGGTGCTCCTGAGCACGGACCGCGGCAGCTCCGGCGGCTTGGTGCGCGGCGTGCGCGCCGCCGACCTCCGCCAACTGCACGAGATCAGCGACAACATCCGCGCCGGCTCGCTCGACGGCTTCGGCGCAGCCCCCGGCACGAAGCCCGGCGAGGACGGCATCGCCATCGGCCTGACGCTGGCCCAGCGCTTCGGCCTCGCCGTCGGTTCCAAGCTCACCCTGGTCTCGCCCGACGGCGCCGCGACCGCGTTCGGCACCGTGCCCCGCGTGCGCGCCTACCGCATCGCCGCGATCTTCCAGGCCGGGCTGAACGACTACGACAGCACCTTCGTGTTCCTGCCCCTCGCCGCCGCCCAGGTGTTCTTCCAGAAGCCCAACGACGCGACGCAGATCTCCGTCAAGGTCGCTGACCCCGAGCGCGTCACCCCCGTCACCCGCGCCATCCGCGCCGCCCTGGACGCCCAGCCCCCGCCGGGCGGCCCGGTGCGCGTGGTCGACTGGACGCAGAGCAACAACAGCTTCTTCGCCGCGATCCAGATCGAGCAGAACGTCATGTTCCTGATCCTGACGCTCATCATCCTGGTCGCCGCCTTCAACGTGGTCAGCTCGCTGATCATGATGGTCAAGGACAAGACCCGCGACATCGCCGTCCTGCGCACGCTGGGCGCCGGCCGCGGCGCCATCATGCGCATCTTCCTGATGTGCGGCGCCTCCGTCGGCGTCACCGGCACCCTGATCGGCACCGCGCTCGGCGTGGTGTTCTGCGCCTACATCGAGCGCATCCGCCAGGTGCTCCAGTCCATCACCGGCACCGACCTGTTCAACCCCGAGGTCTACTACCTCGAGCACCTGCCCGCGAAGCTCGACTGGCGCGAGGTCACGCAGGTCATCGTCATGGCGCTCGTCCTCTCCCTCCTCGCCACGCTCTACCCGAGCTGGCGGGCGGCGCGCACCGACCCGGTCGAGGCGCTGCGGCATGAGTGAGAAAGCAAGCATGGGCTCCCCCTCCGCTGGCCTTCCAACAGCCCGAAGGGGGCTGTCGGAACCTTTGGCCAGCTCCGCCCAAACCCGCAAAGGGTCCGGGGACCCTTTGATCCCCTTCCTTAAGGGAAGCCAGTCCAGGGCGGCTCGCCCTGGCGGGTCCAGGGCAGAGCCCTGGCCTTGCTTGCAGGCCCCCCAATGACCGCCGCGCTCGCCCTCCGCGGCGTGGTGCGGACCTACCGCAGCGAGGCCGGCGCGCTCGACGTGCTGCGCGGCGTCGACCTGGAGCTGCGCGCGGGCGAGATCGTGGCCCTGGTCGCGCCCTCCGGCACGGGCAAGTCGACGCTGCTGCACACGGCGGGCCTGCTGGAGCGCCCGGACGGCGGCGCGGTGCTGGTGGACGGGCGCGACGCGGGCGCGCTGGGCGACACGGAGCGCACGCGCATCCGCAGCCGCTCGATCGGCTTCGTCTACCAGTTCCACCACCTCCTCGCCGAGTTCACCGCGCTGGAGAACGTCGTCCTGCCGCAGATGATCGCGGGCGCGCGCCGCCGCGACGCCGAGGTGCGCGCCGCCGGCCTGCTCGCAGCCTTCGGCCTGGGCGAGCGCGGCCGCCACCTGCCGGGCCAGCTCTCCGGCGGCGAGCAGCAGCGCGTCGCCATCGCCCGCGCGCTCGCCAACGCGCCGCGCGTGCTGCTCGCCGACGAGCCGACCGGCAACCTCGACGTCGCCACCGCGGACGGCGTGTTCGCCGAGCTGATGCACGCGGTCCGCGACCAGGGAGCGGCGGCGCTGATCGCCACCCACAACACCGAGCTGGCGTCGCGCATGGACCGCATCGTCACGCTGCGCGGCGGGGTGCTGGTCGAGGCGGGGTGAAGCGAGCCCGGGCGCTGCCCGGACCCGCCAGGGGCGAGCCGCCCCTGGACCGGCCTCCCGAAGAGGACAGCCCCGACGCCGTCTGCCGCGCGGTCTACGCCGAGACGGCCGCCTTCTACGCCGCCCTAGCGCCCCGCCTCGGCCCTGCCGCACGCGGCTACGAGATCCTCTACGGCCCGCCGCTGCGCGCCCCGCCGATCCTGTTCATCGGCACCCAGCCCGGCGGCACCCGCGTCAGCCACCATCGCCCGCACGGCGCCGACCTCGGCGGCACCTGGCCCGAGGGCTGCGAGTACGCGACCGCCCCCTGGCCGATGGCCGCGCACATGCGGGCGATGTTCGGCGCGCCGCTGCTGTCGCGCTGCACCGGGACCAACGCCGTGTTCCTGCGCGCGCCCGACGTCGCCACCTACCGCCGCGAGGTCCCCGCGGCCCTGCGGCGCGAGGCGGCGGCGTTCTGCCGGGCGCGTGTGGAGCGGATGGTGCGCGCGATGCGGCCGGCGCGGATCGTGGCGATCGGGTTCGACAGCCTGGCCGCGTTCGGACCCACGGAGCCGGTGCTCGCGAGCCCGTCCGGGCGCACGCTGCTGCGGGCCGGCACCGTCGCCGGGCAGGCCGCGACGGCGACGCTGCACCTGACCGGCGCGTGGATGACGGCGGCCGACCGCACCGCGATGACCGCGGGCTTGCTGGCTTCTCTGTAGCGCCGGTCCAGGGGCGGCTCGCCCCTGGCGGGTCCGGGCAGCGCCCGGCCTTGCTTCCTCCCTGCGCGCGCCACAGCTAACCTTCCCCCATGCCCCACGCAGACTTCGTCCACCTCCGAGTCCACTCCGCCTTCTCGCTGAGCGAGGGCGCGATCCGTGTCCCCGACATCGCGGCACTGGCGCGCCGCGAGCAGATGCCGGCGGTGGCGATCACCGACACCGGCAACCTGTTCGGCGCCCTGGAATTCTCCCAGTACTGCACCGGCAAGGGCGTGCAGCCGATCGTCGGCTGCCAGGTCGGCATCGCGCGGACCGGCCGCATCGGCCTCCCCCCGGACCAGATCGTGGTGCTCGCGCAGGATGCGCAGGGCCTGGACAACCTGCAGCGCCTGTCCTCGCTCGGCTTCATCGAGGGCGACGCGGCCGAGCCCGCGCTGCCGCTGGACCGCATCCTGGAGCACTCGGCGGGCCTGATCCTGCTGACCGGCGGCACGCGCGGGCCGATCGGGCGGATGCTGGCGGAGGGGCAGGAGGCGGAGGCGCGGGCGCTGCTGGCGCGCCTGGCCGAGGCGTTCGGCGACCGTGCGATGATGGAGCTGCACCGCCACGGCCTGGAGATCGAGCGCGCGATCGAGCCGGGGATGATCCGCCTGGCCGACGAGGCGGGCCTGCCGCTGGTCGCCACCAACGAGTGCTTCTTCGCGACCCCCGAGATGCACGAGGCGCACGACGCGCTGCTGTGCATCGCCGCCGGCCGCACGCTGGCCGAGCAGGACCGCAGGCGGGTGACGCCGGAGCACTGGTTCAAGCCGGCCAAGGCGATGCGCGCCCTGTTCAGGGACCTGCCGGACGCGTGCGACAACACGCTGGCGGTGGCGCAGCGCTGCGCGGTGATGGCCGAGACGCGCAAGCCGCTGCTGCCGATGTGCCCCAAGGTCCGCTCCGGCCAGACCGAGGCGGAAACCCTGTTCGCGATGGCGCGCGAGGGCCTGGTCCTGCGCATGGACGCGCTCGCCGCCGACGAGGCCACCCGGGCGCGCTACGCCGAGCGCATGGAGTACGAGCTGGGCGTCATCGCCGCGATGGGCTTCCCCGGCTACTTCCTGATCGTGGCCGACTTCATCCAGTGGGCGAAGCAGCAGGGCATCCCCGTGGGCCCGGGCCGAGGCTCCGGCGCCGGCTCGGTCGCCGCCTGGGCGCTGACCATCACCGACATCGACCCGCTGCCGTTCAACCTGCTGTTCGAGCGCTTCCTGAACCCCGAGCGCGTGTCGATGCCCGACTTCGACATCGACTTCTGCCAGGACCGCCGCGACGAGGTGATCGACTACGTGCGCCGCGAGTATGGCGGCGGCCGCGTCGCCCAGATCATCACCTTCGGCAAGCTGCAGGCGCGCGCCGCGGTGCGCGACGTGGGCCGCGTGCTGGGCCTGCCGTTCGGCATGGTCAACAAGGTCGCCGAGCTGATCCCCAACAACCCCGCCCACCCTGTGACGCTGAAGCAGGCGATCGACGGCGAGCCCCGCCTGCAGGAGATGCGCGACGGCGACGAGAGCTACCGCCGCCTGATGAAGACCGCGCTGGAGCTGGAGGGCATGTACCGCCACGCCTCCACGCACGCCGCCGGCCTGGTGATCGGCGACCGCGAGCTGATCGAGCTCGTGCCCCTCTACCGCGACCCCAAGACCGACACGCTCGTCACCCAGTACAACATGAAGTACGTCGAGCAGGCCGGACTGGTGAAGTTCGACTTCCTCGGCCTGACGACGCTGACGATCCTGCAGCGCGCCCTGATCCTGCTGCGCGAGAGCAGCGGCATCGAGGTCGACCTCGCGCGCATCCCGCTCGACGACACGCGCACCTACGAGATGCTCTCGCGCGGCGACGCCGGCGGCGTGTTCCAGTTCGAGTCCGCCGGCATGCGCGACGTGCTCCGCCAGATGCGCCCCGACCGCTTCGAGGACCTGATCGCGGCCGTCGCCCTCTACCGCCCCGGCCCGATGGCCAACATCCCCTCGTACTGCAACCGCAAGCACGGCGAGGCCTGGGTCGCCCCGCACGCCGACGTCGCCGACATCCTGAGCGAGACCTACGGCATCATGGTCTACCAGGAGCAGGTGATGCAGATCGCCCAGACCATGGCGGGCTACAGCCTGGGCGGCGCCGACCTGCTGCGCCGCGCGATGGGCAAGAAGATCCGCGCCGAGATGGAGACCCAGCGCGAGACCTTCGCCTCCGGCGCCCACGCCCGCGGCGTGCCCAAGGCCAAGGCGGCCGAGGTGTTCGACCTGATGGCCAAGTTCGCCGACTACGGCTTCAACAAGAGCCACGCCGCCGCCTACGCGCTGGTCAGTTACCAGACCGCCTGGCTCAAGGCGAACCACCCCGTCGCCTTCTTCGCCGCCTGCATGTCGCTCGCCGTCGGCAACACCGACAAGCTCGCCGCCCTGCGCCAGGAGGCCGAGCGCCTCGGCATCCGCGTCCTGCCCCCCGACATCAACCGCTCCGGCGCCGACTTCACCGTCGACACCACCACCGGCACGCAGGCGATCCGCTACGCCCTGGCCGCGGTGAAGAAGGTCGGCGCGCAGGCCATGGTGGCCCTCGTCGCCGCCCGCGGCGCCCGCGACTTCGCCTCGGTCGCGGACTTCGCGGCCCGCATCGACCCCAAGCAGCTCAACAAGATGCAGATCGAGAACCTGGTGCGCGCCGGCGCCTTCGACAGCCTCGACCCCAACCGCGCCCGCCTGTTCGCCGGCGCCGAGACCATCCTGCGCCGCGCCCAGGCCAACGCCGAGCAGGCCAGCTCCGGCCAGATCGGCCTGTTCGGCGCCCCCGCCGCGGGCGGCGCCGCCGAGCCCCTGCGCCTGCCCTCGGTCGAGGACTGGCCGGAGATGGAGCGCCTCGGCTTCGAGGCGGAAGCCGTCGGCTTCCACCTCACCGCCCACCCGCTCGACAGCTACGCCCCGCTGCTGCGACGCCTCGGCGCCGTCGCGTCGAACCGCATGGAGGAGCGCGCGCAGCAGGGCGGCGGCCGGGTCAAGCTCGCCGGCTGCGTGGTCAACATCAAGGAGCGCATCACCCGCACCGGCAGCCGCATGGCCTGGGTCCGCCTGTCCGACGGCAGCGGCTCCTTCGAGGTCACGCTGTTCAGCGAGGTTCTCGCCCAGGCGCGCGACCTGCTGGTGCCCGGCGCCTCGGTGATCGTCAGCGCCGAGCTGCGCATGGAGGGCGACGCGATGCGCATCACCGCGAACGGCGTGGTCGGGCTCGACAAGGCCGCCGCCGACGCGGGCGCGGGGATGCGCGTCTGGCTCGGCGAGGGCGTGTCCGTGCCCGCGCTGCAGGCCGTCCTCGGCCGCGAGCCGAAGGGCCGTGGCAAGATCGTCCTGCTGCCGCGCCTGGGCATGACGCAGGACGTCGAGATCCCGCTGCCCGGCGGCTACACGGTGACGCCGCGCCTGGCGCACGCGCTCAAGGCGCTGGCCGGGGTGGAGCGCGTCGAGGAGGTCTGACGGCCGGGGCAGGGGGCGCGCATGGGCACCGGGGCGGGGATGGTCGTGGTGCTGGCGGCCGCCGCGCTGGCCGGGCTGGGCGCCGCCGTGGTGCACCGACGCGTCGGCCTCGACCTGCGCCGCCGCCACCACGACGCGGGCAGCGCGATCTTCCTGCAGCTCGGCGTGATCTACGCGGTGCTGCTGGCCTTCGTGTTCAGCGAGACGTGGAGCCAGTACACGCTGGCGGCCCAGGCGATCAACGCCGAGTGCAGCGGCCTGCACGCCTCCGTCCTGCTGGCGCACGGCCTGGACGAGCGCGCCGGCGAGCGCTTCGACCGCTCGGTGGAGGCCTACCTGCGCACGGTGGTCGGCACGGAGTGGCCGCTGATGGCGCGCCACGAGAGCAGCGCGGAGGCGCTGCGCCTGATGGCCACGATGTTCGACGAGGCGGGCCGGATCGAGGGCGCCTCGCCGCGCGTGTCGCTGGTGCGCACCGAGATCATGGCCCAGCTCGCCACCGCCCACGCCCAGCGCGAGACCAGGCTGTTCCAGATGGACCAGGGCATCCCGCCGCTGCTGTGGGCGCTGATCGTTGCGTTCTCGCTGGTGCTGGTCGGCTTCGTGATGCTGTCCGGCGTCGAGTTCGCGGCCTCGCTGGGCCTGTTCGCCGCGCTGTTCAGCGCCTGGATCGCGGCGACGCTGGTCATGATCCGCATGCTCGACTACCCGTTCGAGGGCGCGCTGGCGCTGGAACCCCACGACTTCGTCCGCACGCTGGCCAGCGTCTCGGCGCTGCTGGCGGGCTGAGAAAGCAAGCATGGGCTCTGCCCAAACCCGCCAGGGGCGAGCCGCCCCTGGACCGGCCTTACTTAAGTCAAGCAGGTCCAGGGGCGGCTCGCCCCTGGCGGAGTTTGAGGCAGAGCCTCAACCTTGCTTCCTTGCCGCCCCATCCCGGGCAGCCACGGGCGGAAGACTCCCTGGAGAATGCGATGCGGATCAGCGTGATGCAGCTCAACGCCGGCTCGGACAAATCGGAGAACATCGCCCAGGCCCGCCGCCTGTTCGAGGCCGCCCACGCCGCCGACGCCCCCGACCTCGTGGCGCTGCCGGAGATGTGGAGCTGCCTCGGCGGCGACCGCGCCACCAAGCTCGCCGCCGCCGAGCCCCTGCCCACCCCTGGCGCCCCCGGCGGCGAGGCCTACGAGTTCCTCCGCGCCGCCGCCCGCGCCCTGGGCGTGGCCGTGCACGGCGGCTCCATCGCCGAGCGCGACGGCGAGCGCCTCTTCAACACCAGCCTCGTCTTCGACCGCGACGGCCGCGAGCTGGCCCGCTACCGCAAGATTCACCTGTTCGACATCACCGCCCCCGACGGCACCGGCTACCGCGAGAGCGCCACCTACGGCGCCGGCGACTCCGTGGTCACGGCCGAGGTCGGCGGCGTCACGCTGGGCCTGTCCGTGTGCTACGACCTGCGCTTCCCCGAGCTGTTCCTGGCGCTGCGCCGCGCCGGCGCCGAGCTGATCCTGGTGCCCGCCGCCTTCACCCTGCAGACCGGGCGCGACCACTGGGAGGTCCTCCTGCGCGCCCGCGCCATCGAGACGCAGTGCTGGGTCGCAGCGCCCGCCACCTGGGGGCAGCACCAGGACCCGGGCGGCACCCGCACCACCTTCGGCCACGCCCTGGTCTGCGACCCGTGGGGCGGAGTCGTCGCCCGCGCCTCGGACGGCACCGGCTGGGCCTCGGCGCGGATCGACCGCGAGACGACGGCGCGCGTCAGGCGGGACATGCCGGTCCTGGAGCACAGGCGCCTGGCGTAGAAAGCAAGCATGAGGCTCCGCCTCAAACTCCGCCAAGGGAAGCCCCTTGGATGGCTTCCCTTAAGTGAGGCCAGTCCAGGGCGGCTCGCCCTGGCGGGTTTGGGCAGAGCCCATGCTTGCTTCCTCGAACACCCAGCTCCGCTCCCCCGCCGCGTCGACCCCGAGCAGCGACGAGCACACCGTCCCGAACCCGCCCTCCGCCGGCACGTGGATCTCGCTCCCCGCCGGCCCGCTGCCGTCGAGCAGCAGGTCGCGCCACGCCCCCCACCCCGGCGGCTCCGGCGGCACGGCGTCGCGGAACCGGGGCAGGTGGCGCCGCACCCGCGCGCTGGCCGGGTCGTCCGGGTCGAAGGCGGTGACCATGTGCAGGCCGGGCGAGAGCGCGAGCACGTCCGGCCGCCCCTCGCCGAGGCCGCGCAGCAGGAAGGCGCCCTCGCGGTCCGCCACCACCAGGTTGAACGGCCGGAACGCGCCGGCGTCCTCGCGCGAGAGGGCACGGACGGCGTCGCGCGCGGTGGGATGGCCTAGGGCGTCGAGGGGCAGGTCGCCGCGGCTGCGCTTGCCCGGCGCGGGGCCGAGGCTGTGCCTGCGGTTGAGCACGGCGGCGACCAGGCCGCCACGCGCCGCCATCCAGGTGCCGCCGCCGAGCAGGTCGAGTCCGCCGACGACGCCGGGCCGGCCGGGCCAATGGGCCGCGGGCGCGCGCCACGGGCGGGCAAGACTCTCGTCGCGGTTGGCGGCGACGAGCAGGGGCCAGGCGTGGCCGGGGCGGCTCAGCAGGACGAGCGTGCACATCGCCCGATCAGATGGGACGCCGGGCGCGCCGCCGCGAGGGGCGCGCCCGGAACCCGCCGAGGCCGCCCGCGCGATGCGGACGGCCCCGGCACGGCCGGCTCAGTAGCCGCGGTGCCAGCGGTGCCAGTGGTGCGGGTGGTGCCAGCGGTGCCCGCGGTCGTAGCCGCCGTAGTACTGCACGGTCTGGACGGTGGCCGGGGCGGAGACCACGTCCAGCGGCAGGGCGGTGGCCGCCTCCGCCGTGGCGAGGCCGCCGAGCGTCAGCGCGCCCAGGGCGGTGAGGGAAAGCAGAAGCTTGCGCATGGTGGTGGACCTCCTTGTGGCCGTGACGAACAGAGTGCGGGCCGCCGATGACCTTATCCCGGCGGAATGAAGGCGCAGTGAAGGCGCGCCCACGCGACCCGCCGCGTCAGCCCGCCCCCGGCCCCGCCTCCCCGAACACCCGCGCGAAGCTGAGGTCGAGCGCGCGCAGGTGGCGCTCCGGCCGCATCGCCTCGTCCAGCACCTCGGGCGGCACCCGGCCTGCCACCAGCGGGTCCGCGTCGAGGTTGGCGCGGAACCCCTGGCCGTCGGGCTGCCCGAGTCGCGTCCACGTCGCCATCGCGTTGCGCTGCACGATCGAGTAGGCGTCCTCGCGCGAGATCCCCGCCCGCGCCAGCGCCAGCAGCACCTCGCCGCTGTGCACCACGCCCCCCAGGCTCTCCAGGTTCGCGAGCATCTGGTCCGGATACACCACCAGCTTCTCCATCATCTCCGAGAGCCGCCCGAGCGCGAAGTCCAGCGCCAGCGTGGCGTCCGGCCCGATCACCCGCTCCACCGCGGAGTGGCTGATGTCGCGCTCGTGCCACAGCGTGACGTTCTCCAGCGCCGGCACCACCGCCGCGCGCACCACCCGCGCCAGCCCCGTGAGGTTCTCGCTCAGCACCGGGTTGCGCTTGTGCGGCATCGCGGAGCTGCCCTTCTGCCCGGGGTGGAAGAACTCCTCCGCCTCGCGCACCTCCGAGCGCTGCAGGTGGCGCACCTCCGTCGCCAGCCGCTCGATGCCCGACGCCACCACGCCGAGCGTCGCGAAGAACGCCGCGTGCCGGTCGCGCGGGATCACCTGCGTCGACACCGTCTCCGCCGCCAGCCCCAGGCGCTCCGCCACGAACGCCTCCACCGCCGGGTCGACGTGCGCGTAGGTGCCCACCGCCCCGCTGATCGCGCACACCGCGACCTCCGCGCGCGCCGCCACCAGCCGCGCCCGGTTGCGCGCGAACTCCGCGTAGTGCCCCGCGAGCTTGAGCCCGAAGCTCGTGGGCTCCGCGTGGATGCCGTGGGAGCGCCCGATGGTCAGCGTGTGCTTGTGCTCGAACGCCCGCCGCCGCAGCGCCACGAGCACGGCCTCCACGTCCGCGATCAGCAGGTCGCAGGACTGCGTGAGCTGCACCGAGAACGTCGTGTCCAGCACGTCCGAGCTGGTCAGCCCGAGGTGGACGAAGCGGCTGTCCGGCCCGATCCCCTCCGCGAGCCAGGTCAGGAACGCGATCACGTCGTGCCTGACCTCGCGCTCGATCGCGTCGATGCGCTCGATGTCGGCCTCCGTCATCGCCGCCATGCGCGCGTCGCCGCGCTCCCGGATCGTGCGCGCCGCCTCCTCCGGCACCTCGCCGGTGCGCGCCATCGCCTCGGCCGCCAGCGCCTCGATCTCGAACCAGATCCGGTAGCGGTTCAGCGGCGCCCAGATCGCGGCCATCGCCGGGCGTGTATAGCGTGGAACCATGCGGAAAATTCTCCGTGACGGCGTCCGGACCGCAGTCCGGGCGTTGCGTGTGTGTGGGCCAGGTGCCCCGGGAGCAGGGCGCTGCACGATCTTCTAGGCCAACTCTCGGCGCTGGCGCAGGTGCTCCTGATCGACGTCACGCTGGCGGGCGACAACGCGGTGGTCATCGGCCTCGCCGTCAGCCGCCTGCCGCCCGGCCAGCGGGCCCGCGCCATGATGGCCGGCATCGCCGTCGCCACCGTGCTGCGCATCGGCCTGGCGCTGGTGACGCTGCAGCTGCTCGCCATCATCGGCCTGACCTTCGCCGGCGGCCTGCTCCTGCTCTGGGTCTGCTGGCGCATGTGGCGCGAGCTGCGCGGCCCGCGCCACGACGAGGCGGAGGCCTCCGGCCCCGGCAGCGTCTGGCGCGCGATGGTGCAGATCGTCGTCGCCGACCTGTCGATGAGCCTGGACAACGTCCTCGCCGTCGCCGGCGCCGCCCACAACGTCGCCTGGGTGCTCGTCGTCGGCCTCGCGGTCTCCGTGGCCCTCACCGGCCTGGCCGCCGGCCTGCTGCTCAAGCTGCTCGACCGCGCCCGCTGGATCGCCTGGGTCGGGCTCGCCATCGTGCTCTACGTCGCGCTGGAGATGATCTGGAACGGCTGGGGCGAGGTCGGGGACTGGCTGCTGGCGACGTGGAGCAGGCAAGGTTGAGGCTCCGCCTCAAGCTCCGCCAAAGGCTGCGCCCTTGGAACGCGCCCCTTAAGGCAAGGGATCAAAGGGTCCTCGGACCCTTTGCGGGTTCGGGCAGAGCCCGACCTTTCCTGGCCCCCGAATGGTGATCCGCCTGCTCATCGGCGCCTCCGACGACCCCGTCGTGCGCGTGGAGCGGTGCAAGCTCCTGGCCGGCGGGTGCCAGCTCATCGCGATCGGCGTGCTGGCGGCCGCGATCGTGGCGCCGATCTTCAACCCTGCGCTGCACCCCGGCTTCTGGACGCGGATCGGCGGCGGCGCGTCGGCCGCGGTGATCGAGCTTCTTGCGCTGCGGATTATGGGGTATATGTCGGTCAGCCCCTCCAGCGAGGACTGAGGCATGGCCGAACTGCTCTACGGGCTCCTGGTATCGGGCGGCGCGTTCGCCGCCGTGGTGGTGGCGGGGCTGTATGTCGAGCGCCGCTGGATCGGGCTTCCCCACCGCAGATAGCCGGGTGGCCTCCTCCTGGCGGCCCGCGCCCCTGGAGCACGACGCATGAGCGACCGCATCATCCTGCGCACCGGCGAGGCGCTGTGCGCCGACGGCCCGCCCGGCACCGAGGCCGAGCCCGAGATCGTGATCGGCGCGCTCGACGGCCCGGTCGGCACCGCCATCGCGACCCTGCTCGGCGACCAGTCCGCCGGCCACTCCAAGGTCTTCGCGATCCTGAACTGCGACGTGCAGGTCAAGCCCGTGACGCTGTGCGTGAGCAAGGTCACGGTGAAGAGCTCGCGCTACACCAACATCCTGATGGGCACGGTGCAGGCCGCGGTCGCCAACGGCGTGCTCGACGCGGTGCGCGCCGGCCACATCCCGAAGGAGCAGGCCAACGAGCTGGGCATCATCTGCTCGATCTGGCTCGACCCCGCCACCGCCGAAACCGACACCCTCGACCACAAGGCCCTGTTCGACAGCCACCGCAAGGCGACCACCGCCGCCATCGCCAAGGCGATGCGCAATGAGCCGTCGATCGACTGGCTGCTGGAGAACCAGGACCGCATCGTCCACGAGTTCCACCAGATGGGCCTGGACGGCCAGATCTAGGCGCCCGCCGCCGGCGTTGACGCCCGCGTACCCCGGCGTGCACGTTGCGCGCAAGAAACCAGGGGGGCGCGCGCGATGCCGACCAGCTTCACCGTCGGCTCGGAAACCGAGCTGAACGCCGCCCTGGGGCAGATCGACGTGTCCGGCGCCTCCTCCGCGCCGTCCACCGCCTACACCATCGCGCTCGCCGGCAGCATCGCGCTGACAACCGACCTCGACGCGATCAACCTGGCCCCCGGCAGCACGCTGGCGATCCAGGGCAACGGCCACACGATCGACGGCGGCAACGCGCAACGCGGCCTGTTCGCCTACGCCGGCGGCGTCACGGTCAGCGACCTCGCGATCGACGACACGAAGGCGGCTGGCGGCTTCGGCTACGGCGGCGGCGGCGCGGGCGCGGGCCTGGGCGGCGGGCTGTTCGTGGCGTCCGGCGCGCAGGTGTCGCTCGACGGCGTGACCTTCGGCGGCGACAGCGCGGTGGGTGGCGCCGACGCGGGCGGCCAGCCCTACGAGGGCGGCGGCGGCGGGCTGGGCGGCGCGGGCGGCCCCAGGGGCGGCGGCGGCATCGGCCTGCTGGCTTCCGGCGGCACCGGCGGGCCCGGCATCGTCCTGGGCGCCGCCCCGGGCGGCACGGACTCGAAGGGCGGGCTTGGCGGTTCCGGCGGCGGCGGCGGCGGCTCCGGCCTCTCGTCCGGCCTCTACTTCCCCGGTGGCGGCGGCGGCGTGGGCGGCGGCAGCGCCTCCCCCGGCCCGACGAGCGGCCCTGCCTCCGGCGCGTCCGGCGGCTTCGGCGGCGGCGGCGCCGAGAACGGCAACGGCGGTTTCGGCGGTGGCGGCGGCATCGGCGCCAACGGCGGCTTCGGCGGCGGCGCCGGCTTCGGCGGTGCGCCCGGCTTCGGCGGGGCCGGCCCCTACTACAGCGGCAGGACCGGCCTCGACGCCGGCGGCGCAGGGCTGGGCGCCGGCGGCGCGATCTTCGTCCAGCAGGGCGGCGAGTTGAGCCTGTCGTCGGGCACGATCGCCGGCGGCGCGGCACAGGGCGGCCACGACGCCCTCACGACGGGTTTCGGTTTCGGCGCCGGCCTCTTCCTCCAGGGCAACGGGCAGATCGCGCTGTCCTCCTCCGCCGGCGGGACGCTTGCGATCGGCGACGCGATTGCCGACCAGACCGGCAGCACCGGCCAGACCGGCCTGTCCGCCGCCGGCGACCCCCTGGCCGGTGCCGGCAGCCTGCTGGTCGAGGGCCCCGGCCGCGTGGTGCTGTCCGCCCCCTCGTCCTCCAGCACCCTGGTGCTGGGCGAGACCTACTCCGGCGGCACGACGCTGACCGGCGGCACGCTGGAGCTCACCCTGCGCGGCCCGCTCGGCGGCGGCGACGTCGCCTTCGACGGCCCCGCGACCCTAGTGCTCGACGTGGCCCCCGGCTACGGCCAGGGCGCGTTCAGCACGATCGACGGCTTCGCCCCCGGCGACACGATCGACTTCCGCAGCCTCCTCGGCACCACCAGCCCCGGCAGCGGCAGCTACATCGTCCAGCAGGACCCCGCCAACCCGCAGAACGTGTTCATCTCGAACTCGGGCGGCAACATCGAGCAGCTCGACATCACCGGCGCCCACGACCTGCAGCTCGGCGTCGCCGCAGACGGCAGCCTGACCCTGTTCGAGGCCCCCTGCTTCGCGCGCGGCACCCGCATCGACACCCCGGGCGGCACCGCCGCCGTCGAGGACCTCGCCCCCGGCGACCACGTGCGCCTGGCCGCCGGCGGCAGCGCGCCGGTCCGCTGGGTCGGCCACCGCCGCGTCGACCTGCGCCGCCACCCCCGCCCGGAGACCGCCCGCCCGGTGCGCGTGCGCGCCCACGCCCTCGGCCCCGGCCTGCCGCGCCGCGACCTGGTGCTCAGCCCGGAGCACGCGCTGCTCCTCGGCGGCGTGCTGGTGCCGGTGCGCGTGCTGGCCGACGGCGCCGCCGTGGCGCAGGAGTCCCCCGAGCGCGTCACCTACTTCCACGTGGAGCTCGACCGCCACGGCGTGATCCTGGCCGAGGGCCTGCCCGCGGAGAGCTACCTCGACACGGGCAACCGCGACGGCTTTGCCAACGGCGCGGTCACGAGCCTCCACCCCGACTTCGCGCCGGGCCAGACCGACGCCGAGCCCTGCGCGCCGATGAGGCTGGCAGGGCCGGAGGTCGAGGCCGCCCGCGCCACGCTGCGGTGCTGGCAGGCCACGCAGGAAGAAAGGAAGCGAGTTCTTTCTTGAAAGAAAGAACCAAAGAACTTTCTCCCATAAGCGTCCGTGCCATCGACGTCTGGCATGAACCTCGTGGGCAAAGTCTTTTTGCTTCTTTTTCTTCAGAAAAAGAAGACGCTTGCTTCCTTGCCTACTCGAACACCGGCTGGTGCAGCCCTGCCGGCGAGAGGGTGAACACCTCGCAGCCGTCCTCGGTGACGCCGACCATGTGCTCGAACTGCGCCGACAGCGAGCGGTCGCGCGTGACCGCTGTCCAGCCGTCGTCGAGGACCTTCACCTCCGGGCGCCCGGCGTTGACCATGGGCTCGATGGTGAAGAACATCCCTGGCCGGAGCGCGGGGCCTTCGCCGGCGCGGCCGAAGTGCAGGATGTTGGGCGCCTCGTGGAAGCGCTGTCCGATGCCGTGGCCGCAGAAGTCGCGCACGACGCTGAAGCGGTGCGCCTCGACGTAGGACTGGATGGCTTGGCCGATATCGCCGAGCGTGGCTCCCGGTCGCACCGCGCGCACGCCGCGCATCATCGCCTCGTGGGTGACGTCGATGAGGTTGCGGGCGCGGGTGGAGGGCTTGCCGGCGACGTACATGCGGCTGGTGTCGCCGTGCCAGCCGTCGACGATGCAGGTGACGTCGATGTTGAGCACGTCGCCGTCGACCAGGCGCCGGTCGCCGGGGATGCCGTGGCAGACGACGTGGTTGAGCGAGATGCACGACGACTTCGGGTAGCCCCGGTAGTTCAGCGTCGCGGGGATGGCGTGGGCGGCCAGGGTGAAGTCGTGGATGAGCGCGTCGAGCTCGCCGGTGGTGACGCCCGGGCGGACGTGCGGGCCGATCATGTCCAGGGTCTCGGCGGCCAGGCGCCCGGCCGCGCGCATGCCCGCGAAATCCTCGGGCGGATGCAGTGTGATGCGCCTTGAGTCGGCCCCGCCGTCCATGCTCGCTCCGTGTCATCGTCCCGACACGGAAGGCGCGCCGGCGTATCCGCGAAAATGCGTGCCCGTGCCGCCCGGCGCAAGGGGTCGGGCGGTTCAGCGCTCGCAGGGGTGGCGGCGGGTGCAGGCGCTGGCGCGAACCGGGGCGTGGCGGTGGGCGATGACGGGCAGCAGGCGGGGGCGCACGTCGTCCGCGACCGGGCGCGCCGACAGGCGGCCGTGGCCGCGGCCGTGCGCGGGACCGTGCGCGGGGCCGCGCGGGGGCGGGGCGAACTCGATCGGGCGCTCGGCCATGACGTGGCGGGCGCGCAGCCGCTGGCTGGCGTGCATCGCGGCGCGGTAGGGCACGGGCGCGAAGCGCAGCGGCAGCACGGCGGCGTCGGCGGCGGCGATCAGCGCGGGCACGCGCATGCGCGACGGGGCACGGCGCTGCACGGGGACGTCCATGCGCTCGAAGCCGTCGTCGAGCAGCGAGGTCATGTGCACGTCGCGCTCGCCATTGGCGCGCATGCCGAGGACCACGCCGATGAGGCGCACGCCGCCGCGCACCGCCGAGGTGACCAGGTTGTGCCCGGAGAGCTCGGTGTAGCCGGTCTTGAGACCGTCGGCGCCGGGGTAGGTGCGCAGCATGGTGTCGTGGTTGAGGATCTCGCGGCCGTGGAAGCTGAACGACGGCGTGCTGAACAGCGTGTAGTCGTCGGGGAAGTCCTGCACCAGGTGGCGCGCCAGCACGGCGAGGTCGTGCGCGGTGCTGACCTGCTCGGGGTCGGGCAGGCCCGACGCGTTGCGGAAGGTGGTGCGCGTCATGCCGAGCGCGCGCGCGCGCAGCGTCATCATCTGGGCGAAGCGCTCCTCGTCGCCGCCGAGCAGCTCGCCCATCGCGCAGGCCGCGTCGTTGGCCGAGAGCGTGACCATCGCCAGCATCGCCTGCTCGACGGTGATGGTCGTGGCCGGCACCAGCCCGAGCTTGACCGGCGACATGGAGGCGGTGTGCCACGAGACCGGCACCACCTGGTCGAGGCCGATGCGGTGGTCGCGCAGCGCCTCGAACGCCATGTAGAGCGTCATCAGCTTGGTCAGGCTGGCGGGGTAGCGCGGTTCGTCGGCGTTGACCTCCTCGAGGACGTTGCCGGTGCCGGCGTCGATCACCAGCGAGGCGTAGCGGTTCGACCAGACCTGGGCCGCGGCGGGCAGGGGCGCGAATGCCACCGCCGCGCACAGGGCCGCCATCGCCAGGGCCGCCATCGCCAGTGCCGGCTGTCCCGGCCTGGGGCGGGCGCGGCCGAGCGCGGTCGCGACGCGGCGAAAACGAGCGAACATCCGCATCAATCCCCTGATCCTTCCCGCCGACCGTAACGGCCGGCACAGCATCGTGTCCAGGGTTGCAGATTGCATTTACTTGCATGAACAGATGGTTGCCGGCCCGGGTTGTATCGCGCCGTGCGTCATCCCGCGGCATGAGACGTGTCCGAACCGCAACGGAATCCCATGGTGCACTGCACAATTCCTGTTGACCGGCCGGAACGCGAACGCATACACCCGTGCCTGCTGCGGTGCAGCAAAGGGGAAGGGTCGCCGGTGGCTGATGCGCCCCACGAGCAAGAACAATCAGGCGCCCGCAACGCGGTGCCGGCAGGAGATGCAGCGATGAGTGGCAAGAAGGCGACGATCGACGGCCTGGCCGTGGTGCAGGACGTGGCCCGCGAGAGCGTGCGCCAGGTCTCCAACGGCTTCGAGAGCGTGGCCTCCGGCGCCCGCGAGGCGACCGCGAGCGCCGCCGCGGCGATGGACGCGGCCAAGCCCGCCGCGCGCGGCGGGATGGAGCAGGCCATGAAGCAGGCCGAGCAGATGCTCGCCTTCAGCCAGGGCAACGTCGAGGCGATGATGAAGTCCAGCCAGATCTGGGCCACCGGCCTGCAGGACCTGTCGCGCCAGATCACGGCCACCGCGCAGGCCTCGTTCCAGGACAACGTGTCCATGCTGCGCTCGCTGACCGCGATCCGCACGCTGCAGGACGCGGTCGCGCTGCAGACCACGACGGCGCGCACCGCGATGGAGAAGGCGCTGGCCGAGTCGACCCGCCTCACCGAGACCTCGATGAAGCTGGCCGAGCAGGCGAGCGCGCCGCTCACCGCGCGCGTCGGCGCCGCGATGGAGATGGTCACCGCCCCGCGCGGCTGACCCCTGCGGGCGCGTCGCGGGGCAGGAGGGTCCGGGCCGGTGGTCCGGGCCCCCTTTCACGTTGTGCGCCCTGCGACCGGCGCGGCGGCGTCGGGCCTTTTCCCTGCGGCGCGGCTTCCGATATGCTCGCTCCTCGCGGCACGGCGCGGGGGCCCGCCGGTGGCGGCGAGAGGCGGACCCGGTTCGCGCCCCTGGACCTGGGATGGGCGGACGAATGAGCGACAACGACAAGCAGCGCGGCACCGAGAACCCCAACACGGGCGTGGTGGTCAAGGCGCGGCCCAAGACCCGCAAGCCGGCCATGTACAAGGTCCTGATGCTCAACGACGACTACACGCCGATGGAGTTCGTCGTGCACGTCCTGGAGCGCTTCTTCCAGAAGACCCGCGAGGAGGCGACGCGCATCATGCTGCACGTCCACCGCCGCGGCGTGGGCGTCTGCGGCGTGTTCACCTACGAGGTCGCCGAGACCAAGGTGACGCAGGTCATGGACCTGGCGCGGCAGAACCAGCACCCGCT